>JAVTWO010000210.1:9098-21927 GCA_032229765.1 Phycisphaerales bacterium | reverse complement strand
GTCCCCGTCGCCACCGCCAGATCCACCAGCGCGATCTGATAATCCGCCAGCGCTCGGATCTCCGCGAGCTGCGCATCCGCCAGGCGCGTCGACGCGTCGAGCACGTCGGTCGCCGTGCGCAGGCCCGCGTCGAACTGCCGCTGCTCCGCTTCGAGCGTGCGCCCGGCCAGCACCGACGACTGCTGACTCGCCATGATCCGCTGCCACGCCGAGCGCGCCCGGTCCACCGCGTCGAGCGTCTCCTGCTCGATGGCTTGCTGCTGCGTTGCCCGATCGCTCAGCCGCTGCAACCGCGTCAAGATCGCCGACCGCAGCCGGGCGTTCGCCGCCTCGTTGCTCAAGGGCACTTCCGCCCGTAACGAACCCGAGTACCCCTGGAACCGGTTCTGAAACAGCGTCGAAAGCCCCTCGCCCTGGTTCGTGCCGATCCCGTTGAACGTGTACCCGCCCGAAAGATCCAACGCCGGCAGCGTGTTGTTCCGCGCCACGTCAATGTTCAACGCGTCCGCAAGAATCTGCAGTTCCGCCTGCAAGAGCTCCGCACGGTTCGCCCGCGCCATACTCACCAGTTCGGGCGACCGCTCCGCCAGCGCATACTCCACCGGCGCGGGCTGCGACGCCGGCACCACCAGCACATCATCCTCCAGCGCCAGCCCGGGCATGTTCACCGTCCGCTTGAAGTCGCGCTGCACGATCAGCAGGTTCGTCTCCGCGGAGATAATCGCGTCCAGCCGCGACGCCACACCCGACTGCGCCCGCAGAACATCCACCGCCGTGGCGCTCCCCGCGCGCTGCCTGCGCTGCGCTTTCGCCAGCAGATCCGACGCAAGCTCGTACTGAGCGATCGTCACGTCCAGCGCCTGCCGCGCCGCCACCAATCGCCAGTACGCCCGGTCGCTCGCCGCCAACGTCGCGATCACGCGCAGCTTCGTCGCCGCCTCCACGATCTGCGCGTTGTACCCCGCGATGACGATCGACGCGGTGTTCACCAGCCGCCCCGCCCCACGCAGCAGCGGCAGCGTCACCGAGAACCCCGCCGAGGGGCTCGTCGTCGTCCCGTCCGTATCGAATGGCGAGTTGTTGTCGCTGTACGTCTGCGTCAGGTCCACCGACACGCGCCCGCCCGTCCGCAGCGGGATCGACACGCCCGAGCCGATCTGCGTCTGCACACTCCGCGCATTCGGCGTCCCCTGCGGGCCCGAAAGCCGAGGCGGGTCCGTGCTCACCACCGAAACCCCCGGCGTAAACACCGCGTCAAACTTCGCACGCTCCGCCGAGAGCGCTTCCCGCGCAATCAACGGGTCCACCAAAGCCGTCCGCAGCGCCAGATTCGACGACAACGCACTCACCCGCGCCGCCTCAAGCGTCAGCTCAACCTTCTTCGCCTGCTGATACTGCGCCCGCAGCTTCGCCGTCACCGACGCCGCCGCGTCGGGCGTCACCTCCTTCGGCGCCATCGGCAGCGCCGGCTCACGACGCGACGACTCCTTCGACCCCGCAGGCAGCTTAAACCGCTCCAGATTCAGGCGATCAATCGCCCGCAACCGGTCCGAATCCGCGTAAGGCCCAAGGTCCCCGGGTCGCTCTTCCAAAGGCCCCGCCCGGCACCCCGCCAGCACCACCAGCGCCAAAGGCCACGCGCCACGCAACCGCCACGCCGCGCCCGCACGCTGATGAGAACCCACACGCTTATCCACGCTCGATGTGTTCATTCGTGACGCAACGCTTCAATAGGATCCAACCTCGCCGCCTTCAACGCCGGGAACATCCCGAAGGCGATCCCCGTAAAGGCCGAGAAACCAACCGACAAGATAATCGCCCACGACGGGACCGACGCGTCCTCCAAAGGCGAGCCCGGCGCCGCCCGCACCAGATACACAATCGACAAACCGATCTGCAGCCCGATCGCCGCTCCCACCAGGCACAGCACCACCGCCTCGACCAGGAACTGCGTCAAAATCACCGCCGGCGGCGCGCCCACGGCCTTCCGCAGCCCGATCTCCCGCGTCCGCTCAGAGACCGACGCCAGCATGATGTTCATGATCCCGATCCCGCCCACCACCAGCGAGATCGCCACGATGCACGTCGCCGCGATGGTGATCCCGAACGACACGCGGTTGATCCCCGCGATCACCTGATCCGTCGCCCGCACCGCGAACGTGTCCGGGTCCGCCGGCTTCAGATCACGCGACCGCCGCAGCGTCGCCGTCACCTCCGCGTTCAGATCATCAAACGCGTTCGTCGAAACCATCGTCCCCTGAATGAAGATCCCGAACACCGGCTCGGGCTTCATCGCGTTCCCCACCGAGAACGGGATGTACACCTCCGTCAGCGGATCGCCCCCACCAAAGATCGAGGGCAGCGTCTTCGTCTCCACCACACCCACCACCAAGAACTTCCGCCCGTCCACCAAAATCGACTGCCCCGTCGGATCCTGATTCAGTCCCAGTTCCTCCACCGCCTTGTCGTTGACGATGCACACCGCCCGCCGCTCAAGCTCGTCCACAGGCAGGAAAGGCCGCCCGGAGAGAATCTGCCGCCCCTCGATCAGATGCCAATCCTCGTCGAGCGCCGAGATCCGCACGTTCCGCTCGATGCGGTCATTAAACTGCACCGGCGCAACAAAGCTCTTCACCGGCGTGATCCGCGCAATCGACGGGCACGACGCCTCCAGCAATCGGCACTCCCGCAACTTCAACTGAACCTGCTGAGGCGAGAACCGGTTCGGCGCCTCGCGCGGGTTCCGCGGAAAGATCACAAACCGCGTCGCGCCGAAGGTCTCAAACTCCTTCAGCACCGCGGACTTCAAACCCTGCGTCCCGCCGACGATCACGATCGTGCTCGCCACGCCGATGACGATCCCCAGCGTCGTCAGCAGCGCCCGCACGCGGTTCGCCCAGAGCTGCGCGAACGCCAGCACCACCGTCTGAAAAAGCGTCCGCGGGATGGCGATGAAAAGCCCCATCATGTCGCCATCCCCCCACTCTTCGCATCACCCGCAGCCGCATCACCGCCCGCGGCCCCGCTCGTGACATTCTCACCCACCGCCGCCGGCTGACTCGCCCCCACCGGCTCCCCCTGCGCCTGATGACCAAGCTCAATCGCCTGCTGCATCATCGACCGCAGATACTGACCATGAATCGGGTCCAGCCGCCTGGGGAAATCCGAGAAGATCGTGCCGTCACGGATACGGATAATCCGCTCCGCGTGCGCCGCCACGTCTTCCTCGTGCGTCACGATGATGATCGTCTGCCCCTGTTTGTGCAGCTCCTTGAACAGGTCGATGATCTCCAGCGACGTCTTCGAGTCCAGCGCACCCGTCGGCTCGTCCGCCAGCAGAATCGCCGGCTGGTTCACCAGCGCCCGCGCAATCGCCACCCGCTGCTTCTGCCCGCCCGAAAGCTGGTTCGGACGGTGGTCCATCCGGTCCGCAAGCCCCACCCGCTTCAGCGCCTCCGCCGCGCGTCGGGCGCTCCCCAGCCACAGCTTCGCCGAGTACATCAGGGGCAGCGCCACGTTCTTCAGCGCCGTCGCCCGTGGCAGCAACTCGAACGACTGGAACACAAACCCGATCTGCTGATTGCGAACGTGCGCAAGCTGCCGGGCCGAGAGCGAGTCCACCCGCTGCCCGTTGAGCGTGTACGTCCCCTTCGTGGGCTGGTCCAGACACCCGATGATGTTCATCAGCGTCGACTTCCCCGACCCCGACGGGCCCATGATCGCCACGAACTCGTTCTTCTTGATCTCCAGATCAACCCCGCGCAGCGCCCGCACCGGCTCCGCCAGCGTGTGATAGGTCTTCTCGAGTTTGGAGATCGAAATCGTCAAAGTGATCCACGCCCACGACAACCCGCCCGAGACCTCGCCGCACGTCGCCCACGTCCCTGTCAAACCGCTCCGCCGAACTCAACTCCGCTCGCCGCTCACTCCTCCTCGGGCTTCGCGGGGTCTTCGTCCTCCTCACCCGGGTCGATGTTCGTGCTGCTCTTCGCCCCGGCGTTCTTGTCCTGCCTGATCAAATCGTTGTCCTTCAGCGACAGCAGCGCCTTGAACGGCCCCGTCACAATCTGATCCCCCACATTCAACCCATCCGTCACCACCGTGTGCGTCAGATCGCTCGCGCCGGTCTTCACCGCAACCGCCCGCGCCCGCCCCTTCTCATACACAAACACCACCGGCGCAAACGCCTTCGCGGTGTCGATCAGCGGGCTGCTCCGCACACTCGCGGGCAGTTCGTCCAGCCGCCGCTCCACCACCGCCTGCGACGGCACCTTCCTCACCGCGCTCAGCTCCTGCACCTGGATATCCACGTTCGCCGTCAGCCCGCTGCCGAAGATCAGGTCCTTGGGCTTGTCCACCAGCACCTCGACCTCGAAGTACCCCGTACCGTCGCGATCCACCAGCCGCTTCAGCCCGACCTTCTCAACCTTCCCCGCGAACGACTTGTTCGTGTACGCGTTGATGAAGACCTTGCACGGCTGCGCCGACCGCACCGGCGCGATATTCGCCTCGTCCACCCGCGCCTTCATCAGCATCGTGTCCAGGTCCGCGATCTCCATGATCACCGACGACGCGTTGTTCAGTGTCCCCACCACCACCAGCTCCCCCACCTCCGCGTTCAGCTTCGTGATCGTCCCGTCGAACGGCGCCACGATCGTCGTGTTCTCCAGATCCTTCTGCGCCCGCACGATCAACGCCTTGAACTGCTCCACCGCATGCCGCGACGACTCCAGCGAGGCCCGCGCCCTCAAGGCCCGCTCCTCCGCCTCCTCAACACTCGCCTTCGTCTCGTCGTCCGTCGCCATCAGATCGCGCTTCCGCGTCAGATCGCGCTGCGCCTGCGCCAGCGTCGCTTCATTCCCAAGCAATCGCGCCTGCTCGCCACGCAACTGCGCCTGCGCCGACTCCAGCGCCGCCGCCAGCTCGCGCGAATCCAGCTTCACCACCACATCCCCAGCCTTCACCTGCTGCCCCTCACGGAACGGCAGCTCCGTGATCCGCGCAATCACCTGCGCCGAAATCTGCACCTTCGTCTTCGGCTCGATCGACCCCGGCGCATTCACCACCCGCACAAGGTCACCCTTCGCAACCGCCTCCACCCGCACAGGCGTCGGCTTCGGCGCAAACGCCGACCCCTGCACCAGCTTCTTCCCCTGCGGCGTAAAGGCCAAAAACGCCCCACCACCGCCGCACATCAGCACACACACCGCAAACACAATCAAAAGCCATTTCCACACGCGCAGCGCTCCGGCGGGTTCACCATCCTCAATCCGACCAACTGTATGGGGAACCAACCCCCCTCGGTTGCATCCTCACCGCGGATTCGGCATCCCATTCCTCATCACCCGCCCTCTCCACGCGCAATCCCCGCGCACCCAGCGCGCACGCGAGCCACGGCCTGCACCCGCAGCCCTCCAACCGCCCCCCACTCCACCGCCTTCTCAGCTCCCGATCTTCTCGAACAAAAACGCCGAGACCTTGTCCAGATTGATCCGCTGCTGCGACCCCGTATCGCGGTCGCGCACCGTCACCGTCTGGTCCTTCAGCGTGTCGCCGTCGATCGTGAAGCAGAACGGACACCCAGCCTCGTCCATCCGCGCGTACCGCTTGCCGATGGACTGCTTCGCGTCCGTCTCGATGAACCCCGAGCGCCCGAACTTCGCGTTCAGCTCCCCCGTCAGCTTCTCCGCAACCTCCGGCATCCCGTCCTTATCCACCAGCGGGAAAACCGCCGCCTTGATCGGCGCCACCCGCGGGTGCAGCTTCAAGATCTCCGGGCTGGGCCTGCTCGCATCCACCGTGTACGCCTCACAAATCAGCGCCAGCGCCCCGCGATCCAAACCCGCCGCGGGTTCGATGCAGTGCGGGATGTACCGCTCGCCCTTCTTGCCGCCGTTGGGCAGTGTCTCGCCCCGCGTGGTGTCGAAGTAATCGAGCTTCACCTTGCTGTGGTTCTGATGCTGCGTCAGGTCGTACGCACCGCGGTGCGCGATCCCCTCCAGCTCGCCGAACCCCGGCGCCGTGAACGGGAACCGATACTCAACGTCCGACGTGCCGACCGAATAGTGCGAAAGCTCGTCCTTGTCGTGCTCACGCAGGATCAGGTTCTCACCCGCCAGCCCCAGCGACTTCCACCAATCCATGCGGAAGTCACGCCAGAACGTGTACCAATCGAACGACTCGCTTGGGTGGCAGAAGAACTCCAGCTCCGCCTGCTCAAACTCGCGCGAGCGGAACGTGAAGTTCCGCGGCGTCACCTCATTGCGAAAGCTCCGCCCCGTGTTGCCGATGCCGAAAGGGATCTTCACCCGCGACGAGTCCACCACGTTCTTGAACTGCAAGAACACGCCCTGCGCCGTCTCCGGCCGCAGATACGCCTTGTTCGCCTCATCCCGGATCGCCCCCGGAATCGTGTCGAACATCAGGTTGAACATCCGCGGCTCCGTCAGCGTCCCGGGCTTCTCCGCCTCCGGCGCAATCACCCGGTCCCAAGGCTTCGCCAGCGTTGACAACGCCACACTCGTAATCGCCCCGAACGTCTTCTCCGCTTTCTTCTTCTGCTTCGCCTCGCTGGGCTGATCACCCACATACGCGAACACCGGCTTATCCCCCGCCTCCCCGTTCGCCGGCACATACACCATCACATGGTCATACCGGTACCGCCCCTTCGTTTCCTTGCAATCCACCATCGGGTCATTGAACCCCCCAACGTGCCCGCTCGCCTCCCACACCTTCGGGTGCTGGATGATGCACGTCTCCACCGGCACGCAACTGACCCTCTGCCCACCAGGCCCCGTCCGCCCCCACGCCGGGTTCAGGATCATGTCCTGCCACCACGCATCGCGCAGGTTCTTCTTCAGCTGCGCCCCCAGCGGGCCGTAATCCCAGAACCCGTTGATCCCGCCGTAGATGTCCGAAGCCTGAAAAATGAACCCCCGGCGTTTGCACAACGCCATGATCGCGTCCATCGACTTGGGCCCGCCGGAGTTCGTCACACCATTCACCGCTGCGTTCGAGTCTGACATAGGGCCAAGAGTATTCATCGAGCCCACGCCACGCAAAAACAAACCACGCCGACCCGCGTCACCGGGTCGGCGTGCACATGTCATTCTCAAACCCGCCCCCACCTCAGAAGATGTACCGCCAGCCGATCCCGATCCCGAACGTCTGCCGCGCGCGATGGTTCAGCCTCGTGTACACGGGGATCTGCCCCATGATCTCAAAGCCCCACCTTCGCCCTTCATACATCAGCCCGGGCGAAAACTTCAACTCGTGATCGCCGTTGGCTTCATACAGGTGGTTCAACTCCGCCGTCACATACCACGCCGACTTCGACTCGGGCGTGAAGGTGATCGGAAAGACCCGCAGCACATACGCCAGGTTCAAGTTCAGCGCGTCGCTGTCGCCCTTGCCGCCGAAGTTGGGCGTCCCCGGGTCGCTGCCCGTGTTGAACGTGTAGTGCGCCTCGGCATTGAACCCATGAATATCGTGCACCTGCGTGTACACGATCCCCACGTGCGGGTCGGTCGAGAACCGCCCCTCCGTCCGCAGCCGCGCACCCGCGAGCATCGCGATCCGCACCGTGTCGATCCCGCCCGGATCGTTCTGATAGAACCGCCACTTGAACGTCAGATCAATATCGTCCGCGCCGATGCTGTCGTCCGTATCCTGCCGATTCGCGTACTTCACGCTCGTGTACTCCACCGGCACATCGAGCGTCAGCGACAGATCCTTCACCAACCCGTACTGCAGCGAGTTCTTCACCTCCAGCCGCTGCGCACGGTCCGTCCCTTCCGATGGGCTCGACGAATAACTGAACCAGTGGTACTGCTGCCTGATGACATACACCCCGGGCGAGGGCATCGTCGCCGCCGCGGTGTACATCGCCTCCTGGCCCCGCGCCTCGCCCGGGGCCATCGCCCCAACCCCCAGCACGCCCGCGATCACCAACCCCGTCGCACCCAACCCCCTCATCCGTTCTTGATTGCTCATGTGTCTGCTCTCGTGTGTTGAATGTGCCTGTGAACTCATACTTCTCGAAGTCATCGCCGATCCATCACTTCCCAGACTCGATCTTCACCAGCGTCAGGCCCGCGTCACTCACCGCCTTCGCGATCCGCTCAGGCGTCGGCCGCGGCTGCTTCTCAAACCGCACCGCCACCTTCCCGTTCGCCAGATCAACCCGCACGTCCTTCGCGCCCTTGATCCGCTCCAACTGCAAGTCCACATTCGTCACACACTGCGGGCACCCCATCCCGTTGATCCACAACACCACCTCCTCAGACTCCACAGGCTTCGTCCCCTTCGTCGATGCCAGATCCGCCGCACTCACCGTGTGCACAACCGCGTTCTCATCCGGATTCCCCGCACTGCCACCACCTCCCCCACGCGACCCCGCGCACCCGCCCAGCACCATCAGCCCAACAACCGAAACAACCGCCATCATCACAAACCCACCGCTCTTCATTGAGAAGTTCGTCTTCATTGTTTGCTCTTTTCAGTTTCATCCGTCGTCGGCCCCGCTCATCGCGCGCCGACGCACCTCGGTTTCTCTTCAGCTCACCACATCACCCCATCCCCCGCACGCTCTCAAACACGCCAAACACGCCGCGCACGATGTAAACGCACGCAGCACCGCACAGCGGTCCCGCGTCGCAACACCCGCGCCGTCGTCGTCGGCACGTTCTCACTCGCACAACTTCAAATCAACCAGCGGCCAAGCTCGCTCCGCCGCAACACCAACTCCCCCACCGTCACCTCACGCACCCGCCGCCACTCCAGACCCGCCTCAAGCCCCACCGCCCCCAACCCACGCCCCACCAAAATCAACTTCACCGCCCCCGCGTGCAAAGACTCCTCTTCACCCTCGCCCCGCACTCGCGAACCAACCGAAGTCAGCGTCCCCGCACGCGACGCCAAAACTCCAGGCGTCACCTGCACAGGCCGCTCACCCGACCGCGAAGGCCCCGGCTGACACGGACACCCCACCGCCCCCACAACCGCCACAACCCCGCGCTCATCAACACCCTCACGCTCCCCCGCCGACTTCCCCTCCTCCCCATTCATCTGCTCACAGCACGTACACGCACCCGCCTCACAATCGCACGGGCACGCCGCTTCCTCAACCGCGCACACCCCCGCCACCGACACGCCCACCCCACCACCACCAACCGCCCAAACCCCACGCGACGGCATCAGCGACGCCGCCGTCACCAACACCATCACCAACATGACCCACGCCGTACGCATCCACGCTCCAAGCCCCCGTCGCCCGTAAGTGTACAACCGATCCTCACAACCGGTTCGCATCAAAACCCACTTCCTCCTATCGACCACCCTCCGCCCGGGTATTCCCCCAACCCACCAAATCCCGCTCCACCGCCACAGCCCTCCCTGTCCGAATAACCTCACTTCCCGCCGCATCACCTTCCTTTCCCATCCTCTCAAAGACCCGAACCATGGCCCACTGGCCCACCATCACCGTCCAAATGAAGCGCCCCGCCGCCCCCGCCCTCATCCGCGTCGCCACACCCGACGACGCCGAGGCCGTCCTCGACTGCGCCCGCGAGGTCTTCGCCACCACCGACTTCACCCTCACCAAGCTCGACGAGTTCATCCTCACCCTCGACCAAGAGCGCGACTTCCTCCGCTCCATCCTCGACCATCCCAAAAAGCTCTGCCTCATCGCCGAGGACCCCGCCCTCCGCTCCCCCACAGGCCAGCCCCTCATCACCGCCATGCTCGTCCTCGCCGCCAAACGCGACAACCGCCGAAAGCTCCGCCACAGCGTCGACCTGGGCATCAGCGTCCGCTCCTCTCACCGCGCTCGAGGCCTCGGCCGCCTCATCCTCCACCACGCCATCACCTGGGCCCGCTCCATCCAAGAGCTCCAACTCATCACCCTCGAGGTCTACGCCAACAATTTGAACGCCATCGCCCTCTACCAATCCCTGGGCTTCATCGAATCCGGCCGCCAACCCCTCGGCCTCATCCACGACGACAACACCACCCACGAACAAGTCGCCATGTGGCTCAACCTCAAGTAACCCCGCATCAATCTCCCACCCTCCATCCGACCTGATTGACGTTCTCCCCCTCTTCGATAAACTCCGCAAATGCTCCAAACCTATCAATCGTCCGAGCGCGTCCCCTCCAAGTTCTTCATCGAAGCGCCCCTCGCACTCGCCGGTGCCGCCATCCTCGGCGCCGTCTACCAAGTCATCATGCACTACCTCCCGCTGATCTACCTCGACGCGATCATCTGCGTCGGCATGGGCATCGCCACGGGCTACGCCGTGCGCCTGCTCATCAAGAGCACCCACTGCCGGAACAAACTCGCCGGCGCAGGCCTGGGCCTCGCCGCCGCTCTCGTCGCCGTCGCCGTCGGTCATTACGTCGAATACCAGTTCAACCGCCCCGGCATGATCGCCACCGCCCCGCCCGATATCCGCGCCGCCCTCGACGCCAATCTCACCTTCTGGAACTACCTCGAACTCCGCGCCGAAGCCGGCTGGCACGTCGGCAAGGTCGGCAGCACCAACGCCAACTCCCCAACCATCGGCGGCCCCCTGTCCTACATCGTCTGGGGCATCGAAGCCACCATCATCGCCGCCGGCGCCGTCTACGGCGCCTTCTCCGCCACCCGCGAGCCCTACTGCGAATCCTGCGGCAAGTGGGCCGACCACAAAATGGCCGACCTCATCATCCCCGCCCCCTCCGCCGAAATCGTCCAGCAGATCACCGTCGCCAACTCCCTCGACACCATCCTCCCCGCACCCAGCACCGCCGACACCGTCACACCCGAAACCATCGTCTACACCATCACCAGCTGCCCCGCCTGCAAAGCCTTCCACACGCTCAAAGTCGAACACCAGACCCTCGTCGCCAACGGCAAGAAACTCGAAACCAAAACCAACACCCTCCGCGAACGCATCCTCCTCTCCAGCACCGACGTCGCCCGCTTCGTCCCCGCCATCACGCCCCCGACAAGCCCCGCCGCCGACGCCGATACTCCTCCGGCCTCCGCATAAAGCCCACACCCATCGCCCGCGCATCCCGCACTTCCAAAACAAACCGCGACCCCGCAAGCATCTCCGCCGCGGGGTCGCGTTGTTTTCACTTCTTCTCAACCCAAACCCGAAACTCACTCCCCGCTGAGCAGATCGCACAAGATCCGCACGCCCCACCCCGTCGGGCCCTTCACAAACGGCCCGCTCTCACTCTCCGTCGCGTGCACGCCCGCGATATCCAAGTGGCACCACGCCGTGCCCTCTTTCACAAAGTACGACAGGAACGCCGCACCCTGCCCCGCGTGCGCCTTGCGGTTCGGGTTCGAGTTCAAAATGTCCGCCACGGGCGACTTCATCATCTCCCGATATTCCTGATGCATCGGCAACCGCCACACCCGCTCCCCGCTCACCGTGCTGGCCTTCTCAACCTTCGCCCGCAGCGCATCGTCATCGCAGAACATCCCGCAATACGTCGAGCCCAGCGCCGTCACCACCCCGCCCGTCAGCGTCGAAAGCTCCACGATGTACGCCGGATCATCCTTATCGCACGCGTAGCAGAACGCATCCGCCAGCACCAGCCGCCCCTCCGCGTCCGTGTTGGTGATCTCCACCGTCACGCCGTTGCGGTACGTGATGATGTCGTCGGGTCGGTACGCCTCGTCCGAGATCGAGTTCTCCGCCGCGCACAAATACGCAACCACAGGCCTCGTCGGCTTGATCTCCGTCGCGATCGCCAGCATCGCACCAAGCACCGCGCACCCGCCGTCCTTATCCCGCTTCATCCCCACCATCCCGTTGTTCACCTTCAGCGACAACCCGCCCGTGTCGTACGTCATCGTCTTGCCGATCAGCACCACCGGCTTCGTCTTGTTCTTCTTCAGCGTCTCAGGCGTATATGCCAGCCGGATCATGCACGGCTTGTTCTCGCTCGCCTTCCCCACATTGATGTGCCCAACCAACTTCTCCTTCTCAAGCTGCTTCCCCTCGATCACCGTCAGCTCAAGCCCGCCCAGCTTCGCCACCTTCTTCGCCTGCTCCGCCATAAACGCCGGCGTCGCAACATTCGGCGGCGTCTCACTCAACGTCCGCGCCAGGTTCACCGCCTCCGCCAACTTCAACCCCAACACCATCCCCTTCTCCACCGTCTTCCGATCCGCCTTCACCTGCAGCGCCCCGCGCTTCTTCTGCTCCGTCCCCTTCCCCTTGAACTGCTGGTTGTTCCACGAAAGCAGCCCCAGCCCCTCACCAAAGCACCGCCCCGCAAGAACCGCATCCAGCCCCGTCTCACTGATCGCCGCCCCAATATGCACCGCCAGCGTCGTCTCCTTCGTCGCCACCATGCGCCGCCCAACCGCCGCCGCCAGCGTGCGGAAGTCCCCCTCCTTCAGCTTCTCCTTCTTCCCCAGCCCCGCGATGATGATCCGCGCGGGCAACCCCTCCCCGCCACCAACCGGATACGCCTCCGCCATCTTCCCCGCCTCGCCCGAAGACTCAGGCCGCGTGAGCGCCGCCTTCACCGCCTCAACCACCGCGCCGGGCGCCTTCTTGTCAAAGGCCTTCAGCACCGCCTCCGCCTCGCCGTCCTGAAACCGCGTCAACACCACCACCTGGGGACGATCAAACTCCGCGACGGCAACGCTCTCAAACATGCTCGTGTCCTTTGTGTTTGCTGTGAAGTTCTTCGATCCGTGATCCAACGATCTCTCACCACCCCGCAAACCCTCCCCCTGCGCCACGCGCCGCGTTGGGACGGGCCGGGTACCGGCACCGACCGCCGGGGGTTGTTGTAGTTAGCCCCCCCCCCCCGCCGGTCACCCCCA
>JAVTWO010000210.1:0-9088 GCA_032229765.1 Phycisphaerales bacterium | reverse complement strand
CGGCTGGTGGCTTTTGTTTTGGCGTGTATGTCCTGCGAACGGTTACCAAACGATCTCTCCCCCCCCCCAAAACCCTCCCCCGGCCCCATCGGCCGGGTGGAGCAGTCCCGGGTACCGCCACGCTCCGCGTGGCGTTCTTCTCTTTCCCCCCTCCACTCCGCTTCTCACCCCAAACGTCCTCATCGTCGCGTGCTTCGAGTCCATTCCACCCGCACTCCATGCTAGTCAAAACAAAGCACCCCCGCACCAACCACCCGCGGCCAAACACAACCAGCCGCGCATCGCCCTCACCCCAGCGCCCAAACTCCCTCGAATCCCCCATCTTCACGCCCTCCCGCCATGCCCATGCAAATCTCCACGAAACTCCCATTGACAATCCGGGAGACAACGTTCGAATAGACTGCCTGCCGTGACCTGTGCGGCCTTGAGTGCCCGCAGTCGGACCAACGACCGAGGAGAAAGACATGTTCGTCAAGTCGTTCATCAGCACGGCCACGCTCGCGGCGGTTACCCTTGCATGGGGGTTGGCGGTTTCGACCGCGTCGGCCCAGATCACCATCCCCACCGTCACCATCGGCAACCCCGGCAACCCGCCGGACCCGACGACTGGCTACGGCTCGGTGGCGTACACGTACAACATTGGCAAGTACGAGGTGACCAACGCCCAGTACGCGGCGTTCCTGAACGCGGTGGCCGCGTCGGACACCTTCAACCTCTATAACGCGAACATGGCCGGGTCGTTCGGGGGCATCACCCGCTCGGGCTCCCCGGGGTCGTACACGTACAGCACTGTCAGCGGCCGGGCCAACAACCCAGTGAGTCTCGTGTCGTTCTGGGATGCCTGCCGCTTCGCCAACTGGCTGCACAACGGCCAGGGAAGCGGCGACACCGAGACCGGTGCGTACACGCTCACTCCGGACGGAATCGCCAACAACACCGTCACGCGCAACGCGGGCGCAGTGTGGGCGGTGGCCAGCGAGGATGAGTGGTACAAGGCCGCGTACCACCAGCCCGCTAGCGCAGGTGGCGACAGCGATAACTACTGGCGATACCCCACATCGAGCAACAGTGAGCCCACGACCGCTGAGGCGAACTTCGGTAATGTGATCGGTGACACCACGCCGGTCGGCTCGTACGCGGCGAACTACTACGGCGCCTTCGACATGGGCGGGAATTTGTTAGAATGGAACGAATCGAGCAGCAGTGGTTCCGACCGCACGGTTCGGGGCGGGCACTTCTTCTTAGAACCCATCGAAGAGCCCCTGCGGGCCGACACCCGCCGCGCCGCCAATACGTCGGCCGAACTGGAGATATTGGGGTTTCGTGTTTCTCAGTTGGTGTCGTGCAACCCACCCACCATCACGGCTCCGCTCGGTTCCACGGTCTGTCCGGGGCAGCCCGTATCTCTTGCCGCCACGGCGCCCGGCGCTACGTCGTATCAATGGCTCAAGGACCTCGTCGAGATTCCCAACGCGACGCAGGCAACCCTGAACATCACCAGCGCGGCCGCGATCAACGCCGGGTCCTACCGCGTCCGCGTGATCTTCCCCTGCGGCACGCGGACTTCCGAACCGCTCGAAGTCCGCGTCGCCAACGCTCGGCCGGTGACCACATCGTACTTTGATTCGCAGTCGCAGTACTCGGGCACGCAGGGACAGAACGGCTGGGAGTACGGCTTTTACGATGGCGATGCCGGTGTCGCCTTCACGCCCGCCGACTTTGAACCCTTGCCGATCTTCGCGCCGCTGCCCCCGCCCTTTGGCGACAACATCACGCCCATCTGGCACCGCCACCCGCTCAATTACTGGACCCAGATCGGAAGTTCGCTGGTGCACCCCAACGGTGTGGCCGCCGGGCGCATCCCCGAGGTCAACTGGGCCGTGCACCGCTGGACATGTCCGCCGGGATTCTCGGCTCGCCCGGTGAGCGTGCGCATCGATGTGAGCGACACGCAGGAAACCTGCGGCGACGGTGTCACCGTCGCGTTCAACAAGTTCAGCCTCCCCATCCTCAACCAGACCGTACCGGCGACCGAGTCGCGAACGACGATCCTGTCCGACTGCCTGACCCCGGGCACCGTGTACACGCTGGCCATCGGGCCGGGAGGTTCGAGCAACGAGCAGTGCGACACGTTCAACTCGCGGCTCCGCATCGGCCCGGTCTTCCTCGATGAGCCGACGAGCGCGCTGGTGTGCCGCGATCAGCCCGTGACCTTCGGACTGCGCGTCCCGAGCAACATCACCGTGCAGTACCAGTGGCGGCATGACTCGATCCCAATCGATCCCGCCAGCAACCCCTCCGCCACTACGGCCTTCCTGCACATCCCGCAGGCCACGCCCCAAACCACGGGCGAGTACGACTGCGTCGTCACGTTCCCATGCGGCACAGCCACGTGCGATCCGGTGATGCTCTCGATCTCCAACTGCCGCTGCAACCCCGCCGACATCGCCTGCGATGACGGCACGCCGAGGGCCGCCGCTCCGGGCTGTGTGAACAGCACCACCGGCGCGAACGAAGGCGACTACAACGCCTTCTTCGCCGCCGATGGCTTCTTCTTCCAGGCCGGTCAGGGCGCCGCCGCCATCGGTGGCACCTGCGACATCGCCTGCGACGACGGCAACCCGCTCTCGCAGGCCCCGGGCTGCGTGAACAACGGCGTCAACGAGGGCGATTACAACTGCTTCTTCAACAACCTCTTCCTGCCATGCAGCTGATGCACACAAGAAGGCCCCAGGGATCTGGGCCGAGGTTTGTGGGTGATAACCCAAAGCCGAAGCCCAGAATCCTCCGATTCTGAATCGCACGAAGCCCCGGTTCGGAAGTTCCCCTTCACCAAGCTTCGCCGCCCTCCTCACCCGCGCCACCCTCGCCTCCACACGTTCTGACAGCAAGATGCAAACTCAACCCCTCGGCCCGAGCACCCGCTCGGGCCGTTTTCATTTCCCCAAACCCCCCCCCCCCCACCCCCCCGGCCCGGGTGGTGGTGATCAATATTGGCCACGCCGCCGCCCCCGCGCCACCCCCCGCTGCCGGTATCGTCTTCATCATGATGCCCCTCGCAGCTCACCGCGCTCAAGCCCTCACCACCATCCTCGCCCTGAGCCTCGCATCTACGCCGCTCCACGCAGAGAGCCCAACTCCGCCAACATCGCCCACCGCGTCGACTCCGCAAACTCCGCAAACCTCTCCCACCGCCCCCACCACCCAACCCACCAAACTCCCCGACGACCTCACCAAATCCATCGCCTCCATCACCCCAGACTCCCTCATGACCCTCGTCTCCATGCTCCCCGCCCAACGCAGCGGCTGGGGCTCCGTCGAAGGCCGAACCGGTCTTGACGCCACCCGCAAAATCCTCATCAACCAACTCCGCGCCCTCGGCTTCTCCCCCAAGCTCGAAGAGGTCAAGTGGTCCCGCCGCCAGGCACCCGCACTCTCCCCGCCCACCCGCGATGACCGCGCCGACGCCAGCGAATCCCCCAACCTCACCTTCGACCCCTACGCCAACATCATCTTCGAGATCCCCGGCACCTCCAAACCCCTCGAAGTCATCCTCGTCGCCGCTCACTTCGACGCCTACCCCGACGCCCCCGGCGCCGACGACAACGCCTCAGGCGTCGCCGGCCTGATCGAAATCGCCCGCGCCCTCAAAGTCGCCAAGCCCCACCGCACCATCCGCTTCGCACTCTTCGACCTCGAAGAAGCCGGCCTCGTCGGCGCTCAACAACACGCGAAGCGCTGGCGCGAAGCCCAGGACGCCCTCGACGAAAAGGCCAAACGCGAACGCATCGTCCTCATGCTCTCCCTCGAAATGCTCGGCTACTACGACCCCTCCCCCACCGCCCAGAAAAACCCCTTCAACGGCATCCCGGGCCTCCCCAAAGGCGAGCAAATCCCAGGCGACTTCATCGCCCTCGCCACCGTCGCTCGCCACTCCTTCATCACCCGCGCCCTCGACTCCGCCATGCGCTCAACCGAGCCCGAACTCAAATCCGTCGTCGTCGATCAGTTCCCCGTCGCACCCCCAGACCTCCTCCGCTCCGATCACGTCCCCTTCCTCATGATGGGCATCCCCGCCATCATGGTCACCGACACCGCCAACTTCCGAAACCCCAACTACCACAAACCCTCCGACACACCCAGCACCCTCAACCCCCCACTCTTCGCCCGCACCGTCCGCGCCCTCGCCGGCGGCATCGCCGCCATCGCCTCCGCCCCCTCCCTCAAACCCGATCCCAAACCCGAAGCGAAGCCCGAACCCAAGCCCGCGCCCACCCAGCCCGCGCCCAAGTAAATCGCCTTCACACGAAGCACAAAAACAAGAACACCCGGCCAGGCTCATCAAAGAGCCCGGCCGGGCGGTATGGCTTCGTTCAACCCGTCACACACCCATCCCCATCATCACCACCACTCACCCCGCCGCCGCCGAATCACTCCCCGTCCCCGTCGGGCGGCTGATGTCCTTGAGAATCCGATCCGCCACCACATCCAGCTTCGAATCAATGTCATACTCGCCGCTGGCGATCTGCGCCTTGATCTTCGCCAGCCGCTGCGCCCGCAGCTCGCTGCGAATCTCCTTCGCCGCCTCAGAGGCCGCCAGCGCCGCCGACGAGAAGTCCACCGAATCCACCTTCGCGCTCACACCACCCGCAACCGCCCCCGCCGCCGAACCGCCCTGCTGCTCGTTCACAGATTCAGCCCGCCGCGCAACCGCGGCCCGTGAAGCCGAAGCGAACGAGTTCGAGATCGGAGAAAATGAAGCCATGCGATACCTCCTGTCAGGTTTGATTGCCGCGGTCAGGGCTTGCACCCTTCACGCAGGCATTGGACAACCATGCAGTGCCCGGCCATCCATGCCGCGACCGCGATTCCCTTCAAACTTGACCGCCGTTACACTCTGTAACGCCCAGTCGTGGTCACACCGCGAACATCTCTTGCATCGACTGCAACGCCCATGACTCTTGAGTGTTTCCCTTTTTCCTTCAAGTCCTCCTAAACCCCTGCCAATCAACGACTTACAGCAAATAACAAGGCCCCGGACGTGCAAAATTTCTGCCCCGATATTCTGGTCCTGTTCGGTTATCGGCCCATGGCCCGACAAATTGGGGCTAGCCCCCAGTCCAATAAGTCGCACCCTCGCGCAATCTTCGCGGCTTTCAGCACCCTTTTCGCCCTCCTGCCCTTCCTTCTCTCCCTCCCCGCCTGCTCAACCTCGAATACCTCTTCCAATCAGCCCGACTCCACCACCACCGCAGACGCCGCCGACCCCGCCACCTCCGAAGCCGAGGTCATCTTCAGGCCCCGCTCCAAACGCTCCACCGGCGTGGGCATCACCTCCACCGTCAACAACCCCGCCAACGTCTTCGGGCTCGATCCCTCCTCTCCCCCCTCCTCCTCCGCCAACCTCCCCACCGCCGCCATCAACCCCTTCGCCGATCCCTCCACTTCCGCCGCACCAACTCCTTCCCCCGCACTTCCCACCTCCCCGCCGCCAGCGACTGGACCATCGCCCTCGCCACCTTCCGGGGCGACGCCGCCGAGCAATCCGCCCAAGCCTTCCTTCAACAAATCCGCTCCGTCCCCTCACTCACCGACGCCTTCGTCGAACGCCGAGGGCAAGGCATCATCGTCGCCCTCGGCCGCTTCTCAGGTCCAGGCACCCCCGAAGGCACCGCCGCCCTCGCTCGCGTCCACTCCACCGTCATCGACAACAAAACCCCCTTCGCAACCGCCTTCCTCGCGCCCCCAGACTCCCAAAGCCAGCAAGGCACCATCCCCGAATACAACCTCGCCCGCGCCAAACAGCTCTTCGGCAAGCCCGCACAATGGACCCTCCAAATCGGCATCTACGGCCTCGCCGATCCCTCCAAACGCCCCACCGACTCCGACCTCAAAGAAATCCGCCAACGCGCCGAAGAAGCCGTTCTCAAACTCCGCCGCGAAGGTGAACTCGCCTTCTACTACCACGCCCGCGAACGCAGCACCGTCACCATCGGCATCTTCGACGACCAAGCCGCCGGCGCCGTACAAGGCGTCGCCGAGAGCCAAACCCTCCGCGCCGCACGCGAACGCTTCCCCTACAACCTCCTCAACGGCGCCGCCATCCGAACCCGCCAAGCCGGCCGCGAAATCCTCCAACCCTCCGTGGTCGTCCGCATCCCCAACGAATAACCCCGTTCGCCGCCCCGCGCGCGAACTTGGGCAACCCGCTCAAACGAGAACCTCCTCGTTTTCACATCAGTTCACAACCGTTCGACCCACAATCCCCGTTGTGAATGTCGCTATCCACCCTTGCGAATCACCCATTCTGGGTTACCTTAGAACTCAGACTCCCCTACGGCTGCGTGCGCGCCGACGGAGTCCGTGCGCCATGTCATCGCCGGCTCGACCGGCTTCCTCACCTCGGTCATTGAACTTTTTCAGGGAGATTGCCCATGCGGAAGAATGCAAAGCTCTTGTTGGCCGTCGCCGGTCTCGGCTTCTTCAGCGCCGCAGGCGCCGCCAATGCACAGGTCGTCATCGCCCAGCTCTACGGCGGGAACACCACCTCCACCGGTGCCGGCAACTGGCGCTATGACTGGGTCATCCTCAAGAACAAGACCAACGCCCCCGTCGACCTGAGCACCTGGTCCATCCAGTACGCCAGCTCCACCGGCACCACCTGGACCCGCGTCAACCTCACCGGTTCCATCCCCGCTGATGGTTACTACCTCTGCCGCTTCTTTGGCTCCGGCAGCGGCAACGTCCTCCCCCTCACTGAAGATCTCTCCAGCACCACCATCAACTTGTCCGGTACCACCGGCAAACTCGCCCTCGTGAAAGACCAGGTCACCCTCTCCGGCGCCAACCCCGTCTCCATCCAAATCGCCGACTTCGTGGGCTACGGCACCGCCAACGGCTTCGAAGGCTCAGGCCCCGCTCCCGCTCCCTCCGCAACCACCGCCATCCGCCGCGGCGACGAAGGCTGCACCGACAACGGGCAGAACAACTCCGACTTCACCACCTTCACCGCCGACAGCACCACCTTCCGCAACACCGCCTCCGCGGGCTACGTCTGCGTCTCCACCGACGCCAACCTCAACGTCTCCATGATCTCCGACGCCGTCTGCGACGTCGCTCCCGTCTCCGCCGCCACCAAGTTCACCGTCACCGTCAATAACCCCGCCGGTGGCATCACCGCTACCAACGCCGTCGCCACCGTCTCCCTCCCCGGCACCGGCCAATACACCTACGCCTCCAGCACCGCCTCTCAAGGCTCCGTCACCCCCGCCGTCGGCACCGTCACTTGGAACATCGGTTCCATCGCCGCCGGCTCTTCCGCCTCCATGACCTTCACCGTCGATGCCTCTGGCTCCGGCGCCGCCGAAACCTCCGTCAACGTCACCGCCACCGAGACCGATCCCAACCTCCTCGACAACGTCGCCAACATCAACCACAACATCGCCCCCATCCCCGGCACCATCCAGCCCATCTTCCTCGCCAACCTCGCCGGCGCACCCGCCGCCAAACGCACCTCCTCAACCCCCGCCGGGCCCACCCGCTCCTTCAGCACTCTGACCTCCTCCACCAGCGATGTCTTCAGCCGCTTCTACGGCTCGCCCGACGGCAATAAGTTCGTCTTCGTCGCCAACCTCGACTCCACCAACTCCACCAACGACCGCCTCATCATCAAGGGCGAAATCGGTGGCGGCGGCGCCATCACCCTCACCCCAGTCGTCCAGAAGGGCACCACCATCCTCACCGGTGCCGATACCGTCGGCGCCACCGTCGAACCCTCCGTCGCCATCAACGATGCCGGTCAGATCGCCTTCTCCGGTGCCAGCAGCGCCGTCGCCACCGCCAACGACTACATCGCCCGCGTCGAAGCCAACGGCTCCATCTCCCTCCTCGGTATCGAAGGCAGCGCCTTCCCCGGCACCGGGCCCGCCACCTGGGCAGGGACCAACAACGCCACCGGCATCACCGCCGACGGCCGCGTCTCCTTCTTCGCCCTCACCACCGGCGGTGACGTCTCCGGAACCACCAACGACGGGCTCATCGGCCTCACCGACGGCACCCCCGCCGGCACCACCATCCTCGGCCGCGAAGCCACCACCACCATCACCCCGGGCTCCGTCCCCGCAGGCGACACCGCCACCTGGAAGGCCTTCGACTCCGGAAACTCCTTCGGCCCCGAAACCGGCTTCGTTGTCTCCAGCGACGGCAACACCTGGATGGCCTCAGGAACCTTCAACTCCTCAGGTACCACCAACGACAACATCCTCACCCGCAACGGCGAACTCCTCCTCCAAGAAGCCAAGCAGATGCCCGCCCCCGAGCCCTTCCCCGGTGGCACCACCGCCTCCGCCTTCCTCAAGGGCTACTTCATGGACCCCAGCAACAACGGCTGGATCGCCTACGGCTCCAACACCGGCACCAGCCTCAACGACTGGGTCCTCCGCTCCGTCAACAACAGCGTCTCCGTCGCCGCCCGCACAGGTGAACCCATCTTCACCGGCGCAACCGAACTCTGGAGCGACACCTCCCCCCTCAACCCCGGCGGCACCGGCGGCTACGCCGACTGCTTCTTCGGCATCACCCAACGCGGCACCGACTACATCATCACCGGCGTCACCGACGCCGCCGACGCACGCCGCAACGCCGTCCTCGTCTGGAACAAAACCGCCGTCATCGCCCGCGAAGGCGACCCCATCGACCTCAACGGCGACGGCATCAACAACGACAGCGCCTACATCGACATCTTCCGCAACGGCCGCCTCATGATCACCGCCGACCGCCGAGTCTTCGTCCCCGTCGCCGTCCGCAGCAGCAACGGTAACTGCGGTGCCCCCGTCAACATCGGGCACGCCGTTCTCCTCATCCAACTCCCCCCCGCCACCGGCGGCGCCGGTTGCAACCCCGCCGACATCGCCTGCGACGACGGCACACCCCTCGCCGAGGCCCCCGGTTGCACCAACAGCAACACCGGGCCCAACGAAGGTGACTACAACGCCTTCTTCAGCGCTTCAGGCTTCTTCTTCCAGGCCGGTCAGGGCGCCGCCGCCGGCGGCGGCACCTGCGACATCGCCTGCGACGACGGCACCCCCCT
>JAVTWO010000209.1:10105-22024 GCA_032229765.1 Phycisphaerales bacterium | reverse complement strand
GTACGCCGTCGCGAGGACCATCGAGTTCTCTTGCAGGTCCTTGTCGCGATCGCCCGCGATTTTCGCGCGGCTGAAGCTCTCCAAGCGTCCGACTTCAAGCCCGAGCTGCTGGCTGAGGAACTTGCGCAGGCCCGGGAGGTTGAAGGTCGAGCCCAGCCCGATCACGCGGGTGAGCTTGGCCTCGGGGTGCAGGCTCTGGTAGTAGTTGATCGAGCGCTGCACGTCCTGGGCGAGGTCGGCGAAGACGGGGCGCATCGCTTGAAGAATGTGCCGGGCGTGCTGGCTGGTCTCGGCCTCGCGTTTGAGCTTTTCCGCCTTGACGTACGAGAGATTGAAGGCGGTGACGAGGGCCTCGGTGAACTGGTGCCCGCCGATGGGGAAGGTGCGGATCCAGAGGCGACCGCCTTCGGCGACGATGAGGTCGGTGGAGATGGTGCCGATGTCGATGATGATGGTGCCCGGGGTCTTCTCGGTGAAGACCTGGTCGTACGAGATGGCGTTGTACGCCGCGAGGGGCGAGAGGGTCAGCGTCTGCGGCGTGCGGCGGATGTCGGTCCAGTACGACAGGTGGTCGGCGACCTTCTCACGCGTGACGGCGAAGATGCCGACCTCGACCTCGGGGTTGTCGGGCGAGGCGAAGGTCTGGAAATCCCACTCGACCTCTTCGATGGGGAAGGGGATCTGCTGAGCAGCTTCGAACTTCACCAGCGCCGGGATGCTCTTCGGGTCGGCGGGGGGCAGCTTCGCGAACTTGGCGAAGGCGGAGTGGCCGGGGATCGAGATCGCCAGGTCGCACTTGTCGAGGTTGTGCTGACTGAGCAACTGCCCGATCGCGACGACCTTCGCGTCACGCTCCTGAACCTCGGGGGTTGAGAGGACGCGTTTGTGCGGGATGATCGCGAAGTCGGCCACCTTCACCCCGTCGCCCTCGCGAACGAGCTTGACGCCCTTGATCGCGCCGGCGCCGACTTCGATTCCCCAGCATGCGTTGTTGGCCATGGTGTGCGTTTCCGTTGCGAAAAAATGAACCGAACACGAACCATTCTCGAGGCCTGCGAGGCTGGTTTTTCCGCCTCTGACCCCACCCCCCCATCCACCCGCGATCGGACCCCGCTTTTGCCGGGTACCGAACGGGGAAAACCCGCTCGGCGGTCGGCAATCGTGAGGGACCTGATTGGCGATGATACGACAACCCACGGGCATGGGTTCCCGTGAGCGGACGAACAGCACCAACCCGCCGCAAGTCGTTGGCGGGCAGAGCATTGCACCAGATTTTGCTTGCCGAGTCAACCTCCCCCAAAGGCCCCTTCGGCCCCCGATCTCCCGACCGGGTTGAGGGTCGGTTGTCGGTTTTCGCCGAACCATTTCGCCGACCGGGCCCGCGACCCGGGCTGAGCTCTCAGTGAACCAAACATTGTACAAACATTGAGTTCGCAAAGCTGGGGAAGACGGCTATGAACCCGCTCTTTCAAGCCTTTCCAGCAGTTTTTTCGCCAACGCCCGGTTTTGTTCGGTTTCTTGAAGGTCTTTCGAATGCTCGTTGATCCGGTCGAGCAGCTCCGCCCGGGCCTGATCGCTGCCGATGCGATCTTCGATCGCGTTGGCGGCGGCGAGCAGGGCGTTGCGTTTGAACATCTCGTGGGTGGCGCGTTTCAGGGCGCTGGGGCCGAAGCTGGTTCGGCGGATCTCCTCGGTCCAGCTCAGCATGTCGAGGAGCTTGAAGCCGTGGGTTTGCGGCAGGCGCGAGGCGTACGAGGCGTTGGGCACGAGGGCGGGCTGGTCGGCGGGCTGCGTGTTGTGAGGGCAGACTTCCTGGCAGATGTCGCAGCCGAAGACGCGGGTGCCCAGGGCGCGGTGGAAGCGTTCGTCGATCGGCGGCTGGTGCTCGATGGTCAGGTAGCTGATGCAGCGGGAGGCGTCGACGCTGCGGGAAGGGTCGTCGGGGTTGGTTGGGCGGGCGATGGCGTTGGTGGGGCAGGCGTCGATGCAGCGGGTGCAGGTGCCGCAGTGATCGGGATGGTTGAGCGCGGAGGAAATGGCTTCGCTGGGCGGGGTGGGTTCGATCTCGATGTTGCTCAGCACGCAGCCAAGAAGGAACCAGGAGCCGATGCGGGGGTTGATCAGCAGGGTGTGACGCCCGACCCAGCCCAGCCCGGCGCGGGCGGCGTGCTCACGCTCAAGGACCGGCGCGGAGTCGACGACGGTGCGGAAGTCTGAGCCGGGGATCAGTTCGCGGAGCTCGTCGGCGAGGGTGTGCAATCGGCGTTTGATGACCTGGTGATAATCGCGTCCGCGGGCGTAGCGGGCGACGAGGCCGATCGGTTCGCCTTCGCTCGTGGTGGTTGCCTCGGCGCTTGAGCTCGGGCCCGAGCGTGGTACGCGCGGGGCGTAGAGATCCGCGACGCAGAGCATGCTCTTCACGTCGGGCATGATGCGCGAGGGATCGAGGCGCACGTTCACGTACTGCTCGAGGTACTCCATGGTGGCGTGCTTGCCCTGCGCCAGCCATGTTTGATATTCATCGGCGAAATCGCTGGAGCGTGCGGGGCAGACGCCCGCGAGGGTGAAGCCCAGGGCCTTGACGCGCGCAAGTGCCAGCTCGCGGATCTGCGGCGCGGTGAATGCGGGAACTGGCTTCAACCGGTGGGATTCTGAACTCTCGCTCATGTGCCACGTACCGGCTTGATGAACCTGCGAAGCTCGCGACCGTTGGGTGTGCGGTTTGTCCAACGCACGGCTCTGGAGATCCGTGCCACCAAAGACCGCGAAGTCCGCGTGCGATCAGTGAGCGCCGGCGTGCGAACGGGCGTTGCCCTGCGGGGCAGCGTTGACGGTGCCCGGCGTGCCCGCGGGGAGCTTGCCCTGCAGCACTTCGCTCATGATCAGGCGCGCCGAAGCGGGCATGATCGTTTCGGCGCTGGGCAGGTTGGGGAACCACGCCGCGTCCCACTCGAAGACGAGGGTTTCGTCGGCGGTAGTTTGCGTGACGGCGCGGACGGCCGGGGCCCAGGGGACTTCGCCCTCGCCCAGCGGGACGGGTTGCCCGCCCTTGAGGTCCTTGATCCGCAGGTTGAGCAAACGATCGCCCAGCAGACCGACGCCCGCGGCGGGGATTTCGCCCGCGTTGTGCGCCACCGCGACGTTGTAGCACGCGCCCAGCAGCGGGCTCTGCACCGAGTCGATGAGCTCGATGAGTTCGGCGCTGGTGGGGAAGCTGCCGCCGTTTTCGAGCGTCACGCGGACGCCCGTGCGGTGGGCGTGATCGACGACTTTCTTCAGTCGGGAAACGATGCGAGCGACGGCGGATTTGCGCGGCTCGGCGTGCTGGATCTCAAACCCGAAGACGCGGACGAGCGGGCACTCGAGCGCGATGGCGAGGTCGATGGCGCGTTTGGCGGCGCGGATGGTGCCGTCGTTATCGCTGATGGCGTTGCCGATGACCGGGGGGAAGATGGGTTCGTCGAACCCGATGGAGGTGGCGAGCGAGGCGATGCGTGTGCCCGCGGCGGCGAAGAGGCGGCGGACCTTCTCCGGGCTGGTGAGCGCCGGGTCGCAGGCGAACTGCGTGCTGGACTCGCCGAAGGTGCGCAGCTCGATGGCGGGGAAGCCCCACTGCTTGCACTTGGGGGCGATGACGTCCAAAGGCCAGGCAGGACAGGCAACGGTGGAGAAGGCGGGCTTGATCATGGCGGGCGATGGTAAGCGCGGCGGCGGGCCCCGTCGCGTGCGATCGCCATTCAGCCTTTGGGTGCCTGCGCCTCGACGGGGTGATCCGACGGGCCCGCGACGGGGAGGACGATGACGAAGTCGGAGCCTTTGCCGGGCTCGGAGAAGAGGTCGATGCGCCCGCCGTGGGCTTCGATGAGGCGGCGTGCGGTGGGGAGGCCCAAGCCTGAGCCGCCGGCTTTCGTGGAGAAGTACGGGTTGAAGATGCGCGAAGCGACGTCGGGGGCGATCCCCGGGCCTGTGTCGATGACGTGGATCTCGACGAACTCGACGCGGTCAATGGTGCGCTTGGTGGTCCGCAGGATCAGTTCGCCTCGGCTGGGTGCCCCGGCGGCGCGGGCGGCGTGATCGGCGGGTGAGGCGGAACTGGAAGGCGGGGACATCGCCTGCACCGCGTTGAGCATGAGGTTGAGCACGCACTGCTTGATCCGGCGCGAATCGACGCGTGCGGTCAAAGGGCCCGGGGTGAGGTCTAGGCGAAGGCGCGTGCCGGTGCGTTCGGCTTCGGGGGTGTAGAAGTCGCACAGATCGCTGACGAGGGTGTTGATGTCGGCGGGTTTGAGGTCGAGGCGGATCTGCCCTGCGAACTCGAGGAAGTCCGCGAGGATGCCCTTGAGGCGCTCGGTCTCGCGGCGGAGTGTGCCGATGCGGTTGACCAACCGAGTCTTGTCTTCCGCGGGCAGCGGCGAATCCTGGATCGACTCGGCGAGGAGCTGCGCGTTGAGCCCGATGGTGGAGAGGGGGTTCTTGATCTCGTGGGCGAGCCCGCCGGTCATGCTGCCGATCTCGGCCATGCGTTCGGCGGCTTGTGCACGGCGCTCTGCACGGCGGACGCGTTGGGCCTGACGGCGCAGCAAGGCCGTGGAGGCGGCGGCGCCGAGCAGCAGCCCAAAGGTCCCGGCGGCGAGCAGTTCAAGAACCATCGGGTGGATTATCGGCACGACAGGACCGCAACGCGCGGAAGGCAGGCTCGGCGAGCCTGCTGATCGGCGAAGGATCTGGAGATAGGTGTTCGACGCGCGGCGCGAACTGATCAGCGGCGCGGGGTGCGCGAGTGGGCCTTCTTGACCACGGTCTCGGGCTCGTTGTTTTCCAGGCGCTGGATGCGTGAAGCGTGCCAGCCCTTTTCGCCGCGTTCGGCGTCGTAGATGACCTGCGAGCCGTCTTTCAGCACGCGGAACCCGTCGCCTTCGATCTTGGAGAAGTGGGCGAAGATGTCCTGGCCTTGCGGACCGATGATGAAGCCGAAGCCCTTCTTCGGGTCGAACCACTTCACCGTGCCCTCGGCGTTCACGATCTTGTCCGAATGCTGGGAGCTCATAGACACGTCCTCAACAGATGACATGGTGCTCAGGTTCATGCACGATTGATCGGGTGTCAGTATCCGGGCCTTCGCTGGATGCGGGAAATCCATTGCCTACGTGCTTCAAACTGCCTGTTTCGCGGTGTTCTCGGACGCGAAAGCGCCGCGTTCCTGATGACTGCTACCCACCAACAACCTCAGTGGAGTCTAGCATGTTTTTCGCACGGCGGGGGTATGAACATGCACGAAAGTGATCGAAAATCACGATGCGAGTGGTTTCCCTAATGCTGAAATTCCCCGCTGAAATCCGATAAAAAAGCCCCCTTGAAGGGGGCTGTGGATGATTCGGGTGTTGGTTGTGGAACCAGAAGTTGATTTCAGCAACGAATGTTCGTTGCGAACTTAGTCGTTGCGGACCGACTGGCTCTGCGCCGGTGTACCGCCCTGGGCGGCGGCTTCGGCGGCGAGGGCGGCCTTGCGCGAGAGCTTGATGCGGCCCTGGTCGTCGACGAGGATGACCTTGACCTTGACCATGTCGCCCAGCTTGACGACCTCGCTGACGGACTTGACGTAGCCGTCGGAGAGCTCGGAGATGTGGCACATGCCGTCGGTGCCGGGGGCGAGCTCGATGAAGCAACCGAAGTCCTTCATGGAGACGACCTTGCCGGTGTAGATGGTGCCGACCTTGATCTCTTCGCAGAGGGCTTCGATTTCTGAGCGGGCCTGGGCGATGGTTTCGCCGTTGGGGGCGGCGAGCATGACGGTGCCGTCGTCTTCGACCTCGATGGTGACGCCGTACTTGTCTTGCAGCCCGCGGATGGTCTTGCCGCCGGGGCCGATGAGCTTCCCGATCTTCTCGGGGTTGATCATGATGGTGACCAGGCGCGGGGCCAGCGGGCTGATCTCAGCGCGGGGCTTGGCGATGATGCGTTCCATGGTGTCGATGATCTCGAGGCGGCCCTTCTTGGCCTGTTCGAAGATGACCTTGACCTGGTCGAGGTTGAGCCCGCGGGTCTTCAGGTCGAGCTGGATGCCGGTGATCCCTTCGCGGGTGCCGGAGACCTTGAAGTCCATGTCGCCGAAGAAGTCTTCTTCGCCGATGATGTCGGTGACGAAGATTTCCTTGTTACCGTCGTCATCGGTGAAGCGCCCGACGGAGATGCCGGCGCAGGTGGCCTTGATGGGGACGCCGGCGTCCATGAGGGCGAGGCAGCCGCCGCAGACGGAGGCCATGGACGAGGAGCCGTTGGACTCGGTGATATCGGAGACGACGCGGATGGTGTAGGGGAACTCTTCGGGGCTGGGGAGGATGCCCAAGAGTGAACGTTCGGCGAGGGCGCCGTGCCCGATTTCGCGGCGGCCGGGGGCCATGATGCGCTTGACTTCGCCCGTGCTGAACGGGGGGAAGTTGTAGTGGAGCATGAATTTCTTGGAGTACTCAGGCAGCAGGCCGTCGACGATTTGTTCGTCTTTGCCGGTGCCCAGGGTGACGGAGACGAGGGACTGGGTCTCGCCGCGCTGGAAGAAGGCGGAGCCGTGGGTGCGCTGGAAGATGCCGACCTCGCCGATGATGGGGCGGATCTCGGTGGGCCCGCGGCCGTCGGCGCGGATCTTGCTTTCGGCGATGAGGCGGCGGGTGATCTTCTCTTCGAGGCGCTTGAAGGCTTCCTTGGCCTGCGAGCGCTTCTTCAGCGAGTCCTTCCACGAGGCGACGTTGCCGTCGGCCTTCTCGGGGAAGTGGGTATCGAGGAAGGCCTTGCGGAGGGCGTCGACCTTGTCGTTGCGCTCGCGCTTGCCCTTGAGCTGGCGGGCGGCGATGAGGTCCTTCTCGCAGGTCTTGCTGGTGAAGGCGGTGATCTCCTCGCTGGGGAGGAAGATGTCGCCCATGACCTTGGGCTGGCCGGCCTTCTTTGTGAGCTCGTCGATGAGGCCGAGGATTTCCTTGGCCTGGTCGTAGCCGAAGGTCATGGCGTCGAGTACGCCCTGCTCGGGGACCTCGGCGGCGCCGACTTCGATCATGTTCAGGCCGTCCTTGTGCCCTGAGAGGACCAGGTCAAGGTCGGAGTATTCCATCTGGGTGACGGTGGGGTTGACGACGAAGCGGGTGCCGTCGTCGGTGTGGATGCGGGCGACGCGGACGGTGGCGATGGGCCCCTCGAAGGGGACGTTGCTGATGGCGAGCGCGGCGGAGGCGGCGGTGCCGGCGATGACGTCGGCGTCGTTCTCGGCGTCGTGGCTCATGACGAAGCACTGGACGAGGATTTCGTCGAAGTAGCCGTCGGGGAAGAGCGGGCGCATGGGGCGGTCGATCATCCGCATGGTGAGGATTTCCTTCTCACTGGGCGGGCCTTCGCGCTTCTTGAAACCACCGGGGAACTTGCCGGCGGCGGAGGTTTTCTCGCGGTAGTCGATGGTCAGACCGAGGAAGTCGGTCCCTTCGCGGGGGGCGCCGCGGGTGACGGTGGCGAGGACGGTGGTCCCGCCGTAGGTCGCCAGAACGGCGGCGGAGCAGAGCTTCGCGACCTTTCCGGTTTCGAGGGTGAGGGTGCGGCCGCCGATTTCTTTCTGAACGATGACGTGAGGCATGAACGAGTCCTGTCCCGCTGCGAGAGCGGGGTTTGAGCACCGCGCCCCCGAGGCCGCGGAACGAGCGGCAGCGAGGGGGAAAGGTGCTGGGCGGCGGACCCGAGGATGCCTGGAAAGAGCCTTCGAGCACTTGCGGCCTTGCGCCGCACGAAGAGCCTTTCGCACGAGGTTCGTTGACTGATGGGCGGGGGGAAGAAACCGCGGCAGAACGAACGGCGGGCGAAGAGCCCCTCGCATGCATGGAGGGCTTTTCGGGGGCGTATTCCTCGGGCCTTGGCCCGGGTGCGAACGAACGAAAACGTACGAACAACGAAACAAGCAGGCCCGCGGGTTTTCACACGCGGGCCTGGGAAAAAGGCTTGGATTACTTGCGGAGGCCGAGGCGACCGATGAGGTCCAGGTACCGCTGGCGGTCGGCCTTGGCGAGGTAGCGGAGGAGGCGGTTACGCTTGGAGGCCATGAGCACCAGGCCGCGGCGCGAGTGGTGGTCCTTGCGGTGCTGCTTGAGGTGCTCGGTGAGCTCGTTGATGCGCTGGGTGAGCAGAGCGACCTGGACCTCGGGGGACCCGGTGTCCTTGGTGTTGATCTGGTAGGTCTTGACGGTCGCTTGACGCTGCTCGACGGTGCTGCTCATGGGGTGACTCTTCCAACTCGTAAAGGCCGCGGGTCTGCACCCGGGGCGGGTGAACGTGTCTATGGAGGGAAATATAGACGCACGGGGTGGGCGGATCAAACCCTGACGGAACCCTGATGGATGAAAAGCCTAGATACGAATCCGCACGGTGGCGGCGAGTACGGTGACGGGTCCCGGCTGAACTTGATCGATCATTGGCTTTTAGAGGGGTGTGCAAATCCGAAGGCCGCGCGCGCATCGTCTATTCTTTGCCCACTATGCGTCTTTCTCAGCGTGTGCTTTCGCTTAAACCGTCGTCGACCGTGGCTGTGATGAACAAGGCGAAGGCCTTGAAGGCTTCGGGCGTGGATGTGCTGAACTTTGGGGCGGGGGAGCCGGACTTCAATACGCCGGAGCCGGCGAAGCGGGCGGCGATCGAGTCGATCACGCGGAACGAGACGAAGTACATTGATACCCCGGGGGATGTGCAGACGCGGGAGTTGATCGCGAAGCTGCTGAGCGAGCGGAACGGGGTGCCGAACGTCAGCAAGGACCACGTGATCATCACCGCGGGGGTGAAGATGGCGTTGTACCTGACGTTCCAGGCGTTGTTTGATGAGCCGAAGAGCGGGCGGGAGGAGGACCGTGCGGAGCTGTTGCTGCCTGTGCCTTCGTGGGTGAGCTTTGCGCCGATGGCGAGGCTGGCTGGCGCGCGGGTGGTGGAGCTTCCCACGACGCCCGAGGGGCATTTCAAGATCACGCCGGAGCAGCTTGAGAAGGCGATCACGCCGCGGACGCGGGCGCTGCTGATGAACTCGCCGAGCAATCCGTGCTCGACGATGTACACGGAGGCGGAGCTGCGGGCGCTGGCGGCGGTGATCGATCGCGCGGGCAAGGGCGTCGCGCCGGACATCATGGTGGTTTCGGACGAGCTGTATCAGAGCATCGTGTTCGGGAGCGTGCCGCATTTTTCGATCGGCGCGGTGAAGGAGATCGCCGAGCGGACGGTGACGATTAATGGACCGGGGAAGGCCTTCGCGATGACGGGTTGGCGGCTGGGCTGGGCGAGCGGGTCGGGCGAGTTCGGCAAGCAGATCATCGGGGCGATGACGAAGCTGCAGGGGCAGTCGATCACGTGCGTGCCGGGGTTCTCACTCGCGGCGGCGCGGGCGGCGCTGACCGAGGCGGGGGCGGAACTGGAGACGATGCGGAAGGCCTTCGCGGCGCGGGCGGAGCTGATCTACTCGCTGCTCGGCGGGGTTGCGGGTGTGAAGGTCGCCAAGCCCATCGGTGCGTTCTATGTCTTCCCGGATATCAGCGCCCACCTGGGCAAGACCAGCGCCGGCGGGCGGAAGATCAACGCGGCGGCGGACTTCGCCGGGGCGCTGCTCGAGGAGCACCAGATGGCGGTTGTGCCGGGGGAGGATTTCTCGGAATCCACCGGGCACAAGCACATCCGCATGAGCTTCGCGTGCTCGGAAGAGCAGATCCGCAAGGGTGTGGATCGGCTGAAGATGTTTATCGCGGGGCTGAAGTAACGATCCAGAGTGCACGGCTCTGGAGAGCCGTGCCGCCGGGGAGGGAACGGGTTACGACTGCGCCGGTGCGATGGCGGCGGGGCCGTCGAGGGTCTCGCCCGTGATCGGTTCGAGCTCGATGGTGCCCTGGACGGAGTCTTGGTAGAAGCGGATCTGCTTCTGGCGGATGAGTTCGAGCAGGGCGAGGAAGAGCCCGATGGCCTCGCTGCGGGTTCGACCGGTGAACATCGAGCGGAACGAGACCCGGCGGCCTTCGCGGACCTCCGGGGCGTTTTTGAGCTGGTCGAGCAGGTCGGTGGCGTGGATCTGGATCGGCGTCTCGTCGTCGAAGACGCGGTGCTCGCCCACGCGAGCGAAGTCGACGGTGGCCATGATGCGCGAGAAGGCCTCGACGAGGTCGACGAGGTCGATATCGCTGAGCTCGACGGGGGTGTCGGCCTCCGCGGCTTCGACGGGGGCCTGGGGGACTTGAGCCGGGGCGCTGGGGAAGCGGGCCTCCCACTGGGCGTGACGGTCCTGCAGCATGCTCGCTGCGTCGCGGTAGCGCTTGTAAGCGAGCAGCTTTTGAACCAGGTCGGTGCGCGGGTCGAGTTCGTCGGCGACGGGGGCCATCGGGCCTTCGGATGAACCGTCGGCGCCCGGCGCGGGCTTGGGCAGCGGCGAGAGCAGACGCGACTTGAGCTCCATCAACGTGGCGGCCATGACGAGGAACTCGCCCGCCAGCTCGATGTCCAGATGCTCGAGCCCCGCGTCCTGCTTGATCAGGGCCATGTACTGGTCGGTGATCTGGGCGACGGGGATGTCGTGGATGTCCACCTCGCTCTTGCGGATGAGGTAGAGCAAGAGGTCGAGCGGGCCTTCGAAGGCGTCGAGACGGACTTTGTATTCAGCGACGGTCATGCTTCGATGCTCGCGACAAAGGCGGATGGAATGGTCACGCGGCGGGGGCCGGCGACGGGCGGACTGGCACAGATGACCAGTGTACCCTGTTCCTGAACGATGCCCCAGACAGACCAGATCAATCGCGAGTTGGAGTTGGCGCGGTCGGTGCTGAGCGCCGAGGCGAAGGCAGTTGCGCAGATTGCGGATCGGCTGGGGGGCGCGGAGGGGGCGTTTGTGCAGGCCGTCACGCTGATCGAGCGGTGCGTGCAGCGTGGCGGGACGGTGCTGGTGACGGGGCTGGGCAAGAGCGGGCTGATCGGGGCGAAGATCTCCGCGACGCTGACGAGCCTGGGGATCACGTCGCACTTTGTGCACCCAACCGAGGCGGCGCACGGCGATCTGGGGTCGTTCCGACCGGCCGACATGTGCATCGCGCTGAGCTATTCCGGTGAGACCGAGGAGGTCATCGCCATCGCGTCGCTGCTGAGGCAGGACGGGATCCCGGTCATCGGCATCACCGCGGGGGAACGCGAGAGCGGCTTGAGGCACGCCAGCACGGTGGTCCTGGCGGTTGGTGAGTGTGAGGATGAACTTTCACCCGCGCCCATGGCCAGCACCACCGCGCAGCTGGCGCTGGGGGATGCGCTGGCGCTGTGCGCGTCGCGGCGGCTGGGCTTCACGCCCGAGGACTTTGCCCGCAGGCACCCCGGCGGGTCGCTCGGTGCGCTGCTGCGGCCTGTGGTTGAAGCGCTGCGGTTCAAGGTTGAGAACCGCACGTTGCAGCCCGTCAGTGACAAGGTGAGCGTGGCGGAGGCGCTGAAGCTCTCTGAGACGAGCGTGCGCCGCCCCGGGGCGTTGCTGCTGGTTGATGATCAGGGCGTGCTGAGCGGGCTGTTTACCGACGCGGATTTGCGCCGGTTGGTGCTGAAGGATCCGGGCGCGCTGGCGAGCCCGATCTCGCAGCATATGACGCGGAACCCGGGAAGGTTGCACGAGGGGGACCTGATCCGTGACGCGGTGCGGATGGTGCGTGAGCATCGACGCGACGAGGTGCCGGTGGTTGATGCGAAGGGTAGGCCTGTGGGGTTGCTGGACGTGCAGGACCTTGTGGCGATGAAGCTGGTGCGCGACGAAGGCGCGCCGGGCGGGCGGTGAGATCGTCGCGATCGGGGCCAGGTTTCTGCTCAAGCACGTTTGTGCGATGCGGTCGTTGATCTGAGATTTGAGATTTGAGATTTGAGATTTGAGATTTGAGATTTGAGATTTGAGAT
>JAVTWO010000209.1:0-10005 GCA_032229765.1 Phycisphaerales bacterium | reverse complement strand
TTTGAGATTTGAGATTTGAGATTTGAGATTTGAGATTTGAGATTTGAGATTTGAGCTTCGAATCCCCTCCACCCCCCCACTTTCTGACTTTTCCCGAGCCTCGACCATGACGGATCATCGCGAGAACCCTGTGCACGCTTGGAGCGAAGATCGCTTGAATGCAGCCGCGAGCGCGGTGAAGCTGCTGGCGTTGGATGTCGACGGCGTGCTGACCGACGGCTCGATTTACATTGATCACGAGGGGCGTGAGTACAAGCGGTACAACGTGCGCGACGGGTTCGCGATCCGCCTGTGGGAGAAGATGGGCTTCAACTGCGCCATCATCACCGGGCGGACCAGCGAGAGCGTGCTGCACCGAGCGGCGGACCTGCGCATCCGGCATGTCATCCAGGGCAGCAAGGACAAGGCTTCGTCGCTGAGTGATTTGTGTGCCGCGTCGGGGGCGAAGCCCGAAGAGATCGCGTATCTGGGTGACGATTGGCCCGACTTGCCCGCACTTCGACGCGTGGGGCTGCCCATGTGCGTTGGCGACGCGAGCGCGGCGGTGAAGGCCCGGGCGGCGATCATCACATCGAACACGGGCGGGCACGGGGCGGTGCGTGAGGCGGTGGAGCAGATTCTCAAGCGAAAAGGTCTTCTGGAGAAGGCGCTGTCGTTCTACGATGCCTGAGCCATGCCCACGCTTGATCAGAAGAAACAGTCTGTATCGCGCACCGCAACGGGCGACGCTGTGCCCAAGCGCGGCCCGGGCGTTCGCGTGAACGTTCGACGGACAGGGTTGGTCGTCGCGGTGGCGGTTGGGCTGATGTCCGCTGGGCTGGTGGGGTTTGTTATCGTGCAGAACCGCAGCAACGCGCCGAAGGCGGCGCCCACGCTCGGGACGGTGCAGCCCCCCGGCACCGGGACCGACAGGAGTCTGCCCCCGGTTGCGGGCGAGGCGGAGGGTGTGGGCAGCGACATCGCGAAGGTTGGCGCGATCAACCGGGCGCGGGTGCAGTTTGTCGATCGGCAGGACCCCACGCGCGTGATGGGCGTGATGATGTGGAAGTCGCTGGAGCCGCTGCCGGGCGGGCGGGCGACGATCACCGAGCCGCGCGGGGTGATTTACCTGCGCGACGGACGGGTGATCTCGGTAACGGCGAGCAAGGGGACGATGTTCCGCCCTCCAAAGAGCGAAGAGCCCGAGTCGGGGACGTTCGAGGGGCTGGTGGATATCAAGGTCTTCGCGCCCGTGACCAACAGCGACGGCAGCGCGGGGAAAATCGACCTTGAGCGCGACACGCCCGCGATGACCATCGCGACGCAGTCTTTGCGGTTCGATCGGGCACTCTACGAAGTCTCCACCAGCGAGAAGTGGAGCCTGCGCTCGCCCCGCGTGACCGCTTCCGGGCAGGGCTTCCGCCTCGTGGGCAACGACGTGGGCGAGCGTCTGGAGTACGGCGAAATCGACCGCGTTGATGAGATTCTCATCTCGACGCAGCCGCAGACCGACGAACCACGCGGCGCGGGCACCAATGGTGTCGGCGGCTCGAACAACGCGGTCGCGAGCACTCCGGGCGAACGCGTGCGGAGCAGCAGCAGCATCCCCGCGCTGGTGGGCCCGACGCAGGCGAAGCAGACGCTCTATCGCGCACAGGTGGATCAGGGCGTGGAGATCGCGTGGGGCCCGCGGTCGTTGAAGGGGCAGATGGCCGAGGTCTGGCTGAGGCTCATCGACAATGCGCTGCCCGAGGGTGCGCTGGCGGTTGATGACGAGAGCGACTCGCCTTCCAACAGCGGTTCGACGGCTACGACGCGCCCTGCGAACGAGCAGGTCGCGATGATCCGCGTGAGGCAGCCGATCACGAACGATCCGCAGGCGGAGCTGATCGACCAGGGCGTGTTGGTGGTTTCGAGCGAGAGCGATGCGCTGAAGGGCGATTCGTCGGCTCGCGGTGTGATTGCGCGGAGTGATTCGCCGCCGATCCGGGTGAGTTGGAAGGGGCGGCTGGTTGTGCGTCCGATGGAGAATGTGCCGCCGGCGCTGATGGGCGACGACGTGGCGGTGCGGTTCAGCTCACCCAACACACCGCCCGCGGCAGGTTCGAACGAGAAGCCGCTGGCTCAAACCGGTGTTGTGGAGTTCGGCGACGCGAAGGCGGGCGTCTTCGGCTCGGCCTCGGCGCTGACGCTGGGGATCAGCAGCCGGGACCTTTCGCTCGTGGGTGATCGGGCGCAGCCGGTGACGATCCGCGCGGGGGAACGCATCGGTTTTGAGGGCGAATCGGTCAAGATCAATCTCCGCAGCGGTGTCGGACAGGCCCGCGGGCGAGGCACGCTCCGCCAGCGCGATCCCAGCGAGGGCTTCGGTGCCTCGGGCACCACCATCGCCCGCTCCATCGCGTGGGAAGACCAGTCCGACTTCCTGCTCAGCAGCAAGGGCGGCTGGATCACGGGCGAACTTCGTCAAGCCGGCGCACAGGGCAAGGTCGTCGCGGAGGATCGACGCACACGCGTCGAGGCGGGCAACGTCACCGCGATCTTCGAGAAGCCCGCAGCCGGCGGCGAGAACAGCGACCTGCAACGTCTCATCGCCAGCGAGGGCGTGCTCGTCAAGACCATCAACGAGACCGACCCGTCGCGCGTCTCAACATTGAAAGCGCAGGAAACCCGCGTTGAGTTCCGGAGCGTCCTTAGCAGCGAGGGCGGCGGCTCGAGGCCGGTGTCGTTCAGCGCCCGCGGCGACGTGGTGGCGTCGCGCGGCGAGAACAGCCTGAGCGCGCAGGTGCTCGAGTGCGATCTGGGGCTCGACGATCGCAAGCAGACGATCCTGACGCGCGTGGTGGCTGAGCGCGATGTGAACTTCAAGGGCCAGCGGAACGTGAACTTGTGGGCCGACACGCTCTCGGCCGACCCGCGTGCGGAGACGGCGGAGTTGTTCAGCACCAGGCCCGAGGGCGTGCGACTGAGCCGGGCGGGCGCGTCGGTTCTGGGCTCGCACGTAAAACTCAACGGCCCGGAGCAAGAACTCACCGTCGTTGGTCCGGGGCGGTTGATCTTCCGCCGGGGCGAGAACGTGCCCGGCCTCAGCAGCGAAGCGCGTCAACCGGCGGAGCTCATCGCGGGCTGGTCGACGTCGATGACCATCAGCGACAAGCTGGGCACGGGCGAGTGCGTGGGCGATGTGATCTGCTCGTGGAGCTCTTCGCCCGGACAGAACGAACGGCTGTGGGCCCAGCGCCTAGACCTGAACTTCACCCAGAGCGACGAGAGCACCGGCGCTGTCGGGCCTGATGGAAAGCCTGAGATGCGTCGAAGGCTTCTCAAGGCGGTTGCCGTTGGTGGCACGGATCGCGCGCGGGTTGAGAGCGTGCGATTCTCTGCCGCGAAGCCCGGTGAACAAACCAATGAGTCGCTCGGGCGGCGGCTGGTTTATCTCGAGGGCGAGCGGATTGTCGTCAGCGAGACTGCGGGGACGCTGGAAGTCCCGGGTGCCGGTCGTTTGCTGGTGGATGAACGTTCGACGCGACAGGCGAATGAGGGGAGTGCGACGAACTCGCGGCGGGCGAGCACGCCGGGCGTTGTGCCGGGCATTTCGCAGGGCTCGACGATCGCGGGCTCGTCGCTCTTTTCGTGGTCGGGCTCGCTGCTGCTGACCCGCGCAACGGGCGACGCGGAGATCGTCGGCGCCGCCCGGCTCATTCACCGCCCCGAGAAGACGGGCTCGGACAGCCCCACGGGCATCCTCACGCTCGATGCCGATCGGTTGAGCGCGAAGGTGCGTCTGTCACCCGTCGCGGGCGCGACGGATCAGCTCGCTGGCGATGCGGAGTTCCTCAGCGCCTCGGCCTTAGGCAACGTCGTTGCGCAGGGGGCGGACCAGAAGCGCGTGCTGGCGGAGAAGCTGACGTACGACGCGCGGAGCCGAACGCTCGAAGCCGCGGGCGATGCGGCGGGGAATGCGCTGGGCGGTCGCGTGACGCTGGTGGACCCGACGAAGCCGAACCCCGTCGCGGCCGGGAAGATCATCTGGAACCTCGCCACCGATCGGATCGAGGTCGTCAACCCGATGCCGATCTCGACGCCGCGTTGAGCCGATCAGCGTCGGCTCGCTTGCGCACTCGGTCAAATCACTTCACACGACGAATGCGCACGGGTCCTTTCGCGCGTGATGGATCGACGACCTTGCCGCCCTGCGTGAACTCGACTTTCCCCTCGTTCACGAGCCTTCGCCCCGCGGCCCGCGCGGGCTCAATCAACGCGCGCCACGCGGATTCGTCGCCCGATGGCGCGACCACGCGTGCCGCCTCACTCGGACAGATCGATGCCGAGCCGCGCGAAAGCAAACCCATGATCGCGGCTTCGAGTTGTTCGTCGATGCTCGTGCGTTTCGCACGTCGGCACTTTTCCGAGCAGTACCGAACCTCGTCCCACGAACGCTCCCACTTCTTCCGCCAGGTGATCTCACGCCCGCAGACTTCGCAGGGCTTCGTGGGCAGGTGATCGTTCGGCATGGTGGGTGATTCAATGGCACGTCGCCGCGCGGGGCCAACTGCCCGGCGCGGTTCCCTGGTGTTCTTCCTGGTGTTGTGAACGCTTCAGACGCCGACCGTCGCGGGCGATGTCACGATTCAGCACATCGCGGCGAACGAAAGGAGGAAGAGCAGGGCGAGTCGCTGACGGTTCACACTGAGGGTCCAAAGAGCGGCCATATCGCATCTCCGGTTGTCGCACGCGCTGCAAGGCGACGTGCTCGATATTCACTCTACAACCGCCGTGCCATGCGTGCAAGACGCTCGGCACCAAACGACCGAAAACCGCATTCGTCCATCGCGAACCGCGATGGCGCGTCGCCATCGCCCTTCAGCGTCCGAGAACCTTGTGAGCACGACAAACCGTGCCTGCAAGGGGTGTTGCCGATTCGCAGCGCTTGCACGCACGCCTGGCAACACTCGACAACACCGCGGCGAGGGTTCCCGGGCTCTTCGCGCCGCCGCGATGCGGGCGGAGCGGGGCAACAATGTCCGAACACGCGGCGACCTTCGCACGGTTCTCGGCCCCTGCGAATCCGCCTCGTGCAAAGGATCGCCCTCATGGTTCGCGACGGTCATCACGCCGGCTTGTGTGCTTTGGGCTTGCGCACGTTTGGGACGCTTGCCCTGATCGCGGCTGTGCTGCCTGCGGTGAGCTTCGCGCAGCCGACACCTGCGCCAGTCAACAGCGTGACGCAGCCCGCGCCGACGATGAAGAAGCCTGCGGAACGCCTGCCCTCGGCCGCGGAGGCGATGAAAGCGTACGAGATTGTCCGCAACGCGGTTGATGAGTCGAAGGATCTCGCGATCGCCGACTCGCCGCGGTTCTGGGGCGTGTGCGTTGAGCTGCGCTTGACCAACCCCGTCACGGGCGTGCTCGAGCTCGTCGGACGCGGTCAGGCCTTCAGCCAACCCGACGGCTTCGGCTCCGAGCGTGTTCTTCGCGACGCGCACGACGAGGCCGTCCGCACCATGAACTCGACCATCGAACGCGCCGGGGGCGAGGTGGGCGGCGTTGAAGCCTGGCGCTCGCTCCGCCCAAACGTGCAGATCAGCCTTGAGCTCTTCTCACCCCTGACGCCCATCACACCCGCAACCGCGGCGGATTTGGTTGCCAACCTCTCGCCCGGCGTGGACGGGCTGGCAATCAGCCGGGATACACGCGTGGAGGCCTGGTCGCCCGCGCGTCTGCTGGTCAACGGGCGCACGGTTCAAGAAGCGATGGAGATCATCGTGCCGGCGTTGACCGGTCAAGCCGCAGACGCACTGGCCGAGCCCGGGGCCCTGCGCAAGTCCAAGGGCCTGTCGTTCATGAAGTTCCAGGTTGTGCATCTGGCTCAGACCGCGCCGAAGGGCACGCCGATCTTTCTCAACCGCGGCTCACGCACCGTCGAACGCACCGAGATCGACTCGCCCGGCGAGATCGCCGACCGAACCGCCCCCGCGGCACGCTGGCTCACTCGCTGGCTGAACACGAACAAGCCCTCGGCGCAGAACGCCGCGAGTCAGTCGCTGGCGCTCTTGGCGCTTTCGGGGCATGTCCGTCGGGGTGGTGCGAAGCACGCGGCGGACGAACAACACGCGGCACAGGGTGAAGTCCGCACATTGCTCCTCAGCCGTGCCGAGACGATCCTGAAGCTCGATCCATCACCCACGAACGCGGCGTTGATCCTCGGAGCGGTTCAGAACTTCCGTGGGTTGCCGATCGAGAAATCCCCCGAACATGAGGCGCAGCACAAAGCGATCGAAACCGCGTGCGTGAACGCACTGTCGCAGGCGATCTCCATCAGCGATGAGCAGTGGGCAAACGTGGGTAAGGGTCCCGCAGCACTGACCTGCTGGGCGTTGCTCCGCGAGATCGATATGGATCCAACGCTCAAAGGGAAGGCCCGCGAGCGCCTGAAGAACATCTTCGCCAGCACCGAGCCAAGCGGGCTTGTCGCCGCCATGCCCTGGGGCGCGTGGGCGGCAACGCACTCGGGCCTCCGCGACGAGCCGCCGCCGGCGAAGCTGCGTGAGATGCGTTCGATCATCGCCGACCATCAGCTCTCGCCCCTCGATGCGGGCGCGACCGATGCGGACCTGGTGGGCGGGATCGTCTTCACCACCGCGCGCACGCCCCTGCCCAGTTGGCATTCGGCCCGTGCGCTCGCGGCGTTGGCGAACATGGCCGCCGACGAACGACTGACGCCCGCGGATGAGCGGGCCCGCGAGCTGAGCCGCCTGGTGCTGGGGCTGCGATTCCTGGCGCAGTTGCAGGTCAGCCGGGAGGCCGGTTGGTACGCGCCGAACCTCAGCGACGATCTGGGCGGCTTCCGCGCGAGCCCCTGGCAATTCCAGCCCGGGCCCGAGCCCACCGCCATGGCCCTGCTGACCTTCAACGAGACCCTCGACGCGATCGATCGGCTGACGAAATCGCCCGCGCAGGCCCCCGCGCAGCCATCGCCCAAGCCCACGGCAACCCCCGCGCCGTGATCCGCGTCAGATCCGCTGCCAACCCTCGTTTCAAGCCTGAAATCCACGGGTTTTTTCCACGCTCCACACCCCACCGACCGGGGACTTTTTCGCGCGTGTTTGCTATCATCTGCTGACCATCGGCGCGGGCTGTTTTTGATCCTCTTTCCCGCCGTCGACGGGTGCCTTTTTCTCCCGCTTTTTCTCACCGCGAAGGGTGTACGAACGCATGTCCGACCAGACCCCCCCACCCCCCGCTTCTTCACCTACTCCCGCCAACCTCGGGCCCGACGGCACCGGCTCCACAACGCAGATCGGCAACGTGCTCGACCTGCAGATCGAACGCGAGCTGCAAGACTCCTACCTCACCTACGCCATGAGCACCATCATGGACCGGGCCCTGCCCGACGTCCGCGACGGGCTCAAGCCCAGCCAGCGACGCATCCTCGTCGCCATGAACGACCTCCGCCTCTTCCCGGGCAAGAAGCACTACAAGTGCGCCAAGATCACCGGCGACACTTCGGGCAACTACCACCCCCACGGCGACGCCGTCATCTACCCCACCCTGGTCAACATGGGTCAGAAGTGGCGCATGCGCACCACCCTGATCGACCCGCAAGGAAACTTCGGCTCCATCGACCCCGACCCGCCCGCCGCTCAGCGTTACACCGAAGCCCGCATGACCCAGGCCGCCGTCGACATGCTCGAGGATCTCAACCTCGACACCGTCGACATGCAGCCCAACTACGACGACCGCCTCGTCGAGCCCACCGTCCTGCCCGGCAAGTTCCCCATGCTCCTGGTCAACGGCGGCGTCGGGATCGCCGTAGGCATGGCCACCAGCATGGCCCCCAACAACCCGCTGGAAGTCCTCGACTCCATCATCCGCACCATCGACAACCCCGAGATCACCCTCCCCGAACTGATGAAGGACGTCGTCGCCATCGTCGACGGCAAAACCGTCATCAAGCACCACGGCATCAAAGGGCCCGACTTCCCCACCGGGGGCACGATCCACGGCCGCCGCGGCATCATCGAGGGGTACGAAACCGGGCGCGGCAAGGTCACCCTCCGCGGCTCCGTCAGCGTCGAGCCCGTCCCCGGCAGCAAGGACCGCCAGCAGCTCATCATCGAGGCCATCCCCTACAACCTGGGGCTCAAAACCCTCACCGAGCGCATCGTCGAAGCGGTGAAGGAAGACCTCATCACCGACATCGCCGACGTCCGCAACGAAAGCGGCCGCGAGGCGATGGTCCGCGTGGTGATCGAACTGAAGAAAGGCGCCGACCCGGGAGTCGTTGAGAAACAGCTCTACGCCCAGACGCCCTTGCAGCAGACCTTCAGCATCAACAACATCGCGCTGGTGAACCGCCAGCCGCGGACGCTGAGCCTGCGCGAGATGATCCGCTACTACGTCGATCACCGTGCGGAGGTCATCCGCCGCCGGACGCGGTACCTGCTGAACGAGGCGCGTCGCAAGGCCCACCTGTTGGAGGGCATGATCTACGCCGTCTGCGATATCGACGAGGTGATCAGGCTCATCCGCTCCAGCCGCACGCGCCAGGAAGCCATCGACAAGCTCATGGCCCGGAGTTTCCGCATCCCGGATTCGCACCCGTTTGCGCCGAAGATCCCCGCGCGGCTGATGAACCTCGTCCGCAGCGCCGACCCCATCGGCGGCGTGCAGCTCTCGCGCATCCAGGCCGAGACCATCGGCAACATGCGCCTGATCCAGCTCACCGGGCTGGAGATCGAAAAGCTCGTCAGCGAATACGCCGAGATCTCGGCGCAGATCGAGCAGTACGAGAAAATCCTCGCGACGCACCAGCTCGTGCTGGACATGATCAAGGCCGACTGCGAGGCGATGAAGCTCCGCTTCAACTCCCCGCGCATGACGGCCGTGCAGGACGCCGTCGACGACGACCTGAACATCGAGGCCCTGATCCCCGTGCAGGACATGGCCGTGACGATCAGCCACGCGGGCTACGCCAAGCGCGTGCCGCTGCAGACCTATCAATCGCAGCGCCGCGGCGGCAAGGGCATCATCGCGGGCAAGACCAAGGACGACGACTTCATCGAGCACATGTTCGTCGCCAGCACGCACGACGACCTGCTCATCTTCACCGACACCGGCCGCGTCTTCAAGATGAAGGTCTACGAGCTGCCCGAGATGGACCGCACCGCCAAGGGCCGAGCACTGGTGCAGATGGTCGACTTCAAGCCGGGCGAAAAGGCCGTCGCGTTCCTGAACGTCAAGAACTTCGAGGAAGGCTCGAACTACCTGACCTTCGCATCCAAGCTGGGCGTGGTGAAGCGCACCGCGCTGAAGGCCTACATGAACGTCAACAAGGGCGGGATCATCGCCGTGGACATCCGCGAGGGTGACAGCCTGCTCGACGTCGCCCTCACCAGCGGCAGCGACGACCTGCTGCTGGCCACCGCGGGCGGGTCGGCCATCCGCTTCAACGAGACCGACGCCCGCGACATGGGCCGCGCCGCCGGCGGCGCGCAGGGCATCGAGCTCGAAGACTCCGACCGCGTCATCGGTCTGGTGGTCATCCCCATGACCCCCGACGCCGACGGCGACCTGATGACCAAGAACCCCGCACTCAGCCTCCTGACCATCACCACCAACGGCTACGGCAAACGCACCGCCATCGACGAGTACCGCGTCCAGCCCGAAGCCGGCAAGCCCCGCTCGCAATCGCGTGGTGGCAAGGGCCGGGCCGACATCAAAACCTCCGAACGCAACGGCCCCTCGGTCGCCGCGGTCGGTGTGGTCGAGGGCGACGACGTGGTGGTCGTGACCAAGCAGGGCCAGCTCGTCCGCATGAACGCCGCGGGGATCAGCCAGATCGGCCGAGGGACGCAGGGCGTCCGCGTCGTGTCACTGAACGAAGGCGACGCCGTCGTCGCCGCCTCTCGCGTCCCGGCTGAGAACCCCGAAGCCACCGACGCCCCGCCCGAGGTCTGATCGACGAATAGTCTGTTCCCAATCCAACGCCCCAACTACCCCCCACCCCCCACCCCCCACCCCCCA
>JAVTWO010000208.1:4905-22194 GCA_032229765.1 Phycisphaerales bacterium | reverse complement strand
ACGGGCACCTGGGCCTACAAGCTCGTCGCCCGCACCTCCCTGCCCCTGCTGCTCATGGGCGCCGCGGTGATCTGGCTTTTGACGTGCGTCGCGGTGGTTGAGACCAACGAGCGCGGCATCCGCGTTCGCAACGGCGCCGCTCAGGGCGCACTCGAGCCCGGGCTGTACTTCAAACTGCCCTGGCCTTTTGAGAGCATCGACCGCACGCCGGTGACCGACATGCGCGAGATCGAGCTGGCAACCCCCGCAGCGCCGAACGACGTGAAGGCCCTGCTCTGGACCAACGACCACAAGGTCAAGGAAACCTACGCGGTGCTTCGGGCGGCTCGTCCGGGGACGGTGCCCGGCACAAAGACCTCGGCTTCGACGGGTACCGAGGCCCCCGCGACCCCCAGCGCCGAGCTGGCGCTCATCGCGGTCCGCGTGCCCTTGCGGTACCGCATCAACGACGTTGAGAAGTGGGAACGCTTCGCGACGGCTGCGACGCGTGAGGACCTGGTCAAGGGGATGGCCCAGCGCGAGGTGATGCTGGAGCTTGCGCGGTACAACGACGAAGAGATCATCGGCGCCGGGCGTGCGAAGGCCGGCGAGCAGATCCTCAAGCGGATCCAGGCTTCCTTCGACGCGGCGGAGGCGGGCGTTGAAGTCCTCTACGCCGGCATCGAGAGCGTTCACCCGCAAAGGGAAGTCGCCACCGAGTTCGAGAAGATCGTGCAGGGCGGCAAGGCCCGCGAAGAGCTCAACGAGACCGGGCGCACGCAGGCGATTCAGAGCATCACCCGCGCGGTGGGCTCGCTGGAGCTTGGCAACACCATCGCGAAGGAACTGCGTCAGCTCGAGAAGCTCACGCGTGAGAAGGCCGACGCGAAGCTCATCGCCGAGCAGACCGCGAAGGTCGAACAGTTGATCCTTTCCGCGGGTGGTGAGGCGGCCTCAACACTCGCCAACGCACGCGCGACCCGCTGGGCCAAGCACATGCGCCAGCGCGGGCAGGCCCTGGCGTACAGCGGGCGGCTGGCGGCCTTCAACGCCAACCCCACGCTGTACAAAGCCCAGCTCTACTTCGACATGCTGAAAGAAGAACTCGCCGACTCGCGCGTGTACCTCGTGCCCGATGGCAAGGAGATCCGCGTGCGGATCAACGCGGAGGAAACCGGCTCGGGCGGGAACGTGTTTACGAGTGATGCGCCGAAGTGAGGAAGAAGGGATCAAGGGATCGAGGGATCACGGGATCAAGGGAACTGGGGCGCGGGTGTTTGGTTGTGATGGGTTGTGTCTCTTGGCTTGAGTTGACTGTGGAGCAGGTATGCAGAAGCTCTTGAAGTTTGTCGTCGCGGGTGTGATTGTGCTGGCGATCCTGGCCTTCATGACCACCTATTCGGTGCGGTTCACGGAGAAGGCGGTGGTGACCACCTTCGGCAAGGCCTCGGCGGAGTCGATCCGCGAGAACCCGGGGATGGGCTTCCGCTGGCCTTACCCGATTCAGAACGTGATCAAGTACGACACGCGGAAGCAGGTCGTCGAGGCGCTGCCCCAGACCGTCGCAACGCGCGATGAATCGCAGCTCATCGTCTCGGCCTTCGTCACCTGGCGTGTGACCGACCCGCTGAAGTTCTATCAGCTCTATGGTCGGGGCAGCCGCCCGATCGATCATGTGCGCGAGGCGAGCGACACGCTGCGTGGGTCGCTGTCGTCGGCGCTGTCGGCCGTGAGCCAGTACCGTCTGGACGAGCTGCTGAGCGTTGAGCCCGGGGCGAGCAAGCTTTCGGAGCTTGAGACGAAGATCAAGGAGCGTTTGCTTTCGCGTGAGGCAGCCGGCGGCTCGGGCAAGGCGCTTGCGGAGGGCGGTATCGAGGTGGTGACGGTGGCGATCGCGAACATCCAGATGCCCGAGGCGATCACGCAGAGCATCTTCGAATCGATGAAAGCGCGTCGCACGCGTATCGCGGCGGCGAGCGTGGAGACGGGCAAGGCGGAGGCGCAGGCGATCCGTTCGTCGGCCGAGTCTGACGCGGCGATCATCATGGACTTCGTCAAGCAGCGTGCGGACACGATCCGCTCGCAGGGTGATCAGGAGGCGGCGCAGTACTACGCGATGATGCGTGAGGACTCTGAGCTTGCGGTCTTCCTGCGTTCGCTGGACCTGATGCGCGCGGGGCTGGGCAAGACCACCACGGTGGTGATGCCCATGAGCGCGCCGGGGATGAGCGTCTTCAACCCCAACCTGGCGCTCGATAAGAACCTGCAGGGCGTTCCGGCGCTCTTCCCGCAGCAGTCCGGTGCAGACACGGGCAAGACCACCGGCGGCAGCAAGGGAGGGAACTGAAGTGAGCCAGATTCCTGGGAACAACGCGGGCGGGCAGGGGACCGGCGGCGCTCCGGCGCCGAACCCGGCGATGATGCGCCGCAGGCCGGCGTCGGTGCAGCTTCGCGCCGGGCAGGGCGGGAGTGATGTTTCATCGCTGATGGACCCGGCGAACCAGTCGCTGGCCGAGGCGTTGAAGATCACGTACCGGATCATCCAGCTCACGATGCTGGGGCTGGTGGTTGCGTACGCGGCGAGCGGTTTTCAGTCGGTGAAGACGACGGAGACGGGGATCCGCGTGACGCTGGGCGAGGCGGAGAGCCAGCCGGTGCCTCCCGGGTTTGCCTTCAGTCTGCCTGCGCCGCTGGGCGAGGTGGTGAAGATCGACACGAGCGCGCAGACGATGGACATGGACCGCCAGTTCTTCCAGGGCGTGCGGGAAGAGGATCGGCGCAAGGCCGTGACGGAGCTTGAGGGTCAGGCGAAGTTTCGTCTGGACCCGATCGCCGACGGGCACAACCTGATGGGCGATCTGAGCATCGGGCACACGCGGTGGAAGGTGCAGTACCAGCGGTCTGCCACCGGCGTGCTGGATTATGCCCGCAACATCAACCCGGAGTCGGAGTGGCTCTTGGTCAACCGCGCGGTGATGCGCGGGGTGGTGCAGGCGGTTGCGCAGGTTTCCATCGACGAGCTTTTGAAGGATCAGCCCGACGCGGAGCGGAAGGGGCAGATGCCCTTGGTGCAGAGTCTGGCGCGAGAGATTGCGCAGAAGACGCTGGACGAGAACCGCTCGGGGATTGTGATTACGAACCTGGACATGGACACGCGGACGCCGCCGTTGAACTTGCGGAAGGACTTCGCGACGGTTGATTCGAGCAAGGCGGAGGCGCGGCGCGAGGTTGAGGCGGCGGAACAGGAGCGTCGCACGAAGATGGCGAACACCGCGGGCGAGGCGGCCGACGAGCTGCTGAAGTTGGTCCGCGACTTTGAGAAGCACCTCTCGGCGGGCGACAAGGCGCAGGCCGACGCGACGCTGGAGGTGCTGAACGGGATTCTCGACGGCACGAAGCAGACGCAGGGCGGGAAGATGCTGGCCGGTCAGGCCTCGGCAACGATCAAGGAAGCGCAGAGCTACCGCTCGGGCATTTCTCGCCGGGCGGCGGCGGATGCGGAGCTGTATAAGGCCAAGCGGGCGATCTATCGCACGAACCCGAAGCTGCTGGTGACGGGGGACTGGGCCGAGGCGTATCAGCAGATGATGACGCGCGGGGAGAAGGTGGTGGTGTGGTACGTGCCGCCGGGGGCGATCGACCTGTGGTTGAACACCGACCCGGAGATCGCGCGTCTGCGTGAGATGAAGCTGCTGGAGGATCGTCGAGCGGCGATCGGCAAGCAGGAGATGAAGACGATCCAGGATGGGAAGTTCAACACGCTGACGACGCCCTCGAAGGAAGTGAAGTCGCAGTGAACGCGAGGGCGCGGCGAGTTGTGTTGAACGCTCGCGGACGGTGGAGCTTGATCGACGGTTGAGCGCGGAACGGACGGCGCGCGGGAGATCGATGGCATGGTCCAGAGTTCAGTTCAACAGAAAACCGCCCAGCCCACGGTCGTGGCGGTGCAGGGCCTGACCAAGACGTTCAAAGACTTCTGGATGCGCACCCGTGCCCGCGCGGTCGACGGCGTCAGCTTCGAGGTTCGTCACGGTGAGATCTTCGGGCTCCTCGGGCCCAACGGCTCGGGCAAAAGCACCACCATCAAAATCATTCTGGGGTTGCTGAAGCAAACCTCCGGACGCGTGGCGATCTTCGGCAAGTCTCCCAGCGATGTGGCGATCAAGAAGAAGATCGGCTACCTCCCCGAGGAAAGCTACCTCTACCCCTTCCTGAACGCGCGCGAGACGCTGGAGTATTACGCGAAGCTCTTCCAGCTCGATCCGCGGACACGCAAGTCGCGCATCGACGCGCTGCTGGACATGGTCGGGCTGACGGGGGTGCAGTTCCGTCAGGTGCGCGAGTACTCCAAGGGCATGCAGCGGCGCATCGGGCTGGCGCAGGCGCTGATCAACGACCCGGACCTCTTGATCCTGGACGAGCCGACGACGGGGCTCGATCCCATCGGCACCCGGCAGGTGAAGGACTTGATTCTGGAACTCGGGCGGCGGAAGAAGACCATCATTCTCTCCAGCCACCTGCTGGCGGATGTTGAGGACTGTGTCGACCGCATGGTGATTCTCTACGGCGGCAAGATCCGCGAAGAGGGGACGTGCGATGAGATTCTCACTGCGGAGGATCGGTCGTTGATCGAGACCGAGCCGCTGGATGAGGGAACGATCGAGGCGATCGACAAACTCATCCGCGAGCGGACGGGCGGGCGGCGGAGCATTAACCGCGTCAGCAAGGGGCGGCAGAAGCTCGAAGAGAAGTTCGTCAAGATCGTCGAGAAGGCGATGCAGGAGCGCGTGGAGACCAGCGGCGCCCGTCACGGCGGGCAGACGGCTGGGTTCCTTCGTGCGGCGGGCGAAGCCGACGCGGCCGAGACGCCCAAAGGCGAACAGCTCATCAGCCAGCTCGTTCAGAACACGAAAGAAGACGCCGCGGCGAAGTTGGCTCAGCGCAAAGGTGAGCAGGAAGCCGCCGCGGCGCAGAGCAAGCCGTCGGGCCCGGACGCGTCGCTGATCGGGAAACTCGTCGGTGGCTCGGCGGATGGTGGAACGGGCGGATCGGCGAGCACGGCCGGGGTGGCGATACCTTCGACCGGCGGCGGCGGATCGGCTTCTTCAACGCCCGCGGCGAAGAAGCCCGAGGTCGATCAGTCGGTGATCGACTCGCTGCTGGGCGGCGGCGGTGACGAATCGGGGAAGGGCAAGGCGTGAGTGCCGAGTGATGAATGATGGGTGCTGAGTGGATTTGAGCCCGGGGCGAGTTGACCCTTGGCGGGAGCGTGCAGTTCATGTCATGGTCGGAGCGCATCGCGAAGATCGACTCGGTGCAGCAGTCGATGATGTTCAAGCTCATCGCCAGCGGGGTGATCGTGGTGGGGATGATCACCGCGCTGGTGTGGTACAGCGTGAGTCAGAGCGCCATGGCCGAGGACGCACGGGGGCGGCAGCTCTCGGTGGTCGATCCGACGTTTACGCCGGAGGAAAAGGCGAAGATCGATGAGGAGCGAAAGAAGGTCGATCCCGGACAACTGCGGTTGTACGACGAAGCCCTCGCGGAGCAGAAGAGCACGATGCAGGCGGTGGCGGACATCGTCAACCGCTTCAACGAGCAGAGCCTCTCCACCGGTCGGGTGACGCTGATCACCGTCGGCGCGGGAACGATCGCGCTCACGGCGGTGTGGGCGGGGCTTGGGCTGACGTACCTGACGGTGCTGATGCTGGGGGCGGGGGTTTCGGGGCCCATGATTTATCTGGGCGAGGTGAACTCCGGGGGCATCTGGCCCACGGTGGGCGGGCTGGGGAAGTTCTCGGCGGCGGTGTTGTGCCTGGCGCTGGCGTTCTCGACGCTCGTGCGCGGGGCGGCGATGCTGCTTTCGGGCTCGACGCCCGTGCTGGCGATTGCGCGGAACGTCATCCATGAAGCGGTGCGCATGAAGATCTCGCTGGTCTTCATCGTCATGCTCATTCTCGCGCTGGCGGCCTTGCCCGGCGCGCTGGAAAGCACCGGGCCCCTGCGGTACAAGGTGCAGAACTTCCTGCAGTACGGCACCGGCGGCAGCTACCTGCTGACGGCGATCCTGGTGGTCTTTCTCTCCGCCGCCACGGTCACGCAGGAGCAGCGCGACAAGATCATCTGGCAGACGATGACCAAGCCGGTGAAGGCGTGGGAGTATGTGCTGGGCAAGTGGCTGGGGGTCAGCGTTGTCGGGGCGCTGCTGCTGGGTGTTTCCGCAACCGGCGTGTACCTCTTCACCGAATATCTGCGGCATCAGCGGGCCCTGGGTGAGGAAGCGCCGTTCGTGGCGAATCGGCAGGATCCCACGGCCTTCAGCGAAGACCGCTTTGTGCTGGAGTTCCAGGTTCTCGCGGGGCGAGAGACAATCAACCCGTATATCCCGCCGGCGGATGCGGCGGGACTGGACGCGGAGATCAAGCGGCGGGTTCGGCTTCAGAACGAGGCCCGCGAGCGGAATCCGCTCGAGCCCGAGCCCGACCTTCAGCGAATCTCCAAAGAAGTTCTCTCGGAGAAGCTTCAGGAGTTCCTCAGCGTGGCGCCGGCGCAGGTCGGCGGGTTGGGGAAGACGTTCACCTTCGAGGGGATGCAGGCGGCGAAGCGCGTGAACCTGCCCATGGTGCTGCGCTACAAGGTCAACGCGGGGACCAACAGCCCGACGGAGACGTACCGCCTGACGTTTGTTGTGGGGCGGTCTGACCCGCGCGTGGTGACGGTCAACCTTGGTCAGGCGATGACGCTGGCGGTCTATCCGAAGGACATCGGGCCCGACGGCAAGCTCAACATCACGGTGTACAACGGCGATATCGACACCCTCCGCGGCAACCCGCAGACGATCACCTTCAGCGCGGGCGACGGCTTGCAGATCAGCTACCCGGTCAGCACGTTTGCCCCGAACTATCTGCGGGCGATGCTCGTGCTGTGGCTGAAGATGGTCTTCCTTTCGTCGGTGGCGATCTGCGCGGGGACGTTCCTGTCGTTCTCGGTCTCGTGCCTGATGGGTTTCGGGGTCTTCCTGATGGCCGAGTCGGCGTCGTTCGTGCAGAAGGCGGTTGAGAACTACTCGACGACCGACAACGAGAACAAGACGATCTGGTACAAGGAAGTCGTGGCGTGGATCAGCGAGAACGTCTCGATGATCTTCCGGACGTACGCGGAGCTGAGCCCGATCTCGTCGGTGGTTGAGGGGAAGTACCTCTCGTGGGAGTCGGTTGCGCAGAGCGGGGTGATCCTGCTGCTGGTGGGGACGCTCATGTTCGCCATCGGGTCGGCGATCTTCCGCCAGCGGGAACTGGCGATCTATTCCGGCAACTGAAACGTACAAAGGGTGTGGGCGGTGATGGTGATCGTGGTGGTGGCGGGTGCTTCGGTCTGCGAGGTTGTGCATGAGCGGCAAGACGGCTGGAACAGCTAGGGGCTCGGTGGCGGCGCTTCGGCGCGGCGTGAACGCGCGGCGCGGGTACGTGCGTCTGGTCGCGGCGGGGCTCATCGCGGTCTGCGGCGGGCTGAGCGTGGTGACCACGTCACTGCTGTCGGCCTCGGCGAGTCGCAATCAGCTGACGTACACGGACAAGGCCGAGGACGGGATGAAGCCCGACGAGGCGCTGGGGATCGCGGCGGGTGCGTTCCGCGGGTTGTTCATCAACGCGTTGTGGATGCGTGCGAACGACCTGAAGGAGGCGGGGAAGTTCCACGAAGCGGTGGACCTGGCGCGGACGATCACGCGGCTGCAGCCGCGGTTCCCGCGGGTTTGGGTCTTCCACGCGTGGAACCTGGCGTACAACATTTCGGTCGCGACGAACACGGTGCAGGAGCGGTGGCAGTGGGTCAACGCGGGGATCAGGCTGCTGCGTGACGAGGCGATCCCGCAGAACCCGTCGGACCTTTTGTTGCACAAGGAGCTGGCGTGGATCCACCTGCACAAGGTGCAGGGCCTGATGGACGACGCGAACCAGTATTACAAGAAGCAGTTCGCCATCGAGTGGACGATCGTGACGGGCACGCCGCCGGCGCGGACGGACAAGATGCGCGACACGCCGTCGGCGATCGAGGTGTTTACCACCGACTACATCGGGCGGATCGAGCGGGCAGAGCCGACGCTCGAGGCTTTGTACGCGAAGTTCCCTGAGGCGAAGACGATCGTCGAGGAGCTGCGCGATCAGCAGAATATGGACGTGCTGACACCCGTTGGGCGGCGGACGTTCCTGGCGAATCTGGAGCTGCGCCGCTCGGCGGTGAAGCAGTTCGACGCGCTGGTCTCGGTGAATCCGAAGGTTTCGGAGATGCCGATGGATCCGTTTTTGGCGCTGTTGAGCCGGAACGAGCGGGTGGAGCCGATGAGGGCGCTGATTGCGCACCTGCGCAAGCGGATGCTCATCGACGAGTACCACATGGAACCCGAGCGGATGATCCGCTACACGAAGAAGTACGGCCCGATGGACTGGCGGCACCCGGCGGCGCACGCGCTGTACTGGGCGGCGCGGGGTGTTGAGGAAGCGCTCGCGAGGCTGAACGAGAACAACGCGAAGAACTTCGACTTCATCAACACCGACCGGATGGTGGTGCAGGCGCTGCAGGAGATGTTCCGCAACGGGCTGGTGATGTTCGACGTGAACCACCCGGACCGCTATGTCACGATGCCGAATGACTATTTCATCTCGACGTACGGGCAGGTGATCACGGAGCTGATGGAGCGGGAAGAGAAGCAATACCTCAGCCAGTACGACGCGGACATCAAGGGGCGGACGTACCGGTTCTATGCCGCGGGGTACGAGAACTTCTTGCACGACGCGATCACGTTCCTGTACCGGCGCGGACAGATGGAGGATGCGCAGGCGTACCGGCTGAAGCTCTTCACGTGGTCGACTCGTCCTGGGACGGAGTACGACCCGAGCCGGGAGGAATGGGCGAAGCAGAGCCTGGATCAGTTTGTGATCTGGAATCTTCAGGAACGCATCACGAGCCCGAACATCGCGGTGCAGGAGGTGGCCGCGAGCATTCAGGGCGCGCTGGTGAACGGCTTGTTGGCGGGGGATATGAAGATCTACAACACGTCGATGGCGTACGCGGAGCGGTTCCACAAGGCGTATACGAGCGAGCAGTGGCGGACGACGGGCGTCGATACGAACGCGGCACGCATGGGCGTGATGCAGAAGGACTTCCGCGAGCTGGCGGCGTTCTACACCGCCGTGACGATGCAGTATGTCGGGCCGACGAACGCGCTGACGATCTGGTCGCGACTGGCGGAGGATCAGAAGGTCTGGACGTACGACACGTGGATCGGCATGAACACGCCGCCGGGCCTGAACAAGGAACAGTCGGCGGAGATGATGAAAGAACTGGCAACGATTTTCCCACCGCCGGAGGGGATCGAACAGCACCGCAAGGACATGGCGCGGAAGGCTTTGATCGAAGAGCAGCGTGGGACGACGGAAGTGAAGTAGGCACTGGGCACTGGGCACTCGGAACAGATACTCAAAGCTCAGAACACAAAGCTCAAAGCTCAAAGCTCAAAGCTCAAAGCGCAAGTCGCAAAGCTCGGATCGTCCCACTCAGCACTCAGCACTTGATTCTGCCGACTCAGGCCTTTGCTGAGAGTTTCGTGACGGCTTGCTGGTAGCGGTCGAGGGTGCCTTGCACGACTTCGGTGGGGAGGTTCGGGCCGGGCGGGGTTTTGTTCCACTGGCCTTTTTCCACCAGCGATTGGAGGTATTCGCGGAGGAACTGTTTGTCGTAGCTCTTCTGTGCGCGGCCGGGCTGATAGTCCGCCGCGGGCCAGAAGCGCGAGCTGTCTGGGGTGAGGGCTTCGTCGATCAGGATCGGGGGGATCCACACGCGGCCTTGTTTCTTTTCGCTGTCGATGGGCAGGCCGAACTCGAACTTCGTGTCGGCGATGATGATGCCGCGCTGCAGGGCGTAGTCGGCGGCTTCCTGATAGATCCGCAGCGAGGTGTCGCGCAGGATGCTCATGGTCTCCAGCCCGCCCACGCCCAGCTCGTCGCAGGCGCGCTCGAAGGAGATGTTCTCATCGTGCCCGCTGTCGGCCTTGGTGGCGGGGGTGAAGATCGGGTGTGGGAGTTTGTCGCACTGGCGGAGGCCCTTTGGGAGCGCGACGCCGCAGACCGTGCCGGACTGTTGGTATTCCTTCCAGCCGGAGCCTTCGAGGTAGCCGCGGACGACGCACTCGATGGGGATGACGCGGCAGCGGCGGCCGATGGTGATGCGTCCGCGGAGGACCTCGCGGCGCGGGTCGTTGATCGGCAGGACCGAGGCGGGCAGGTCGTCGACGTTTGTGCTCAGCACGTGCGTCTCGACGATGTTGCGCGAGCGGATGAAATCAAACCAGAAGGTCGCGAGGCTCGTCAGCAGGCGGCCTTTGCCCGGGATGGGCGTGGGCATGATGACGTCGAAGGCGGAGATGCGGTCGCTGGCGACGATGAGCAGGGCGTCTTCGCCTCGATTGCCCAGGCGGGCGGGGATGCTGGAGGCGGGCAGCTCGTAGACGTCGCGGACCTTGCCGCGGCGGAGGAGGTTCAGCGGCAAGGTGAAGTCGTTGGGCATCACGGGCCCGCCGCCGATCGAGTTGCCGTGGGCGGCGGAACCGGGCTGCGAGGTGGGGGTCTGCGTCATGGTGGCAGGATAGGAAAGCCGGGAGCGCGGTCGGCGGGGTGTCGTCCGAAGAGCTGCTCGTCGGGCGTTTGAGCCGACGAAGGCATGAAGGTGTCGATTGAGGGGTGATCTTGTGAAAAGCAATGTCAAAGCGGGCAAGATGGTGAATCTGCTGTGAAGCGGATGTGAAGCTGCGGCATTGGATACCGGGATCGTCGCGTTGCGCCTTGATGCGAGCGTGCTGTTCCATTTTGGTACTTGCACCATTTCGGTACATGCCGCGGTGTGCATCGGTGAACGCAGATCTATTCTGGCGCTTGGACTGCGGCGCTGTACTGAAACAGCACAGAACTGCGTGATCGCCCGCGAGAGTCATGAGTGAGCAGTCGCGGTTGAGAATACGCGGTTTTCTGCATGGTTTTTGGGGTGTTTGTCGTTGCGGTCGTTTGTGGCTTCGCTCTGGCACGCCGCTCGCTTTACGAATATTGAGAGAGGCGGTCCCACGACCGAGAGGAGTGTTCCTGGTCATGTCAGGCCGCGGTAGTACATCGATCATCGTCGTGCGATACGGCGAGGAGATGGTGTCTGGACTGTCCCGATGCGTGCTCAAGCACCGCTGGACAGTGGTGGACGGTCGTATCGGTTCGCCGATGCGGCAGGTGTTGCAAGCCGGGGCCCGGGCCGTGGTGGTCCAGGTTTCGGCCGTCGAGGACAGTGCGGTCGCGTTGATCGAGAAGATCCGGCGGCACTGGAACCCGGTGGTGGTGGTGGCGATTGCCGACGACGCCTCTGAGCGGGGCGAGTTGGTGGTTCGGCGGGCGGGTGCGACGGCGTACTTGGGGCCGTCGGCGGGTGTGGAGGCGCTGGAGAGCTTGCTCCGACAGACGGTGCCCGGGGCGATCCCGGAGCCGCTGGAGACGGTGGAAGTGAAGGTTCGCAAGGGCGAGCCTGGAACGAAGAAGAGCAAAGGCAACCGGCGCCACGGTGGGGCTGGTTGAAAGAAGAAGAGCGAACGGAAGTCAGGACGGAAGCACAGGAGAGTTTGGACCAGACGGGTCATCGCGGATCAGCGGCAACAACCGGCCTTGAAACTGCCGACGGCGAATAACACGACACTCCTTCCTCCCACGTCGTTGGTGGAGAGAGAGCAAGGTCGGTTGAGCCGCTGATCCCTGATGACCCGAAGAGTCTGTGACAATCGGCGGCGGATTGGAGCGAGAGAGACGCTTGTAGGCGGAATAACACGACACTCCTTCCTCCCACCGTCTATGAGCGGAGAGAGAGAGACGCGACCACCCGCCGCCGATTGACGCAGACTTTTCGGTGAATCAGCACGATGGAGTTCTTTGACAACCGAAGGTGAGAAGAGAGGCCCAAGGCGTGAACGAGCGCGTGGGTCTTTGACGATCGACGGCGAGGGTTGGTGTTTACTGCTGGTTGGCGGAATAACACGACACTCCTTCCTCCCACCGCTGACTGGCGGAGAGAGAGACGCCGAGCCCGCCGTCGATCGACGAAGACCTTGTTCGTCCGCTTCAAGGCCTGAGAAACCTTGGGTGTTCCGCACGGGAAACGACTTTATTTGATTACCCCGCTGTGGAGAGAGAGAAGCGCCCGCCGTCGAAAGGCGTTGGGTGTCGAGAACAAACGGCCGCGCCCCGCTGGAGGAGAGAGCCCAGGTGCGTAGGCCGAGTGAATGTGTGCACGCGTGCTGATCGCAAGGTCGTTGAAAAGCGGCGAAGCGAAGGGCACGCGTGCGGCATGTTGTGTGGGTTGCTTGTGCAGCGAGCAACAAGGCGAAGGGAGAGGGGTGCGATGGTCGGGAACGTGAAGATGAACACGCAGATCGGGATCAATGCGGGGGAGGTGAGCACGGCTCGGTCAACCCGAAAGGTCGGCCCCGTGGCCCTCGCGCTCGGTTGGATGGTCGACGTGCTGGTTCTGGGCGTCGCGATGACCGCCGCGCTGGTCGCACCGGGCCTGATGGCCCGCGACGAGTAAGTGTGGGTGGGTGACAACCGAAGCCGCTGACTCGTGGTGGGTCAGCATGGAAGATGTGACGACGACAACGCCATCTTCGAGCCCCGCGGCTCTCCCTCACCGGTAGCCGCGGGGTTTCTTGTTTTTTGTACCAAGATCCCCGAGCGGTCAAAGCCCTGAACCTGGAGATCACCGCATCGAACGGTGTTCATCGCGCGCGTCGCCGGGTGTCAAGCTCGTGTGAAGGCGGGCGATCCGGGCAAGATGCGGTGTTTCTCGGATTCTCGACGAAGATGACCAATGAGGGCAAAAGTCGCTTGTGGCAGGTCGAAAAGTCGGTATTGTGTTTTCAGACGCGGGGTGATTTCTGCAGATCGATGTGTGTGCTGGCTTGCGATTGATCGAGCCGGGTTCAGACTGATTCCTACCAGTGCCCGCTACGGCCGTGTGGACCGCAGCGGGCATTTTTCATTGAGTGCCTTCGAGCGTTGTACTTGCTGAAATCAACGGATGCGCGCACAGCTCAAGATGCAGGCGAGATTTCAGCGCTTGCCGTTGTGCTCGCCCAGCCAGAAGAACGGGCGTTTGCTCTTGGGTGTTCCGCGGCTGAGTTTGAACGGGGTGACGGCGTGGGCCTCGATGTGCGCGATCGCTTCTTCAGGAGAGTCGGTGAGCAGGAAGAGCTTGAGATCCTCGGGGCTGATGGTGCCGGCGCGGAGCATGCGCTCCTGGATGAACGTGAACATGTCGCCCCAGTACGCCTTGCCCATGAGCACAACGGGGAAGGACTGGATCTTGCCGGTTTGGATGAGCGTGGCGGCCTCGAAGAGCTCGTCGAGCGTGCCGAAGCCGCCGGGCATGACGACGAAGGCGTAGGAGTACTTCACGAGCATGACCTTGCGGACGAAGAAGTAGCGGAACTCGACGAACTTGTCGACGTAGGGGTTGGGCTTCTGCTCGTGGGGAAGCTCGATGTTGCAGCCGATACTCATGGCTTTCGCGCCGGCGGCTTGTGCGTCGCGGCAGCCACGGTTGGCGGCTTCCATGATCCCGGGCCCGCCGCCGGTGAGGACGGTGAAGCCCATGTTCGCGAGGCGTTTACCCATGTCGCGGGCGAGGATGTAGTAGGGGTGGGTTTCGGTGAATCGCGCTGAGCCGAAGACGGTGACGCAGGGACCGACGAAGTGCAACGCACGGAACCCGCGGATGAACTCGACGCTGATGCGCAAGACGCGGAAGAACTCCTCACGGCGTGATCGCGGTCCCGAGAGCAGCAACGGCTCCGCAGGGTTGGGCGTCGACTTGCCCCAGGGCTGCCCCTCCGCTCGCGCGGGCCCTTGCAGCTCGTCGACGGAAGGCAACGCGGCGTGGGTGGAACCGGTGTGGGTTGAGGAGCCGTTGAGTGGGTTGGAGTCGCCCGGGAGTGGTGCGTGAGCCATGCGTGATCGTTGGCAGGCCAGATCACGCCGACCGCCCACGGCGGCCGATCGTCGGAGAACACCCATGCCCATACACCGCCACGAAAAGGAAGAAGCCCCGGACCGTGCGATCCGGGGCTTCGTGCTCTTCAGAATCTCAGGACTTCGGCTTCGGCTTCAGGTTGTCACCGTCGGCCCTCGGCCCTTTTCCTCTGCATCAAACGCAAGGGAGGAAGAGGTTGTTGAAGAAGCAGTTGTAGTCGCCTTCGTTGACGCCGTTGTTGGTGCAACCGGGGTTCTCGCTGAGCGGGTCGCCGCTATCGCAGGCGATGTCGCAGGTGCCGCCGATGGCACCCGTGCCAAGACCGGCCTGGAAGAAGAAGCCCTCGGCACCGAAGAAGGCGTTGTAGTCGCCTTCGTTGGGTCCGAGGTTGCTGTTCGTGCACCCGGGGTTCTGGCTCAGCGGAACGCCGTCGTCGCAGGCGATGTCGGCCGGGTTGCAGCTCACGGGTGCCACGGTGGGGGCGGGGATCTTCAGCAGGACTTGCCCGGTGGAGCTGGCCGTGAGCGAAGGCCCGACGGTCGCGGTCACCCAGAACGAACCGTCCGGAGCCAGCGCGCCGTCGGTGACGGTCAGGCTCTTGATCATGGCGTTGTCGTCATCGATGCCGTTGTTGTTCAGGTCGACCTTATCACCCGAGCGAACAACAACTTCGGTCCCATTACGGACCAGCACGCGGATGTCGGCCGGCGCGATGGGGGCGGTGGCGGTGAAGTTCGAGATGATGTAGTTGCTACCGGGACCGACGAGGACCGCGAAGCTGCGGTCGGTGACCCAGGTCTCGGTGTTGCCGGGGGTGATCGGGTCGCCGCCCTTGGTCAGGACGGTGGTGCCGTTCTTGATCAGCCCGAAAAGCCCGTTGGTGCTGCGGGGCGAGGAGTACCAATCGCCCGCGTGCGAGAGGAAGGGGTTTGCGCCGGTGACGGCCACCGCGCCGCCGACCTCGACGGGCATCGGGTCGTTGAACTCGATGATCTTGGTGTTGTCCTTGATGGTCAGGGGGTTGTTGTTCCCGCCGAACTGCGTCCCGCGCAGAGCCCACTGGCTGGCGTCGGGGGTCGTGACGAACGACGCGGCGCTGTGCACGAAGAGGTAGCCGAACGACGCGCCGGCGACGGGCGTGCAGCCCTGCTGGTTCAGCAGGTCCGCGGCGGTCTCGGCCGAGTTGCGGTACGCGGCGCTGTAGTTGAAGCTGGAGAGCCCGCCGCTCCCGGCGTCGTTGATCAGCGTGGTCTGGAAGGCGACCTTGCCGTTGTCCTGCATCTGCACGCCGGTGAAGGTGAAGAAGCTCGTGTTGGAGAGCGTGCCCGGCGCGGGCGTGCCACCCGGGGCGTTGATGAGCCCGGGGAGCGGGTCGTTGCTCTTGAGCACGACGGAGGTGCCGTCGGCGATGGTGTTCTTCAGCAGGACGAACTTGGGCGTGCCGGTGGTGACACCGACGAAGGCGATGTCGCCCGCGTTGTTGATCGAGAGCTCGGTGAGGATGAGCCCGCGGCTGCTGCCGGTGCCCGTGTTGAGGTTGGGCAGCCCGCCGGGGAGCGGGTCGCCCGCGCCGATGACGCGGGTCACGCCCGACTCGGTCCCGCGGAGGATGACGTAATCGCCGCCGGCGTTGGTGCGGCGCATGAGCAGGGCCCACTTGGTGCCGTCGGGCGAGGCGCGGAAGAGGAGGAAGGCGTTGGTGTTGCCCTGGTCAAAGGTGCCACCGATGGGCGCGGGCACGGCGTTGGTCGGCGTGCCCGCGACGCTGGAGTAGATCACCGGGCGGAGCGTCTGGGCATGGGCCGAGCCGGCGGCGAGGGTCAACAGCGAAATCGCCAGAGCGGTTTGAACGGTGCTTTTCATGTCGGTTCCTTCCTGCGATCGATCGTCAGCGAAAAACAGCCTGAAAGGCTGGCCAATCATGTTCGACACGGACCGGCGGATGGATCGCGCTTTTCCCGACTTCGGGGCAGATCCGAGCAAAAGCGGACCCCGCAAACCCACTCCCCTGCCCAGCAGTCGGACAGCGACGACGGACAATCACCCTTGTGCAGAGGGTGCTGCCGTGAGGCCTGTCTGTGTGATCTCTTCATACTCTCCAGCGAGGCGCAGAAAGAAGATACCCCCGGAGCACGGGGGCCGCCAGCCTGATTGGACCAACTTCGGGCAATCACCACCCTTATTCTAAAAGACCGAGGGATTACCCTTGGTCGCAGAATCGGCGAACCTTACGGGCAGGGCAGGAAGAAAGCGTTGAAGAACCCGTTGTAGTCGCCCTCGTTGATGCCGTTGTTTGGGCCTTGTGGGGGTGCATTCCCGGCGTCGTCGGCGATGTCGCAGAACGAGCCGATCGCCGCGGGGCCCTGACCGGCGAGGAAGAAGAACCCCTCGGCAGAGAAGAAGGCGTTGTAGTCACCCTCGTTCAGACCGGCGTTGGGCCCGCCCGGACCGAAGGGCGGTAGCGGCAAGCCCGCGTCGTCGGCGATGTCGGCGGGGCACAGTCGGCAGCCGCCGACGCGCAGCGCGCACAGGTCGACGATGGCGTACTCGTTCGCGTCAAGGTTGGCGGCGGAGTTGGACCCGCCCGTCACGCTCGCTGGGACTTGGAAGGCCGAGAGGAGGGCGGAGTTGTTGTTGGTGGGGTAGGGGGCGAGGCGACGGCGATGGAGTTGGGGACGCTGCCGTATTTCTGAGCGAGGTCGATGGTGCCTTCGAGCCAGCCACCATTGGCGCCGGTGGCGTTCTGCACGGCGACGTTGGTGCCCGCGTCGAACCAACCGGAGTATGAGCCGTCGTTTTCGTCGGCGAGGAAGGCGTCCCACCCCGCGACCTGACCGGCCTTTGCCCAGGGTGCGGTGCGGAGCGTTCCCGGCGTACGCGCGATGAGGATGAAGTGGTCGTTGCCTTCACCGGCGTCGGGGCAGGCGACGTAGAGCTTGCTGCCGCGGAGGCCCACGCGGAGGGTGAGTGAGCCGTTCTGGGCGGCGACGACGGTGCCGCTGTCGAGCGAGCCGTCCATGATGTAGGGCTGCGGTGCGTTGGGGTTGGGGGTGATTGCGAAGTGCCAGTCGGAGCCGTTGTTGTTGTCCCAGACGCCCGCGCCGTTGTTGAAGACCACGTCGAGGACGGTGGCGTTCGTGGGGATGCTGACGGTGGCGGTCCAGGGGCTGGTGGAGTTCGCGCGGGTCATGAGCACGTCGGGGCTGATGACGGGCGACCAGGTGTTGAAGCCGTAGTGGAGGTAGACACTGGAGGCGG
>JAVTWO010000208.1:0-4895 GCA_032229765.1 Phycisphaerales bacterium | reverse complement strand
GATGCCCGTGCCGGGGGCGTAGGTGATGGTCGCGGACTGACCGGCGGTGGGTGTCGCGGGTGAAACGGTCGCGGAGGATGCCGTGGTGCCGCCGCCGCCACCGCCGCCGCCGGTGGTGGTTGGTGTGGGGGGCACGCCGTTGACGCCGTCACCGACGTAGACGTGCTGGATGGGGGACTTGCGGACGTTGCCCTTCGCATCGGTGGCTTGGACGTAGTAGTCGATCAGCACGGAGCGTTGGTTGTTGATGCGTGCGAAGTACTGATCGGCGATGTGGGTGGGGAGCTGATACAGATCGATCGTCGGGTCGTTGAAGACGTTGGCCTTGGGGAAGGCGCGTTTGGTCATGACGACCTCTTGCCACGCGCTGACGCCCGGGCCGCCGGCGAAGGTTTCGTTGATGTTGTCGCTGAGGGGGTTCTGTCCGTCGGCGTCGACGCGGTAGAGGAGTTTGACGTTGCCGTCGGGCACGCCCGAGACGTCGTGGATGAAGGTCCAGACGAAGAAGTCGCCGTCGGATTTGACCTGCTGATAGCCCCATTGCGGGCCGAAGTTGATCGAGCCGGGGTTCCAGGGGTGGCGCTGCGGGACCCAGATGGTCGGGGCGGTTTTATCGCTGGTGTTGCCCGTGCTGGGCGCGGCGCTCAGAAGCGGGTCGATGAGGCGGGCGGCGTTGTTGCAGGCGATGGTCTGTTTCACCTCGTGGTCCAGCGGCGTGCCGTAGTACATGAACCCGCTGTTCAGTGAGCCCATGAAGTAATGCCAGGCGCGCTCGACCGCGTTCGTGCCCGCGTCGGGATAGAGAATCTTGCGGATGTTGACTGAGTTGCCGGGCGTGGCGAGCCAGATCTGCTCGGCGGTGTCAACGCGATTCTGCATCGCGGTGATGATGGCCCAGTTGTACGGGTCGATGTGCCAGCCGTTCTCGATATCGACCTTGCCCGCGGAGTTGATGAGTGGCCAGTTCCAGTTGATGAACTGCGGCGCGCCGAAGTCGCCATCAGCGTTCACCCACGCGCCGTCTTCAACGTGCACAAAGTCGTACGCGGGGACCGGATGGTCCGCAAGGTACCGCTGCACAACCGTGGGGACGTACCCGGCATTCGCGGCTTGCGAAACACGGTTGGGCGTGGCTTCCATGTAGTACGAATAGCCGCCGCCCCAGGCGTTGTCGCCGTCGTGTGCGAGGACGATCAGCATCGGGCGGCTGGGGTTGTTCAGCGGGGTCAGCGCGTCGAACTCGGTGTTGCCTTGAGGCGAGTAGCCGTCTTTCCAGCTCAGGCTCTGGCTCGAGGGCACGACGATGATGGAGCTTTCAACGCCGGTCTCGGGGTTGACGTACTTCGCGCGGCGCGGGGTGAGGGAGAACGGTGCGGCCTCGGCGGGTGCGCAGCCGCGATCGATCGACAGGCGGTAGTACGCGGCGCTGCCCTGCGCGGGGTTGATCTGGTCGGCCTTGTTGGGCGGGTCGCAGTTGATGCCGCCGGAACCGAAGACGACGGGGAAGTCGGCGCACGCCCGGCTGATCTTCTCGGCGCTGACGATCGACCACTGCACGCCCTCGCTCTGCAGCACGGGGATCATGCGCGTGCTGAAGGCCATCTCGCTGGGGAAGAAGCCCTGACTGATCGGCTGCGCGGTCCCCCACGCGTCCGGATAGATCGACTTGTAGAGCTGGATCTGCTTGCGCATCGTCGATTCGTCGATCAGCGGCATCAGCGCGTGATGGAACGAGAAGAGGACGATGTCGGCGCGGGGCACGGCCGGGCCGTTGAAGGTCAGCAGCGAGCGGGCGTTGCGCCACGGGGTGGTCCACGAAGGGCTGTACCCCAGAGCGGAGTTTGCGGAGAGGGATTGAATGTTCTCGATGAGCCCGCCGGAGAATGAGATCTGTGCGCCGGCTTCGGGTCGGCCGAAGGAGAAGGCGTTGATGCTGTCGTTGGGTCGCCACTGATAGGCGTTGACGCGATCTTCGAGGCCGAAGATCTCGCCCAGGTTGTTCATCGGGTGTACGCCGCCGCGGGAGATGGATTCCCAGGCGCGTTCGTAACGGTCAACGCCCGAGGCCTGGCGGTCGGGCCAGTAGATCGGTTGTTCGAGGTGCCAGAGGTAGGTGAAGTGGATCTTCTGCTGCGCATTCGCACCGGCGGTAAGCAAGCTCAGCAACACGGCGGCGGAAGTGATCGAAACGCGCGAGGTGCGCTGGCGGCGGGCTTTGGCTGTGCAACGGGCAGTCGAAAGAGCGTGATGGTGCATGGTCGGGACTCGAAAAAACAGATAACGGACACAGACAAACACACAAGCGGTCGGCAGATCGACCGATCACAGAGACTACTCGCAAACAGCGCGACCGCCAACGGGAAGATGTTGAAAAGACAACGCCCGCCGGGGGAACCGACGGGCGTTGCGATGATCAACGTTGTTGATGAATCGGGAGAGCGGGAATCAGTTGCAGGGGAGGAAGAAGGTGTTGAAGAAGAGGTTGTAGTCGCCCTCGTTGACGCCGTTGTTGGTGGCGGTGGTGGGGGTGTTGAGCTGCGTGCCGTCGTCGTAGGCGATGTCGCAGAAGTCGCCGATGGAGCTGACGCCGCCGGCGGCCTGGTTGAAGAAGCCCGCGACGGAGAAGAAGGCGTTGTAGTCGCCTTCATTCACGCCCGAGTTGCTGGCGGATGAGCCGGAGAGGGTGCGGGGCGTGCCGTCATCGAGGGCGATATCCGCGGGGCAGGAGGTCGGCGGGGTGATGAGCGTGAGGAAGAGGTTGACGGCGCTGTCGGCGCGGACGAGGCCGTTGCCGTAGAGATCGTCTTTGCCGACGGTGCCCAGATCCTCGGCGGTTTCTTCGATCGCCTGACGGATCTGCGCCGGGGTGTACGAGAGGTTGCCCGCGGCGCCGATGAGCAGCGCGCCGACGCCCGCGACGTGCGGCGTGGCCATCGAGGTGCCGCTGAACGAGGCGTAGGTCGAGCCGGTGGCGGTGTTGGTGATGGTGGTGAAGAAAGCGGGGCTCGCGTTCTGGAGTTCATCGCCCGAGGCCTGCGAGACGGCGACGACGGGGATGTTGACGGTCTGGTTGAGCGTGCCGCCGAAGCTGCCGGTGACGTTGTTGGAGATGATCACGCCGATGGCGCCGGCGGCGATGGCGTTGTTGACCTTGGCCTGGAAAGTGAGGTTTGCGCCCTGAGGATTCTGACCGCCGCGGCGGATGTGGGCGATCTTGCCCGAGACGCCCGCAGGGAAATCAGCGACGTTGCCCACGCCGCAGTGGATCGCCTCAGCCGAGACAACGCCCGTGCCGCTGCCGGTCAGCGGGGTGACGGTGCGGAGGGTGTTGTTCCATTCCGCGGTGGTGCTGGTGGTGAGGACCGAAGTGCTGACGGTGGAGAGGACGCCCACGCCCGGGGCGGAGATATCCACGTGAGGCCCGAAGCTGCTGCTCGATGCGCGGACCTTGCTGCTGTTGACCGAAGCGACGCAGAAGACCGAGTCGTACGCGCCGGGGTAGTTGGGCGTGCTGGTGCCGCCGTTGCCCGCGGCGGCGACGACGAAGACGCCCGCGTTGACCGCGGCCTGGCAGGCGTCGGAAAACGACTGGTTGAAGGCCGTGCCGCCCAGGGACATGCTGATGACCTTGGCCTGGTTGGCCTGAGCCCATTGCACGCCGCTGATGATCCCGCTGGTGGGGCCTGAGCCGCTGTCGGCGAGGACTTTGCCGATCATGAGGATGGCGTTGGGCGCAACACCGATCACGCCGTCGGTGTTGTCGATGGCGAGCACGGTGCCGGAGCAATGGGTGCCGTGGTTGTTGTTGTCCTGCGCGGTCTGACCGGAGATGAAGCTCTGACTGACGACGGGGTCGGGCAGGTCGGGATGGTTGAAGTCGACACCGGTATCGAGGACCGCGACGCGTACGGCGTTGCCGCGCGAGACCGGCCAGACCTGCGGCGCGCGCACGAGGTCGACGCCGTAGGGACGAGTCTGCGCCATCGTGAAGCGGTAGTAGTCGCGTTCGGCGTACATCACGCCCGCGGCTTTGCTCAGCGAGGCGATCGCGGCGTCGACGGTGCCGGGCTCGACACGCACGCAGAGCAGACCGGGGACGATCTCGTAGCGGGTGAGCACTTCGAGCACGCCGGCCTGATCGAGGGCCTGCTGCTGGGCCTTCTCAGAGAGCGAGGCGTCGAAGCGAACGAGGACCTGGGAGGGGTGGAAATCGCCGTCGCGCACGACGGGCTCGTCGACCGCGCCGCGTGCGGTGAGCATCGCGGTAGAGGCGTCGAGTATCGCGGCCTTCGGGGCGGCGAGGGTCGAGCCCGCAAGTGTCAACACGGACAGTCCAAGAGCGAACGAAAAGAGTGGTGCGCGATGCTGCATGAGATCAGGCCTCCAACAAATCAGCGGTAAGGGTGAAAGGGCGTGGTGGTACGACTCAACAACTCGAAACCCGAGTGCCTCAGAGAACAGAAGCCCGCGGACAATCGAACGTCGTCCGCTCGCCTCGACGGCATAGCCGAGCATCGAGAATGCCCGGCGGAAACCCCACGGCACATCGAAGATACAGGGAAACCCGGGGTGGTGCAACCCTGACCTACTGCGATGCGTCCGGAAACCCCGCTCGGTTCCATGGCTTCTTCGATTTCCCTATGCGAACAAAGTACAAATGAACCCTTCGGGTATCGACGTTCAGGCGTGCAGGAACCGTCGTTGTGATGCCGGAGATGAAAAAAAGCCCCGGACCTTTCGATCCGGGGCTTCATGCTTTTCAAGTTCTCAGGACGATCGGCTTCGGCTTGAGGTCTTCACCCTGGGCCCTCGGCCCTATTTCCTCGGCCCTTCTGCTCACCTGCATCAGACGCAGGGGAGGAAGAGGTTGTTGAAGAAGCAGTTGTAGTCGCCTT
>JAVTWO010000207.1:0-3707 GCA_032229765.1 Phycisphaerales bacterium | reverse complement strand
TCAACACGTTCTTCCTGCCCGCGCCGGGGAACGCCCCGTGCGACATCGCAGACGATCAAGGCACCGCGCTGCCCCCGTTCGATGTGGGCGGGACGAACGGCGCCGCGAACAACGGCGTGAACGAAGGTGATTACAACTGCTTCTTCAACAACTTCTTCCAGCCCTGCCCGTAACGGTGATTGCACGTTACCGGTCGTGTTTGGAGTTTGATTGGAGAGAAAGCACCTGAGAGTGCGGCGGAACGTCTTCGAATGGTGTCGGTTTGGTGGTCGCGACTCAAGGCGTGATGCACCATTGGCTGCTCACACCACGCGCCGGAGAATCGGCGCGCGGTGTGCGTGCGCCAAAGCCCATGCCAATCATTGGGGCCTTGCCGCTTTCGCGGGTTTGGAACGTTCAACACAGACGAGAAAGAGAAACTAAAGCATGCACGCGAATCGGGTGAATCTCGTGATGAAGGCCGGTCTGGCGCTGGGCGTTTGCGCGGTTGCTTCAGCGAGCGCCTCGGCGCAGCTCCGCGTTGCGAACTGGAACGTGACGAACTACACCAGCGGCCGCGTGGCGGACTTTCAAAACGCCATCTACCTCTCAGGCCCCGCGGGAAGCATGAGCCCCGACATCATCGTCGCGGAAGAGATCAACACCGACAGCGGGCGGATGAACTTCCTCAACCTGTTGAACTCGTACCCGGGCGGGCCGACGGATTGGGCCGCCACGACGTACGTCGCGAACCCGTCGTTCCCGGCGAGCAACCCGATGCACGTGCTCTTCTATCGCACGAGCAAGGTGGCGGCGCTCTCGCAAGCGGGCGTTCCCGCGCCGAACGCCGTCAAGCGCCTTTCTACGAACACGGGAACGTGCGATACCTGCCCGCCGCGGGATACGCACCGTTATCTGGTGCGTCTTGCGGGGTATCCCGCGTCGGATGCCGCGGAGCTGTACATCTACGGTGCGCACTTCAAGGCCGGGACCAGCTCGACCGACCCCGATCGGCGCGAGGCCGAGTCGATCCGTCTGCGCGACGACAGCGACGTGCTCCCCGCGGGTGTGAACTTTCTGCTCGCCGCCGACTTGAACGTTCAGTCATCGAGCAACGCCGCGTATGTGCGTCTGACGGAGAACGGTGCCAACGCCGCGGGCCGGTTCATCGATCCGATCAACTCGCCCGGCTCGTGGGAGAACAACTCGAACTTCAGGATCATCCACACGCAGGAACCGTCCAGCGCGATGGACTCACGCCACGATCAGATCCTCATCTCGCCCACGCTCCGCAACGGTTCGGGCATCGAGTACATCGGCTCCACCACCCAGGCCTACTCCACCACCACTTGGAACGACCCCAACCACACCTACCGCGTCTGGGGCAACGACGGCACCACCTACAACGCGCCGATCAAAACCACCGGCAACACCCAGGTCGGCCCCACCATCGCCCAAGCCCTGATCAACTCCGTTCAAGGCAACGGGCACCTGCCCGTCTTCCTCGACCTCCGCCTGCCCGCAAAGATCTGGGCGACGCCCACGATCAACTTCGGTACCGTCAACGTCGGCGCATCCGCCAGCGCGCCCATCACCGTCCGCAACGGCGACGCGCTGATCAGCGGCAGCGACCCGCATTTCGCCCGCTTCAACCGAGGCAACAGCTCCGCATTCGAAACCCTCACCTACACCCTCAGCGCCAGCAGCGGCTTCGGCGCGCCCGTTGGCACGTTCAACCGCACCGCCGGCGCCACCGCGTCGTTTCAGAACAGTCACACCATCACGATGAACACCGCAACCCCGGGGACCAAGACCGGGACGATCACCATCACCTCCAACGCCGCGGGCTCGCCCACGTACGTGATCAACGTCACGGGCGTGGTCGTCGCGCCTCCCCCGCCGTGCCCGGCCGACATCGCCTGCGACAGCGGGACACCGCTGGCTCAGGCTCAAGGCTGCGTGAACAACGGCATCAACGAAGGCGACTACAACGCCTTCTTCAGCGCAGCCGGCTTCTTCGCCCAGGCTTCGCAGGGAATGGCCGCCATCGGCGCGTTCTGCGACATCGCTTGCGACGATGGCACCCCGCTGGCTGAAGCGCCGGGCTGCGTGAACAACGGCGTGAACGAAGGTGACTACAACGCCTTCTTCAACAACCTGTTCATCCCGTGCAACTGAAAGAAACGAATCGTCCCGCGATTCCGCCACGCTATCGCGGGTTCAATGCGGACCAGTCAACAACAACCCCGCAGCACAAGGGGTATTCCTGATTGTGCCGAGGTCGTCGGTGTGCGACACTCAAGCAGCACCGATGCGATCGCGCGGGGCGTTCGTGTTCGTGCGTGTACTCGTGATCGGGGTGCCGCGGCTTTGAATCGCGGCTTATCAGGGAGCATGCCATGTTCAGCATCATCACCACGTCGAAGTGTTCGTCCTCTTCTCGCGCGGCCTCTTCGCGCAGGGCGTCGCTCTTCATCGGCGCACTGCTGAGCCTCAGCGGCAGCGCAATGGCCCTGCCCCCGATGACCATCCAGGTCGTGCTCAAGGAAGGCGACACCGTCAACGGCGTCACCGTTACCAGTGTCGACGGCGCCTCGATCAACTCGCTGGGCAACTGGTGGGCGACGGTCAACTCGTTCTCAAGCACGCAACCCCAAGCCGCCATCCGCGACGGCGCGGTGGTCTACACCGAAGCGTCGATGGTCAACGGCCCGGGCGGCTCGGTTCGCGTCTTCGATTGGAACCAAACGACCATCAACGACCAGGGGCAGATGGTCTGGCCCTTGCTGACCGTGCCGACGAGCGGGACCGACTCGGGCCTGTTCTACAGCGAGGCCGGCGCTGCCCAAACAGAGTGGGGGGCGTACGAAGGCACGCTCGCCTACGACGAGGGCTTCGGTCGTGTGGCGACCTGGGCCTCGTTCGCGGATGTGAAAATGCTCAGCAACCGCCGGGCCTTCATGATCGCCTCGGTCGACGACTTCTCCGTCCTGGGCACCATCAACCGCGCCATCATGCAGGCGACCTTCAACGCCGACGGCACACTCGCCTCCACCATCCGCTACGCCACCGAGGGCGACACCCTCACCGGGCAGACCGTTCCGATCCGCGGCAGCCAAGTCACCAGCAGCCAGAACGACGCGAACAACAACGGGCAGTTCATCTGGGTTCCGTTGCTACGCAACCCCGACGCGCCCACGACCGCCGACGAAATGATCTACCTCGGAACCACCACCGAACTGGTCAAGGAAGGCTCGCCCTCGATCATTCCGGGACGCAACTGGGGAAGTCAGAGCAGCACGAACAGCGCCGTGGGCATCAACGACAACGGCGATTACGTCTATCGCGCCGCGCTCGACGGCGCCACCGCCAGCAACGCGGTTATCGTCAAGAACGGCGTGAAGTTCATCCAGAAGGGCGACCCCTTCCCGCCCAACCCCGCCTTCAACGTCACGTCCATCAATAGCGGCTCAACCTGCGTCCGCATCGATAACCAGGGCTTCGTCTGGTGGTGGGCCGATTGGTCCGACCCCGACGCCAACGTCGACACCGGCATCATGCGCGGGAACGAAATCGTCCTGCAAGAGGGCATGACCCTCCCCGGCGGCGCGGTGCTCGACTTCTTCTCCACCGGGCCCGAAGACTTCAGCGTCTCGCGCGACGGTAAACGCATGGCCTGCGTTGTCACGCTCGTCGGCGGTATCGAAGCGGTCGTCACCGTTGCGTTC
>JAVTWO010000206.1:0-22250 GCA_032229765.1 Phycisphaerales bacterium | reverse complement strand
GGGGTCAGGTCGGGCATGTGCTGGATCATCTCGCCGGGCTTCAGTTCGCCCGGGGGGAAGGGGTAGTCGGAGCCGAGGGCGACGCGTGAGCTGTGGAAGAGGCGGAGGAGCGTGCGGAGCGCGCGCGGGTCGTGGGTGAGGGAATCGACCCAGAAGCGTGCGGGCGTGTTGGCGGCTTCGTTTGCGAGGTCGAGGATGGGGTCGCGGGCGTTGGGTGGGAAGAGGTCGGGGCGGGCGGCGAGGCCGTGGCGGATGCGTCCGAGCGTGCCGGGGAACGAGCCGCCGCCGTGGGCGAAGCAGATGCGGAGGTTGGGCGATTCGTCGAGGATGCCGCCGAAGAGGGTGGACATGATGGCGATGGTGGTTTCGGTGGGCATGGCGACGAGCCAGGGCATCCAGAAGTTTCTCAGGCGGTCGCCGCCGAGCATGTCCCAGGGATGAACGAAGACGGCGAGGTTTCGCGTGGCGGCGTGGGCGATGATGCTGCGGACGGGTGGGGCGTCGAGGTTGAGCCCGTTGACGTGTGTACCGATCTGCACGCCGCGGAAGCCGGGGATGGATGCGACGCGGTCGAGCTCCGCGCAGGCGAGTGCGGGGTCTTGCATCGGCACGCACGCGAGGGCGACGAAGCGGTCGGGGTGCGACTGGACGACTTCGGCGAGATGGTCGTTCAGCAGACGGTGCAGGTCGTAGGCGTGCTGAGCGCTCGCCCATGAGGCGAACATGACGGGGACGGTGGAGAGGGCCTGGATGGTGACGCGCGTGCGGTCCATCTCGCGGAGACGGGTGGGGATGTCCCAGAGATTGGGCTCGACATCGCGGAAGTCTTTGAAGCCGCCGCCGGGGAGGGACTGCACCATGCGTGCGCAGCCCGTTGCGCAGCCGGGCGCATCGTGGGCAAGGCTGATCCAACCTGCGTATCCCGAGCGAGCGGTCCAATCCGGCCAGGTGCGGGGGAGGATGTGAGTGTGGAGGTCGATGTGCATGGGGATCATTCAACGCTGAGGACGCGGAGGACGCGGAGTCAAACCGGGAGCAGAAGGCGGTTTGGTCATGACTCGGCGGACCACCCCATCAATGAGCCTAATGACGTTGAAGTTGATGAGAAGACCCACTGGATAGCCGGAAAGTCGAAGGTAGGTCAGAAGTTGAGCTTCGTGAATCGGTGCGAGTTTGTCGATCGATTTCAGTTCCACGACGACTCGATCTTCAACCACCAGATCGATGCGGTAGCCCGCATCAACCAAAACACCGTCGTAGCGGATCGGCAGTTCCACCTGCCTTCGAAGGGCGATTCCGCGACAGGTGAGTTCGTGACACAGGCAGGCCTCGTATGCGCTTTCAAGCAGACCTGGTCCGAGCGCGCGGAAAACCTGAACCGCGCTGGAGATGATCTTCTCGGTCAGTTCGCCTTGGTGCAAATCACTCACTGAGCGGACCTCCGCGTGCTCCGCGCACTCCGCGTTGAACTCTTCCCCCTCGCCGCCTTGACCTTCCCGCCCGCGACTTCGATCGCTCCGGCGCGTTCGATGGTGTGTTGGCAGGCCCGACAGGTGCGCCGCTCGCGTGGGCCGTCCCAGAAGTCGTTCATGACTCGGTGGAGGTCTTCGTCGATCTTCTTCAGGCGGAAGGTTGCTTCGTAGACCAGCGTGTCGCACTTGGGGCAGTACCAGCGCAGGCCGTCGAGTTGGCCTTCCGGGCGCGGGAACTCGACGATCAGGCCCAGCGTGCCCTTGGGGCGCTGCGGGCGGTGCGGGACCCATCGCGGCAGCATGAACAGCTCGCCCTCACGGATAATCACATCGTGCGGCGGCGTTCCATCCAACGGCCTGATCCGCACTGCGATGTCGCCCTTGAGCTGATAGAAAAGCTCCTCGGTCGGGTTGACGTGGTAGTCGTTGCGGGTGTTCGGGCCTCCCGAGACGAAGAGGATGGCGTCCTGCGCGTTGTTGAAGAGCTGTTTGTTGGTGACGGGCGGGACGAAGTCTTTCTGGTTGGCGTTGATCCACGTCTTCAGGTGCAGCAGGGCGGGCTGATCGCCTAGACCTTTGACGAACGCACCGGTGCCGGCGTTCTTGCCTGGCTTGCCTGAACGCTTGGAAGCGGGATTGACGGTCTTGTTTCCGGGTTTCGACACGCGGCGTTTGGAATCGGTGGATTTCATGCTTCCCAGCATACCGAAGCCCCCGCCCGTGCGGTCTATCATCCCGCCCTCATGCCCGAACGCACACCATCCCGCAAAGCCCGCACACCGCGAACACGGGGGGGTTCCGCCCCTTCGACAAGCCCCGCCTCACGCGGAAAATCCGACTCCAATCGCGATGAATCGCCGTCGCTGCCGCCGATCGGGATCGTCGTCAGCCGGTACAACTGGACCATCACCCAAGCCTTGCTCAGCGGTGCCGTCGAGGCGTACGTCGACGCCGGCGGCGATCCGGACAACCTCAGCCTCGTCTTCGCCCCCGGCGCTTTCGAGGTCGTCACGCTCAGCAGCCTGATGCTCAAGGGCGGCGGCGTCGCGGGCGTGGTTGCACTGGGGTGCATCATCAAGGGCGAGACGATTCACGATCAGGTGCTGGGCAACGCCGTGACGACCGCGCTGGCGGACCTGAGCAGTTGGACGGCCTGCCCCGTGGGCCTCGGCGTGCTGACCGTCAACAGCATCGCGCAAGCGAAAGCCCGCGCCGGTTTCGGCAATGGCCCCGGCGTGAGCAACAAGGGCGCCGAAGCCATGCGCTCGGTCCTGGTCGTGCTGCAGCAGATGAACATCCTGACCAAGGCCGGCGGCGTGCCGGTGCGCGACTTCTTCAGCGGGCAGGTGCAACTGCCGCTGAGCGAATCACCCGACAAAGCCCGTGGCGGCACCAAGCGGGGGAAACGATCATGAGCAGCATCACCCGCGGCGTACGACGCATGGCCTTCCAGGCCCTTTTTCAACTCGAAGCCCACAACGGGCAAGGGCTCGATCTGATTTCGAAGGGGCTGGATGAAGAGCATCCGACCGTGCCCGCGAACGATCGTGCGCTGGCGATGAAGCTTGCGCAGGACGCGTGGGCGAACCGGTTTGAGGCGGACAAGATCATGGCCGAGCTCGCCCCGACCTGGCCCGCGCACCGTCAGGCGGCCGTCGATCGCGCGATCCTGCGCCTGGCCCACTTTGACATGACCAAGGGCCCGGGCAAGTCGAAGCCCAAAGTCGTGGTGAACGACAGCGTGGAGTTCGCGAAAGAGTTTTCGACCGAGAAGTCGCCGGGCTTTGTCAACGCCCTGCTCGACAAGGTGCTGAAGCAGGTGTTGAGTGCCGCGGCGGGAAGTGAAGAAACGCAGTAAGAAGAAGGCACTGGGCACTGGGCACTCGTGAAAGACCGCCGGCAAACGACCTTTGATCCCTCGATCCCTTGATCCCTTGATCCCCTGATCCCCCGATACCCCGATCCCTTCCCCATGGGTTTCTTCTCCAACATCATCTCGAAGCTGAAGGACGGGCTCAGCAAGACGCGCGAGACGCTTGTCCGTGGGCTGAAGTCGCTCATCCTCGGGCGAACGCTCGACGATGCGCTCATCGAAGATGTTCGGCGGATGCTCCTTGAAGCCGACGTTGGTGTTGAAGCAACCACCCGCCTGATCGATTCCGCGAAGGACGATTTCAAAGCCGGGAAGCTCAAGGAATCCAAAGACCTGCTGGAGCACCTCAAGCGCCACGTACGCGAGTTGCTTCAGCAAGGCCCCAAGCAGGCGGGCATCCCGGGTGAGCCCGAGCCCCGGCCGCTCTCCACCGAACTCCTCGTCGCAAAGCCCGACCCCGTTACGGGCGTGAAGCCCCCCACCGTCATCCTCGTCACCGGCATCAACGGCGCGGGCAAGACCACCAGCATCGCCAAGCTCGCCGCCTATTTCCGTAGGCAGGAAAAGAAAGTCCTCCTCGCCGCGTGCGACACTTTCCGCGCCGGCGCGGTGCGACAGCTTGAGATCTGGGGCGAGCGGCTGGGCGTTGAGGTGATCAAGGGTCAGCAGGGCGGCGATCCGGCGGCCGTGGCGTTCGATGCGGCAAAGGCCGCCGCCGCACGCGCCGTCGATGTGCTCATTGTCGATACCGCGGGACGCCTGCAAACGCAGGACCCGCTGATGCGTCAGCTCGAGAAGATCTACAAAGTCCTCGGCAAGCAGATCCCCGGTGCGCCGCACGAAACCCTGCTGGTGCTCGATGCAACAACGGGGCAGAACGCGTTGCGCCAGGCGCAAGAGTTCTCCAAGAGCGCACCGGTGACCGGCATCGTGCTGAGCAAACTTGACGGCACCGCCAAGGGCGGCATCATCATCGCCATCCGCGCGGTGGCGAGCATCCCCGTGAAGTTCGTCGGCACGGGCGAAACACCCGAGGATCTGCAGCCGTTCGATCCTGACTCGTTCGTCGAGGCGATGTTCTCTGAATGACTCGGGAACCGATCAATCGTCACCGCGCGCGTGCGGCTCGACTCGAACTCAACACCATAACGCTTTGAATACTCAAGCCAGCGCTCGCAAGCCCTGCGCCAGGGTCGCCAGCCACTCGGGGCTTGGGAGTGAGTACGGGCGGAACTTCTCAACGACGCCGAGCTCTTCGCTCGCGAGCAGGGCGCGGTTCTGTCCGATGAGGCCCGTCGACGCGCCGGGGGAATCGACGAGCGTTGCCGCGTCGGCGGCGGCCATCTGGAAGAGCACCCGGAAATCGAACTCGCGGACCGTCGCACGGTCGAAAGTCCGATTGAGCGTCGCGACGGTGTCACTCCAGATGATCGTGTGGATGCCCAGGGCCGGGCCTTCCTTGATGATGCGGGCGAGCGCGCGGTCGGGGCGGGCGCTCGCTGAACTGTCGGCGGAGAAATCAAACTCGTCCTCGGGCTTGCGCAGCGTGCGGAAGCGTTGCAGCCCCTGGATCAGCAGGTAGTGGGCCGGCTCATCGGCACCCGCGTTCGGACTTGCCAGGCGGCGGTCGACCTCTGCGGCGAGCTCCAAGATCGCGGCGTCGGTCTCCCGGAAGGGGACGCAGCGGGCTTGCGTGCGTGAAGGGAAAGTGGCGGAGAGCGCGGGGAGGAAGCCCGCGCCGGGCGCGTCGGCGGTGGTGCCGTCGAGGATCGTGAAGCGGGCGAGGTTCGACGCGTTCGATGCGGAAGCTCTGGCGGCGGAGAGATGCTGAGCGGCCAGGCCCGCAGCGCCGACGGCGAGCATCGCCATCGCGCTGTCCTCCTGCTGACCCGTGATCAGCAGTGACGAAGCGGACTGTCGGCGGAAGACGGCGGAGACAGGGTCTTTGATCGCCACCGGGTCGCCCAGGTAGAAGTGGGCGCGGGAGGGTTGACCGGTTGCGGTGGCGGGGACGGGCACGATGGGCCGCCCGCGCAGCATCGAAGCGAGGATCTCGTTGCGCTCGGCCCGCGCGGGGACGTTGCCCTCAAAGACAATCGGCGGGAGGACCGTCGAACGGATCGGCGACGGCGGCGTGACGGCGATAGCCCGCAGGGCCTGATCACGCTGGTGGTCGTCGAGCCAGGAGATCTGGAAGAGGCTGTTGCCTTCGAGTGCGCCGGAGGCGTCGTTGTAGATCGCCTCGCCCGGGCGTGAGAGCAATCGGGCCGCGGCGTTGTCCTCGCTGAGAATCACGTAAGAGTCGGCCTCAGAGCATTGCAGGGCGATGCGCACACCCATCTGGCCCATGGTGGCGCGGGCGAGCGAGTATGCCCCGCCCAGGGTTTGTGAACCGAGGACCACGTGCATGCCGAAAGCTCGGCCCTGACGCACGAGACGGTCGAGCAGCAGGCCCGCCTCTTGTGCGAGCTTGTCGTCCTCGACGAAAAGTTCCTGGAACTCGTCAACGATCAACAGCACGCGGGGCATGACCTGCGCGTTCGCGGTTTTGCGGTAGCTCTTGAGATCCTGCACGCTGGCATCGCGCAGCAGTTCGCCTCGACGTTTCAGTTCGGCATCGAGCTTGCGCAGCACGCTGAGCCCGAACTCGCGCTCGCTCTCGATGGCGATGACGCGCGCGTGCGGCAGCGCGGGGGCGGCGGATTCGCCCGTGCCCGTGTAGCACTTGAACTCGACACCCTTTTTGAAGTCCACGAGGTACAGCTCGACCTCGTCGGGGCTGTACCACAGGGCGAGGTTGGTGATCATCACGTGCAGGAGCGTGCTCTTGCCCGAACCCGTTCGACCAGCGATGAGCATGTGCTGCGCGGTGCCGCGTCCCAGGGTCATGTTGAGCAGTCGCGTCGCGCCCGCACGCCCCAGCGGAACGGTGACTTCCTCGCTGCTGGAGAGGCTCCAGCGCTTCTCGGCCGAGGGCGAGATCATCGAGAAGGGCACCTGCACACGCCCGGCGTCCTTCGCCCGCTTGCCGACCTCGCGGACGATCTCGTTGAACAGCTCGTCGCTCGGTTGCTCGGGCTGCGTGAAACTCAGTGATTGCAGATCAGGATCGTCAACGACAAACCGCCCGGCGGCTTGCGTGTTGCTTGCCTGCGCCGGCGCCAGCGAGTTCGCATCAGGCTGGGCCTTGCGCCAGGAGAGACGCAAGCCCGCGCGCTTGAGATCGGTGGACGTGATGCCCGGTGGCAGTTGGTGGCGCGTGTCTTGAAGGATGAGCGTGTAGACGCCGCACTTTGGCCCGCTGGAGATGATGGAGGCGAGTCGTTTGGCGCTGGTTTCCGAGAAGCTCGCGGGCAGATCGGCGATAACGAGGAAGCGGTACGGTTCGGCAACTTCGCCCGCCCTCGCGTTGTACTGCTCGATGGAGGCGAACTCGTTGCGCAGGTACTTCTGGATCACCGTCTCCATGTGCTCGGTGAGATCGGTCAGGCGTGCCTCGATGTGTCGCGGCTCGGTCCAGATGCGGTCGCTGACGAGCTGCGGGTCGAAGTCCGCAAGGTGCATGAAGGCCGCAAAGTTCTGACCGAGCCCGACGGGGTCGACGATGGTGAACCGCAGTTTGCCCGGCGGGAAACCCAGCAGCAGCCTGAGCATGGTCGTGCGCAGGAGCGAAAGCCCGGCCGACCGACCATCGACCGCGCCCGCGCCGCCGAACTGCACGAGCATCGAACAGCGGTCGGGGATCTCCATGAGCGACGGAAGCGGGATCTCCTTCGCGTTGGTCACGTGCAGACGCGGGTCCTCGGGGATCGCGTCTTGGATGCGTCGAAGATCGAGCGAGAGCTGCCCCGCGGTAATGCACGGCGGCGTGGCCGACGGCGCGGGGAACTGCGCCAGCGGCGCATCGAGCGTCGCGCCGGGCCAACGCTGCGCACCCGGAACGCTCAGGGCCTGCTTGCGGGCGCTGTCGAGCGCTGCGAGCGCGCTGGTCATCCCTTCGACCCACTTTGTCCGCAGCGCCTCGAACGACGTCGCCTCGGTGCTCACGGCTTCATCACGCACCGTCTGGTGCTTCTGCTTTGCGTTCTGGTTGGTCGTGCGGAAATCGGTATCAGCTTGCGCCAGCCGCGTGCGACGATCGGTCTCGACCTTCGCCGCGGATTGCTCCCGGGATTGGGCGGCGTTCTCAAGCCTCACTTTGAGCGTGGCTTCGAGTTCCGCACGCTTCCGCGTGTACGCGGTATTGACTTCGTTCACGACCGCGTCGCACTTGCTCCGGGCCTGCTTCACCTCTTCATCGCGGGCGGTGCGGATGGCGAGTTCTTTCGCTTTGCGTTCATCATCCGCAACGCGGACAAGCGTCTCGGCGAGTTTCTCGGTCGTCAGCAACTCTTTGGTGATCGACGCGCCGAGGGCCGTCACGCGGGCTTTCTGCTGGCGACGAATCAGCTCGCTGCCCACCGCGCCCACGGCGAGGCCCAAGAACCCCGCGGCGTACGACGCTTCAGTCATCGCTCCACCCTGCAAGTACACCGCGCCACCAGCGGATGCGAGCCCGAGGAGCACGCCGTAAACCGCGGGCAGGGGTGAGACGAACGCTCGCGGCGCGCGCAGGCTGAGCAGACGCGACGCGTGCTCGACAAAGGCCTGTGCCTGCTGATTGAACGATTCCGCCAGGGTCTTTGACGCGAGCGATTCTGTGCCGCCCGCGAGCGATGCGACATCCGAGGCGACAACGCCCTCTCTCCACGGGCGCGGGCTCTTGCGCGAAGGACGCACGAGCTCTTGCAGCTCGCGCTCCACGCGCTGCGCCACCACGCCCAGTTCGCCCATCCGACGCTCGACCTCGGCCTTGATCTTCGCGAACGCCGCCCCGGGCTTGTCGATGTTCGTGTCGTGCACCGTCTCGGCCATCCAGACCGCTTCCTGCATGGCTTTCTTCGCGGTCGCGACATCCGCCTCGCCACGCTCGCGGAGCTGGCTCTTATCGATCTCGAACTGGCGCTTCGCGTTCGCGACGGAGTCGTCGGCGTCCTGCCGGGCCTTCGCGGCGGCGGCGTCGCACTCGTTGCGGATCGCGTTCAACTGCGTTTCAAGGTTCGACAACGCCGAGGAGAGCGCGGTGCTCAGCTCCGCGTCGGCGCCGGTGAGTGTCGAGTTGAGCGCGTGGCGCGTGGACGACTCCGCAGCCGCACGCTCGGCGCTCAGGCGTGCGATGGCGCGGAGCGATTCCTTGCACATCTGGGTCAGGCGGCCGTCGGTCTGCGTGGCGTTCGCACCGGTCGCGACGCCCGACGCTCCAGCGATCGACGAGCCCGCGACAGCACGGGCGGTGCCTGAAGATGAAGTCACATTCGCGGTGCCGGGGCCCGTGCCCGCGGCGTCAGCGGTCTTTGTCACATGCTCGCCGGGCGGCATCGAGAATCTCCGAGAGGCGTCCCATCGCTCCGATCGCGGCCGAGGCCTTGCCGTCGATCGGGCTGAGGAACTCTTCCTCGAACTTGGTGCTGGCGGTGTCGTCCCAGTGCTGCTTCGCCTGCGCCCAGGCGATCTTCAGCTCCTTCAGCGCGTCTTTGATTCGGGCTTGCGCAACAGCGGTGCTCATGCGTTCTCCCTCCGCTCGCTCGTGCCTTGCGGCGTTGTCGATCCGGATTGATTCGCGGCGCGGGGGTCATCGGTTGCGTCGTCGGTTTCGTTGTCTGCGGTCTGATCGGTTGAGCTTGCCCGCTCGCTGGAGTCGATCAGCCGCGTGTCGGTCTCGTCGAGCACCGCCGCCAGCGAGCCGGCGATGATCACGGAAAGATACCCGATCGGCAGGCTCAAAAGTGGACCCGCCCAGGGTCTGAGCTTCAGAAACCACGAGATCGGAACCCGCACCAGCCCCTGCGAGGTGTCGCCGGTGGCGATGAACTCGACCGTCCCGATGAAGATCCCGGTGTCGCGCGCGTCTGCGGGGCTCTGCCGCGTCAGGAACCAGTCGCGCCCATCGAGAACGCCCGCACCGAGTGTCAGCGTCTGCTCATCGCTCGCTTGACCCGCGGCGGTCGTAGGCGGGAAGCCCGGCTCACCCGCGCCCGCGAGCACGTCGAAGGCTCCGTCGGCGCACGTGGGCGCCAGCATCCGCCCCGGGGCACGATCGAGCGAGACCGACCACGGGCGGACGAGCGCCGGGTTGATCGGCGCCGAGGCTCGGGCCTGCGCACTTGGGCAGAGTCGGCGCAGGCGAGCGAGCAGGTCGGGCATCTCGCTCGATGATGAGCCATCTTCGTTGGCTTCCGCCACGTTGTTTGATTCGCCAGCTTCTTGACCCTGCGGCTGGCTTTCGCTGAGTTCCTCGTTCTGCTCAGGGTTCGTCGAGCCGTCCGCATCCATTCCGCTCATCACTTCAGCAATCGACGATCCGGCGGTGCTCGGCGGCTGCTGCCCGATCTGCGCGTACTCCTCAAGTCGCCTGATCATTCCCACCAGCCGCAGGCACGCCTGCACCATGTCGCGCTGGGCAACGTCGGAGAGTGCCGACACCGCGCCGCGATAGAGCGTGTACTCGCGGTCGACGTGAACGAGCCACTTCTTGACCTCACGGACTTTCTCCTCGGCCGTCGCGAGCGACTCTTTCGCGCGCTCCAGGGCCTTGCGTTCGTCGACACACGACGGGTCGTCCTGCATGCTGGAAAGTTGCTTCCGCAGCAGGTCGCTGCGGGCCTGGGCGATCTTCTGTTGCCGCACGCGCACCTGCTGTTGCCACCAGGGCAGCTGGTCGTGACTCAGCCACGAGAGCGTGCGCTGCGCGGATGAATCCACCTCCGAAAGTGCGCCGGTGATCTCGGCGATGAAACGCTCGGCCGACCGCTTGAAATCGCGGAGCGCGTCGACGTTCGTGACATGGGCGGATTCAGACATGGTCGGCGATGAGGGAGTGCGGGCGGTTGCGGTCGTGCTTGCGGTGATCGACTCCTGAACGGTGAATCCGGACTGTTGCGTCCCCAGCGCACGGCTCTGCAGAGCCGTGCCACCGAAGGGCCGTCAACGCTGGTTCAAGTACTCCTCGATCTTCTCGGCTTTCTTGATCAGGACCGGCACATGCTCCGATGCCGCCTGGGTAAACCGGGCTAGCACACGCATCGTCTGCTCAAACTCCAGCACGAACTTCTGCTGTTCCTGATCGCGCCAGGTCTGCCCGAGGGCCGACAGGCGGCTGTTGAGCAGTTGCATCTGCCCTTCGAGGTTCTGCGTGAATCGGCGAAGGTCCTGCGCGAATCGGCGCAGCTCGGCAGGGTCAACGACGGCCTTGGACATAACGGTGCTCCGTGGAACGCTCTCACGCTCCGGCTAAGCGTACGTCCCCCGGGGGACTGGCCCGTCCCGGCGGCTTCTCGCCCGCACGGTCGGCCCGGGGTCCATACGCGGCGTGGGCGGCCGCGGTGCCTTCGTTCATCGGAGAATCCCATTCCCCGCCTTCGCTGACCACACAACCGCGGACAAGTACACCGCCCGCGTGTGAACCTGGAGCGGTCGCACCGACCCGGGAAGTCTTGACCGGGGGGCTGCTTTTACCCCTGAAACCGGGGTTCCAAATCCCGGGTTGACGCCCCCACCGCCGCGGGCCTGACGCTTGCTATCCTGACGATCCCGCTCAGCGAAAACGCGGGATTGCACCCCAGAAAACCGGAGATCACCATGGCCTCGTCCATCACGATGCAGAACGGCAAGCTCAACGTCCCCGATCAGCCCATCATCCCCTTCATCGAGGGTGACGGCACCGGGCCCGACATCTGGAAGGCCTCCGTCCGTGTCATGGACGCCGCTGTGAACAAGGCCTATGCCGGCAAACGCAAGATCACCTGGCAGGAAGTCCTTGCGGGCGAAAAAGCCTTCAACAAGACCGGCAACTGGCTCCCCGATGAGACCCTCACCGCCTTCCGTCAATACCTCGTGGGCATCAAGGGCCCGCTCACCACACCCGTCGGCGGCGGCATCCGCTCGCTCAACGTCGCCCTTCGTCAGATGCTCGACCTCTACGTCTGCCTCCGCCCCGTCCGCTGGTTCAAGGGCGTCCCCAGCCCCGTGAAGCGCCCGGGCGACTGCGACATGGTCATCTTCCGCGAGAACACCGAGGACATCTACGCCGGGATCGAAATGGCCGCGGGCACGCCCGAGGCGGCAAAGGTGCTGGCGTTCCTTGAGAAAGAGTTCCCCAAGGACTTCAAGAAAGTGCGCTTCGGGTCCAAGGCCGCCGGCGATCAGTGGCAAGCGGCCCTCGAATCCATCGGCTCCCCGAAGCGTGACAACCCGCTCATGGTGGGCATTGGCTTCAAGCCCGTTTCGTTCCTGGGCACCGAGCGCCTGGTCCACAGCGCCATCGGCTACGCCCTGAAGGAGAAACGCCGCTCTGTGACGCTCGTGCACAAGGGCAACATCATGAAGTTCACCGAAGGCGCGTTCAAGGACTGGGGCTACGACGTCGCGGTGAAGTTCTTCCGTAATCAGGTCGTCACCGAACGTGAATCCTGGATCCTCGGCAACCGCGAGGCCAACCCCGCCCTCACCCCCGAGGCCAACGCCAAGATGATCGACCCCGGCTTCGACATGATGACCCCCGACCAGAAGGGCAAGATCGTCAAGGAAGTCAAGGGCGTCATGGCCTCCATCTGGGCGACCCACGGCGACGGCAAGTGGAAGAAAATGCTCCTCATCAAGGACTCCATCGCCGACATCACCCTCCAGCAGGTCCTCACCCGTCCCAAGGACTTCGACGTCATCGCCTGCATGAACCTCAACGGCGATTACCTGTCTGACGCGCTGGCCGCCCAAATCGGTGGCATCGGCATCGCCCCCGGCGCCAACATCAACTACGTCACCGGGCACGCGATCTTCGAAGCAACCCACGGCACCGCCCCCAAGTACGCCAACCTCGACCAGGTCAACCCCGGCTCGGTCATCCTCAGCGGCGAGATGATGCTCCGCTACATGGGCTGGGGCGAGGCCGCCGACCTGATCATCAAGGGCATGGACGGCGCCATCAGCGCCAAGACCGTGACGTACGACTTCGAGCGACTGATGAAGGCCGAGGGTGATACGGGCGTGACGAAGGTCAAGTGCTCGGAGTTCGCGGATGCGGTGATCAAGCACATGTGACCGCGTGCATCGTTGCCTCTGCCGCGTCAACAAAACGCCGCGGTCTCGACGAGGTTTGCAACGATCACACCAAGAAATAGAAAAGGCCCCCACACACGCGTGCGGGGGCTTTTTTCATTCATTCACACTGACTCCGTGCGATGCTCGGAAACACTCAACGCGAACCGACGATCATCACGCTGAAGAAGACGTCAATGGGGTTCTGATCGGACGATCGCACGAACTGAATCGTTGTGCTGCCCGAGCCGTTGGGGTTCCAGTTGATCGACTGCACACTGTACAAGATGTTCGACGTACCATTCAGCGGCGTGACCAACACAGCCGGAATCGCGGAGAACCCATCCGCCTGAGTCCAGAAAATGATGTAGTTCCCGGGGCCGTTGCGGATCGAGGTAAATCCCGTCCCCGAGACAATGGCACCGGTATTGTTCACCACACCCGCCGTGAGCCGCTGCGCCGTGCGAGCAGCCATCGGGCGTTGATCACCGTTCGCACCCATGACGATCTCGCCGCGCACGTCGAGCTTGGCTGTAGGCGTCGTGGTGCCGATGCCGACGTTGCCGTTGTCACCGACGATGCGCATGTACTCTCTCTGTAACGGCCCGCCGTGGAAGCGGATGTTCCCGTTCCAGCCGGTGTTCCAGTGGTTGAAGCCGGGAAAGAGGGCGATGTCGCCGCCGTTGCTGACTCCGGGTGTGGGTGAGTTTGAAGCGTTATTGTTGTTCCCGCCGACGAGTCGCAGTTCCCCGCCCGGCGTGCCAAAGCCGCTGAGGTTCGGTTGACCCGCCGCTCGGATCGTCAGCGAACTGCCGGCAAAGCTCGTGTTGTCGAGTTGACGCCCACCGATGACGGCCACATCGGGCACAAGCGTCGAGTCTGACAGCCTCAAAGCAACGCTCGCGAAGGGCGTATTGGTCATCTTCTGACGCACCGGCAGCGTGGTGAACGCGCCCCCGCTGGGACTGGCGACTTCGATCTGCAGCCAGACCGCACGGTCCGAAGGCGGCAGCGCCCCGAAGTCAACGGACGCGGTGAAGTTCCCGTTGTTCAGCGTCACGCCCGGCACGGTCACCGCCGATCGAACGAGGTTTATCAAGTTCGTGCCAATCTCGGAATCCCACATCGAGAACCGCAAGTCGACCGTGGCGTTTGCCGCGACACCCTCGAGGCGACCCTGGTACGTGAAAACGGTCGTGTTCACCGCCGTGTGCAAGAAGCCGAAGTCGCCGAACTCGATCTCCCAACCGCCCGCGATGCTCCCCGCGTCTTGTGAGGAGAAGTCGTTCACGAACAGCCGCCACTGCCCGTTCACGTTGGGCGTGAAAAGTGACGTGACGTTCGATGCACGCGGAAAGGTTGACGCAACCCCCGGAAAGGAATCTGAACCCCCGCTCAAGCCGTACGTGCCCGACACCATCGGGGTCGGCAATCCCGCAGTGGATTCGCCGGCGAAGGTGAGATTCACGTTCGTCACGGGTGTGGTGCCGACGCTGGTGAAGAACTGAAACGCCTGTCCATTCGGTGCAACGAGCAGCGCCTTCACATCCCCTGGGTACGTGTGCGAAAAGTTCTTCAGTCGAATGCGGAAGCCGCTGACCGGGTTGGTCACACCGGACACGGTGATCGTGCTCGGATACGGGGAGGCGGAACCGAAGTCCGGAATCGAAATCGGCCCCGCGTTCACGAAAATCTGTCCAAACGCCGCGGACGCCAGACTCACACTCATCACCACCGCCGCCATACACAGAGATCTTGCTCGTGACATCACGTGACACGCTCCTGAGAAAGCCCCCGCTGTCTCGGTCCTGAACGGATACTGCACGCCACGCGGCGGTCAAACGAGAATACCACACACTTCGGTGCAGTTACCGAGTTTCTCTCAATCTTCTGCGATCTTGCTACGGATCATCCTCAGAAGATGGGGGTCTTTCCGCCGAACGCAAACGCTTCGATCACACTGTTGATCTCGCACATGTTTCCACCGCAGGCTTCAATACCCCGAACTAACGCACCTCATCGAGGGGATCCCCCACCATGGTCATTCGATAAGCCACCCCAGATGACATCCCCGCCGTCCTGCCAATGGTGAATGAGACCTGCAAGATGCACGAACGCCGCGATCGGGTTGCTTTGTTTTCGTTTTTCACGTCGGGAAGCACGACCTTTGCAGGAACGACCCAGAAAGAAAACCGCGGCCAGAGATCCCGGCCGCGGTGTACGTGTTCACCAACTCTATTTCAATGCGTAAACGCCGCGGGACACGTTCTGTCGAGGGCGAGACTTCGTGTCCAACACATCCTCAACGCCGCCGCCGGCCCGCGACCAACCCACCAAGTCCCAGCACCGCCATCGCGCCGGGCGTCGGCACGGTGAACGTGACCGACGCGGTCTGCCGAGCCGACAGCGCCGAGGTCGCGAAGTTGTAGTTCCCGCCCATGCTGTTCACCATCGTCGCATAGCGGAACGCCCCCTCGAACGACACCGTCACATCGCGCACCGCGTCCTGCGCGTCGTGCCCCTGCGTCCGCGGCACAAAGACCATGTGGTACAGCGCGTACCAGGGTGACATGCCCCCCGTGGTGCCAAAGTTCGTCGGAGCCGACCCGCCCGAGGTGCTCAGGGCTCCGCGCTGACCGGTCGCCGCGAGGATGACCGCGGAGCCACCCGACAGCGTGATGAAGCCGTTGGCGGTGTTCGTCCCGGTTGAGTAGGGGCTGTCGTTGGGCGTGGTTGAGCCCGAGGCGTTGCCTGTGGCGCCGTTGAAGTTTGAGCCGGAGCTGAGGAACCCGCGGTAGTTCGCCACCCGCCCGTCGGGCGAGCCCGACATTGAGGTGCTGGAGATCAGTCCCCGCATCGTGCCTGTCGCATCGGAAACGCCGCGCTGCATCGCCATCGCTGGCGAGGTCCACAGCGTGTTCGTGACGTTCGAGATTGCGTCGTTGTGGCTGAAGCGCGAGTTGGGGTTGGCGGTGTTGCCGCCACCACCGAAGGCCGCCACGCCGTAGTTCCCAAGGCTTGTTGCGCCGCCGGTGATCCCCACGCGGGCAATGAGGGTGATGCCAACCGCGGTCGCCGTCGGGCCCGGCATCAGAGCTTTGGTGCCGTAGTTCACGCCCATCGCCGCCAGCCGCGGGTCGTTGTCCAGGACCAGCTCAACCCCCCACTGGGCGGTTTGGGCCATCGCACCGGATGCAAGACCAGCCGTGGAAACGATCCCGATCAGCAGATTGCGCTTCATCTCTCTTCTCCCGTTGTTTGATCAACCTCGGCTGCGGATTCCGCCGAGCGCTTCGCACCGACCGATGCGAGGTCCTCGCCAGACCCGAAGCCGCTTTGTGTTCAACACGACAAGAGAAACCTACCCCACCGAGGCAGATCGACCCGCAATCGCCGAGGACAACCGACCTGGGTAGGTCCGTCTGGAGCGATTGTGAGCGTTGTGCGAGCGTTGCAAGGCCTTCTCGGACCAAAGGGCCCGAAGACCATCTCAACACCGCCAGGAGCGTGATCTGACTCAGTTCCAGCCGAAGGCGAGATCGATTCGTACACCAGACTCCGCGAGCCATGGCCGCCGAACCCTGGCGTTCTAGAAACTCAGCCACCAAGCGAGGCGATCGCGGCCCCTCGGTTGACACAAGGTCCGCTTGGCCGGACCGCTGGAGCAGTTGAGATCAGGAACAAAAAGACAGGGACCCCGCTTTCGCGAGGTCCCTGGGTGAAGCACAGTGATTGCTTCTGCGGATCACTTGATCACGCGTTCATCGACCGTGAGGTCGATTAGGCGCGACGGCGGCGACCGGCGACCAGACCACCGAGGCCCAGGAGGGCCATGGCGCCCGGGGTCGGGACCTGGAAGGTCACCGAGCCGGTCTGGAGGCTGGACAGCGACGAGGTCGTCAGGGTCCAGTTACCAGCGGCCTCGCCCGTGTTGTTGCCGTAGCGGAAGAAGCCGGAGAAGTTGACGGTCACGTTGCGGGTGATGTCAACCGTGCCACCGTTGTTGGCGCGGGGGACGAAGACGAAGTGGTAGAGGGCGTACCAGGGCGAGAAGGCGCCGCTGGTGCCGTAGTTGGTGAAGTTGGGGAGCGGGTCGCCCGTGCCAGCATCGCTGGAGGGGACGCCGGCGCGCTGGCCGGTCGCGGCGAGGATGACGCCCGAGCCACCGACGGTCCCGATCCAGCCGTTACCGTTGTTGGTGCCGGTGGTGTAGGGGTTGTCGGTCGGGGTCGTCGAGCCGGTCGCGTTGTTGGTCGCGCTGTTGTTGTTGCTGTTGCCGCTGAGGAGGGCGCGGAAGTTCGCACCGCGACCATCCAGCGTCTGGGGCGAAGTCGCGACGTTCATCACGCCACGCTGCGTGCCCGAGCTGTTCGCCACGCCGCGCTGGAAGGCCAGCGAGGGCGAGGTCCACAGAGCGGTGGTCTGGTTGGAGATCGCGTCAGTGTGGCTGAAGCGCGAGTTCGGGGCGGTGGACGAGCCACCACCACCGAAGGCCGCGATGCCGTAGTTACCGAGCGACGCGGGGCCGCCGGTCACAGCAACGCGAGCCAGCAGGGTGATACCAACGGCCGTGGCCGAGGGACCCGGGAGGAGGGCGTTGGTGCCGTAGTTGATCCCGAGCGAGGCGAGGATCGGGTCGTTGTCCAGAACGAGCTGGACGCCGTACTGGGCCGTCTGACCCTGGACCGTCGAGGCCAGGCCAGCAGCCGCCACAAGGCTCATCAAAACAGTGTTCTTCACGTGCTTCTCCTTCTTCCTACCAATGAGGGTTCAAGAATGCCGCAGAAATGCGACGACGACCCCATGAACATACCCCACGGTGCAACCCTGTCAAGGGAACTGGGCAAAATCCGCCGAAGAACCGCACCAAGTTTCTGTGAACCCGGGCAAGGTTGATCCCCAGTTCCGTCCTCAATATGACATTGAAATAGGTAAAAATACGCATTGCCATACTCACCGACCCGCGCCCATACCCCCCATCTTCACACTCAACACCCGGATTTGACCCTCGAATCCCTTAATCGGGTGGATCACAACCCCCTCCCACGCGTTATCTCCCCTTTCCCCACCCCCACTCGATCGAATCAACCCCGCCAACGGGGTCACCACCCGGGCAGGGGTCGGCACCCAGCGATTCTCAACCAACACGTGAGGCACAAACGAAAGCCCCGTATTCGACGTGAAAAACAGGCCTTTCTCATGAACGTGCACCGCCGAAACACCCGTCGGCGCTCGCAAAACACGACTCAAACGGCTGTTCCACATCGACACCGCCGTTTGACCGGCTTCCACGACCACAAATCCCTCGCCCCATTCGGAAATCAGTGTGTTCGCGGGGCTTGCTGAACCTTCGCTTTGCCAGATTCGCCCGTCAACAGATGAAGCTGAGGCGTTCTGCCCCGCGGGTTGGTGCGAAATCGTGGCGTTATAGAGCTCCAGCGTGTGCTGTGCGGGCCCAAGATCGAGCCCGCGGGCCGCGGAATCAACGCGTTCGATCCGCACGCGTCCATCGCGGACTACGCACTGCGCAAGCACCGAGCCGGAAAAGCTCAGCACGGGCCAGCGGATCGGCGCGTGCGTGCTGTCGAGCTCGTCGAACTCTCCTTTGCTCGATCTGCGAGCAAGGGCCCAGCCTTGCGCCGGGTCGGTTCGGTACGCAAAGATCAGATCGCCTTGCGGCGTGAACACGGCGTTGCTTGCCGCGAGCCAGGGCACGTCTTCATCGCTGCGCACGAGCCAGTTCACGCGTCCGGTGGTCCAGCGCACGAATCCGATCCATCGCGAGCCGTCGGCGCGGGGCCATTCGATGAGAAAGCCTTCGTTGGTGCACGAACGGCCGAGCAGCACGCCGTGCGGGATGGGTTCGCTGTTCTGTGATTCGCTGCCGCGGTTCACGTCATTCACGGGCAGAATGAGCGTGGGCTGCTGATTCGGCTGCAGTCGATACATCTCAATCCGCGACGGGTCGCTGGCCTCTATCGTCACGATGCGAGGCACGGCTTCGCCCTCACGCGGTGCGGGCGCGAGTCGCAGTTCATCGCTCGGCGGCGTGCCGATTCGCGAGGCGAGATGCCGACCGTCGGGCGAGATCAGCGGCAGGCTGAGTCCGTCGGTGACGAAATCGCCCATAGGCTTTGTGATAAAACCCACCGCGATCCCGTTGGCTGACGCGTCAATCGCTGCGGCACGCGGCGTTTGCGACAATGCCGAGCGCGGGCGGGATGGATCAACACCCGGCGCGATGTAGGGGCTCAATCGACCGGCGGGTTCGATGCGCTCGGTCACGCAGCCGCTTTGCACGCAGAGCATCCCGCACGCGACGACGAGCGCCACGGCGGCGCGTCGAGCGCCGGCCGCGGATCGGGCGGCTGCGACGGTGCACGCGGTCGATCGGTGGAGCGGCGTCATGGGTGATTGTTGATCGGCTCTGCATCACGAGCGACGCACAAGGTCTGGAAAGAAAACACGGCCTCTTTCGCGGCCGTGCCTTTGGTCGATCTGACTCGGGTTGAATCACGCTCAGGGCGCGGGGACTTCGATGTTCGAGGGCGGGTTGGAGGTCGGGGTTGGGCTTGCGGCGGGCTTGTCGGTCTTGCTGGCCGGATCGACAGGAGCGGCATCTGTGGGCGACTTCGGCACGTCGAGCTCGTTGCGGAGCTCTTTCAGCCGCTCGCGCTGCGGCGTGTTGATCTTGTCGCTTTCCGAGCGGTTGTTCACCACGATGGGCGTGACGAAGGCAACCAGTTCGGTGGTGGTCTTAACGTTCTCGATGCTCGTGAAGGGAGCACCGAAGAAGGGGATGTCGCCCAAGAGCGGGATCTTGCGCTTCACCTTGGAATCTTCGGTGCGGATGATGCCGCTGACGACGATGGTCTGCCCGTCGGCGACGATGGCCTGGGTGGTGGTTTCGCGGCGGTCGACGATGGCGCCGCCGAAGAGCGTGTTGCCCGGGGTGATGGAGGAAAGCTGGAGATTGACCTTCAGGTCGACGTCGCGCTCGGGGGTGATGCGCGGGCGTACACGGAGGGAGATACCCACGGCGCGATAGTCGAAGGTCTGGGTGATGTCGCCGTTGTTGTTGGGCTGGCTTTCGGAGATGAAGGGGATGTCCTGCCCGTCGAAGAACTCGGCCTCTTGGTTGTCGCCTGTGAAGATCTTCGGCTCGGAGAGGATGCGGACGTTGGTGGTCTGCGCGAGTGCCTGGAGCAGGACGTTGACGTTCACACCGATGTTGAGCACGGAGGTATCGAAGAGGCTGGGGAGCAGGTCGGTCTTGTTGCCCGTGATGTTGGAGGTGTTGTTGGTGCCGATGGCGTTCTCGCCCCGGGTCGGGTTGATCACCGAGTTGCTGAAGCGGGCGCCGAGGGCGGTTGCGTCCTCGCCCGAGAGCTCGACGACGACCGCGGCAATGAGGACCTGGCGACCCGGGCGGTCGAGGCGCTCGATCATGTTGATGATCGACTTGCGGTACTCGGTGGGCGCCATGACCATCAGCGCGTTCTGACGGTTGATCGGGACGATGCGGGCCTTGCCCACGAGGTTGCTGCTGCCGGCGTTGTCGGTCGGGACGCGGGCACGCGACCACCAGAACTGAAGCTGGTTCGCGGCGGCGTTGGCGTTGTTCTGCGTGTTCGTGTTGCCGGTGTTGGTGTTGGTGCCGTCCTGTGCGAAGGGCGATGTGCCGGCTTGTTCGCTGGAGAGCGAGGTGTCGGTACGGCGGATGCTCGCCAGCGTGCCTTCCTGCGCGAGCAGGGCGTTGAGCTGCTCGGCAAGGTCTTCCGCGGTTGCGTGCTTGAGCTCGATGATCTCGGGGAGGCCTGTGGAGAGCGGCTGGTCGAGGTCTTCGATGATCTTGTCGATGATGGCCATGTTCTCGGGGCTCTTGCTGAGCACGACGAGTCGCCCGGCCTCGGGCACGGCTTGGAATGTGAACTGACCGGCGAGGCGCTGGACGGTCGAGGCGTTGGCACTGGTGCGACCGCCGCCGCCTTGTCCGGTGGCGGCTGATCCGGTGCCGAACATGCCGTCGAGGACGGCCTTGAGCTTGATCGGGTCGGTGTTCTTCAGCTCGTAGACGCGCGGGACGACGACGTCGTCGTCGAGCGGCAGATCCCACTCCTGCTCGATCTGACGCGCGATGCTCTGGATCGAGTCCGCGTCGCCCAGCACGGTGACGGAGTTCTGCTGTGTGTTGCTGGTGACGAGCAGCGAGCCCGCGGCGGCGGTCTGACCACCGCCCGGGCGTGCCTGGTTGCCGCCACCACCGCCGCCCTGGTTGAAGCGACCGCCGCCTTGGTTGCCGCCCTGACCGGGGAAGCGAGCGCCGCCTTGGTTACCGGCTTGCCCGGTGCGGGCGGTGCTGGAGTAGAGATCGCGGATGTTCTGGGCGATGAGTTCGGCGTCGGTATAGCGCAGTCGGAAGGTCTGTGTGACGGGTGCGGCGGCCTGCGGACGGTCGAGCTCGGTGATCACGCGTTCGAGCCGCTGCAGGATGATGATCGGCCCGGTGATGAGGACCTGGTTGCTCTCGGCGTCGGTGGCGAGCTTGGCGTAATCAGGGATCGAGTTCTTGATCACCTCGCTGACATTGGCCGCGGAGGCGTGCTTGAGGGAGAAGATCTTCTGGGCAATGGAGCCCAGATCGGTGCGGGTGAGGGTTGAGGAGGCGGGACCGATGACGGGGACGGACTGACGGTCGATGTCGGCCTGCTCGCGGAGGAGGATGAGATCGCCGTTCTCGATCACGGCGATGCCGCGTTGTTGCAGGGCGAGGAAGACGAGGTCGAGGGCCTGCTTACGGGGGATGGGCTTATCGGAGAGAACGGTGATGGTGCGACCGAGGACTTCGGGCTGAGGCAGGACGACCTTGCCCGTGGTTTCGGCGATGAAGGCGAGCATCTGACGGAGCTGGACCTCGTTGAAGCTGAGCTTGATGGGCTCGCCCTCGTCAATCCGACGCCCGAGCGCGTCGGTAGCAGGCGTTGTCGGTCCGTTGGGAGAGGGCGTCGCGCCGACGATGCGTGAAGGCGTTGCGGCGCCGCCGGGCGTGGTGGTCGCGGGGGCGGCGGGTGCAGCGGGTGTTGAGGGCGGAGCGTCTTGCGGCTGCGGCTGGGCGATCGCCAGGCTGGAGATGATCGAGCCTGCGAGGGAGGCGAGCAGCATCGGGCGGGTACGGATCATGTGGGCGGAGCTCCGTGGTCGGATCGGGCAAACGGTCGAAGATCAGCGGGTGAGTCGGCGTGATTCGGGTGTGAAGACAACGAAAAAGGGAATCGACAACGCTTCAGCTCGGTTGAGCGGGCGGCGGAGCGGGCTCGGTGTGAGGCGGCTCGTTGTTGGGTTGCGCGGGTGTCGCAGGGGTGACGGGGAAGATGATGGTGGGCTGTCCGGGTTGGCCGGGCTGTGCTGGTTGAATGATCAACGGGACATCGGGGTTGATCGGCACGCCCTGTCCGGGGACAACCTGAGCGGGCACCGGCGCGGTGGACGGTTCAGCCGGAACTGGCTCGGCGTTGGGCTTATCTGGTGAGGTGCCATTGCCATTGCCATTCCCATTTCCGTTGCCGTAGCCATTGCCATAGCCGTTGCCGTTACCGTTGTTGACCGCGTCGCCGTTGCCATTGCCCGGCGGCGGGGGCATGGGCATACCCGGCGCTTCTCGCGCGGGCGACGCCTTGCTCGACGATGAACTGGAACGCGTGGAAAGGAACGACGAAGGGACGATCGAATCGCTCTTGAACGAGTTGCCCGAGGTGAGGATGTCCTTCGAGCGT
>JAVTWO010000205.1:0-22582 GCA_032229765.1 Phycisphaerales bacterium | reverse complement strand
GCGCAGTGGCTGCTGACTGGCTCGGGCCCGATGCGGTCGGCGGACATCAAGGTCGCCTCGCTGCGTGAAGCGAACTTCGGCGAGCTGCTTTCGGCGATGGCGATCTCGCTGGAGCTTCTGCGCGAGCGGCTGGACCGGGTCGAGCGGTTCGTGCACACGCTAGAGACACGGTTGCGCGCGCAGAGCCTGCCCGCGCAGCCGCCGGTGGTCATCCCGGCGGAGATTCGTTCGAGCAAGGCCGAGGCGGGGCGTGTTTCGAGCCAGGAGAGATCACATGAAGGGCAAAGCCAATCCGCCAGCGACGGAGCGCCCGTCGGGAACGGGAACACCGAAGCCCAGCCCGGCGCTCGTGCGGTTCGACCCCGGGCCACGCGGATCGCGGACGCTGTTGCCCAACGACCACGTCAAGGCCCTGGTTGAGCTTTTGCGCGGGCAGACGCCCGACCTCGCCCGGCGGTGGCTCAGCGCCTTGCTCATCGTCCCCGAGCGCGAGCGTGAGTCGGTGGTGAACGCGGTGGAACGCAGCGTCGTTGCGGAATATGCCCAAAGCAGCGAAGCGGACGAACGCGTGACCCGCGCCGGCGCACGCGATGCTCAGCGCGAGAGTCACACGCCGGGCGAAAGCGAGAGCACCCAGCTCCGCGTGGTCTATCCGCCGACTCAGAAGCAGGGGTACGTCGAGACCGTCGAGAAGTCCTTCGAGGTTGTTGGCGATGCGCAGACCGCCTCCGAGTCTGAGCATCAGAGCAAGACCAAGGGCGGGCGGGGAGTGAAGGGTTCGGAGCGGCAGGGGAGACGGGGCGGATCGAGCGGGGCTTGAGCACCGCTGATAGCATCGCATCACTATGAGCAGCAACGCGGCGCTGGCCGAGCGTTTGGAGCTATTCAGTCGGTTGTTGGAGGTGACGGGCGCGGATTCGTTCCGCGCCAGCGCCCACGCGCGGGCGGCCCGCGCAGTCGCCGACTGGCCCGCGGATCTGTGCGCCCTGGCCCTTTCGCCCGACGGCGGCAAGGCCGCGCTGCAGAGCATCGCGGGCATCGGGCCCAAGCTCGCGGACAAGATCGTCGAGTTCGCCAAGACCGGCGCGATCAAGGAGCTCGACGAGCTCAAAGCCCAGGTGCCCCCCGGTCTCATCGCGCTCTTTGAGATCTCGGGCCTCGGGCCCAAGACGATCCGCGCGCTCTGGCAGGACGCGGGCGTGACCGATCTGGACTCACTGAAAAAGAGCATCGCCGACGGCTCGATCATGAAGGTCCCGCGCATGGGCGAGAAGGCGGTGCAGAAGATCAGCGCCGCGATCGCCATCGCCGCCCAGAGCGCCGGGCGCGTCCGCCTCGGGCCCGCGGCGGCCCTCGCCGACGCGATCATCGCGCACATCAAGAGCGTCAAGGGCGTGCGCGAGGCCATCGCCGCGGGCTCGCTGCGCCGCGGCAAGGAAACCGTCGGCGATCTGGACATCCTCATCTGCATCGAGAACGCCAAGGCCCAGGCGGCCGCCGCGGAGGCGTTCGTCACCATGCCGGGCGTGCGCGCGGTGCTGGCACGGGGTGAGAACCGCTGCAGCGCGCAAGTGAACATCGACCTCTCCTCACGCTGGGAAGATTCCAGCGAGAGCCCAAACACCTCGGCCCAATCGGGCACGACGATCCAAGTCGATATCCGTTTGATGGAGGAATCCGTCTTCGGCGCAGCGCTAGCGTACTTCACGGGGAGCAAGGAACACAACGTGCGGATGCGTCAGCGGGCGCTCGACCGCGGATTGACGCTCAACGAGTACGGGCTCTTTCCGAACACGCCCGACGATCCGACGCCGCCACAACAGAAGGGCGTGAAACCCGTCGCGGGCAAGAGCGAGCAGGAGATCTACGAAGCGCTCGACATGTCTTTCGTCCCCCCCGAGCTTCGCGAAGATCGAGGCGAAATGGAGTCCTTCGAGCTCAAGCCCGCAAAGGGCACGCAGCACAGGCCCAAGCACCTGATCGAGATCAGCGACATCAAGGCGGAACTGCACGCGCACACCACCGCCAGCGACGGCGTGCTGTCGATCGTCGAACTCGCGAAGGAAGCCAAGCGGCGCGGGTTCCACACCATCGCCGTGACTGATCACTCACGCAGCAGCGTCATCGCCAACGGCCTTTCACCCGATCGCCTTGAAAAACACATCAAAGCGATTCACGCGGCACGAAAGGAAGTCGAAGGGATCACGATCCTGGCGGGCAGTGAGGTGGACATCCTCTCCGAAGGCGCTCTGGATTACGACGACGAACTGCTCAGCAAGCTCGACATCGTCGTCGCCTCGCCCCACGCGGCACTGACACAAGACCCCGCCACCGCCACCAAGCGCCTGCTCAAAGCCATCCAGCACCCGCTGGTGCACATACTCGGGCACCCAACCGGACGACTGGTCATGCGCCGACCGGGGCTGGACCCCGCGATGGACGAGCTCTACGCCGCGGCGAAAGAGCACAACGTGGCGCTGGAGATCAACGCGCACTGGATGAGGCTCGACCTGCGCGACGTGCACGTCCGCGGCGCGGTCAACGCGGGGTGCTTGATCGCCATCGACTGCGACGTGCACCACTCCAGCGATTTCGACACGCTCCGCTTCGGCGTGCAGACCGCACGCCGGGGCTGGCTCGATCGCGACTCGTGCGTGAACGCGATGAGTCACAAAGACCTGCACGCGTGGTTGAAATCCAAACGCTGAGCGTCGCGACAAGTTCAGAGCCGACGACTTCAGTCGTCGGTGGTTTTCTCTTGCTGGTAGAACATGCCAATGCAAAAACACAGAACCGACGACTGAAGTCGTCGGCTCTGAGGTGTGTTCGTGCGTGATGTGTGAATCAGTGGATCTCGCGCGGCGCCTTGCTCGCGGCCGCTTCGAGTTCCGCCTTCTGCGTGGCGTTCAACTTGCCCAGCAATCCCAGCACCTCGTACGTCTCGAGGATCGACTTGGATTCCATACCCAGGTACGCCTCGTCGCTGCTGATGATCGATCGGCCCAGGATCTTCTCCAGCATCGCCTGCGTGTACGTGGGCTTCACCGCGGCGGTGGACTTGGTCCCGTACTGGTTCAGGTTGCTCGCGAAGATCCCGGCCGCGGAAACGGGGAGGAAGTCCTCGTACCGCAGACCCTCAAACCGCACGTACCCCTCCGCGATCAACTGCTTCAGGTCGGTGGTGTTGATGCCGCCCTTGCTCGCCTTGCCCTTCGCGGTTGCGAAGTACTTCGCACGCACCAGCCCCGCCTCCACCAGACCCTTCAGCGTCTTGGGGAAGGGCTTGAACGGCTCGGCGTACAGCGCTTCGTACTTCGCGAAGTCCTTCTTGGGCAGGCTCGGGTCCTTCTCGCGGGCCGCGTCCGCGACCGTCAGGCACCGGTCGTACAGCTCGCGACCCTTGGGCGTGGCGGCGTAGAACCGCTGCTCGATCTCGCCGAAGCGTGCGGTGTGCCCCGCGTTGGTCGTCGTCCCGTCCGGGTTGGTGAAGACCACCGCCTCCGTCAGCGCCTTGTACGCGTCCTGACGAAGAAGGATGGGCGTGTCCTCGCTGGGCCCTTCGGTAAAGTCCTTGAACCCGCTGTGCTTCAGACGCGAAAGCTTCGCGTCGTCGAGCGACAGACGCTTGACCAGCGAGTCCACCAGCAGGTTGATCTCCGCGTCGCTGACGGTCCCGGGGGTGAACGAATCGAGCTGCTCCTGCGTCAGGTGGCGGAAGCTCAGGCGCATGTAATCGCGGTCGGCGAAGGTGCGCAGCCGCGAGAGCGCAAGCCCGGCCCGCATGCGGAAGTGGCTCTCGTCGATCTCCGCGAGGCAGAACTTCATCGCCGCGGTGTAGAGGTCCATGCAGAACGTGTTGGGCGTGAGGTGGTTGAGGTGGTGGCGCTCAAAGCACGCGATGTCCGCGGCGATCTTGAACCCGCCGTCGCACAGCTCCTTGTAGAACTGATAGTCCCGCGCCTGGCCCGTCCACTTGAAGATCCGCTCGGTGCCTTCCTTGATCAGCTCCGTCGCGTCGTTCCAATCCAGCCCGCCCTGCTTCTCGCCCTTTTCGATGAGCATCTTCGCCTTGTCGGAGAAGACCTGCCGCGGCTCCAGCAGCTTCTCGATGCGCTCGCGCGTGCCCTGCTCAAAGTAATCCGTCATCAAAACCGAACTGAAGACGCGGTGCTCGGGGTTGACCGCCGAGCGGAACGCGGTGGCGATGATCGGCTGGCTCTTCGCACCCACGCTGGTCATGTCGTAGAAGTTGTGCGGCTCCATCGCGAACTGGGCAAAGAACCGCCCGATCCAGCGGTACTCGTCGTGTCGGCCGATGCGGATCGCCCCGTGGCGCTCGCCGCTGGTGCGGTCGATGAGCTCCGGGGTGATCGAAAAGCCCTTGTGCAGCTTGGTCAGCAGGTCGCACACCGCGGTGTTCGTCACACGGTTGACCAGCAAAGAACCGTCGTACATGGGCACTTCCTTGCCGAACATGCTCGAAAGCTCGGCAAAGAGCTTGTGCTGCATCTGCACCTTGTCGGCCAGCCCGCCCTTGGTGGTCGGGTTGGACGAAAAGGTGCCCGTCGAAGCGGTCGGTGCGGAGGCAAAGGTGGTCATCCGGATTTCTCCGTTCGGAGGCGTTGCGAACAGGGGACCTGCGGGTCGAATAGTTGACCTGCGGGTCGTTTCAAGAATGAGTGTATCGTCAAAAACACGACGGTGCCCTAGGGGTTCGTGCTTGATTCCGGCAGATCGGCAAATACGGGGTTTCCCTGATGCGCCAGAACATCAAAACGGGCCCGCAAGGCCGATTTACCGCTTCCCCACGGGCAGGGGGTCGGCCACCCGGCCCTCACGCCAGGCGCGGAAGCGGGGCCAGAAGACCTCTTGCATGAGGATCTTGACGCACGCGGCGACGGGGATGGCGATGAGCAAGCCGTAGAACCCCGCGAGGATGCCGCCGGCGATCGAGGCAAACAAGATCGTCGGCGTGTCCATGCCGGTGTTCTTGCCCTGGATCTTGGGCGAAAGGACGTAATCGTCCAGCACCTGCGCCAGCGAGTGCACCGCGATCGGCGCCAGCACGATCCACCAGAAGGTCTCCTGCCACCAGACCCACCCGGGCTGGAGCAGCAGCAGCAGCATCGCCACCGGGATCCCCAGGCTGCTGGCGTACGGCACCAGGCACAACAGCCCCACAACCGGCCCGAGGATCAGCGGCAGGCCCACGCCGATGAGCGTGTACATGACGGTGAAGTAGACCACGAGGATGGCGCAGATGGTCAATCGCCCGCGGATGAACCCGCTGATGGCTACGTCCATCAGACCCACCAAACGAACGGTCTCGGCGCGGTTGGCATCAGGGATGAGGTTCCGCAGGAAACGCAGCACGCGGTCAAAGTTCGTAGAGATATAAAAGAAGAAGAACGCGGTGATGAAGGCCCCGAAGCCCAGCATCGCCAGCGACGAGGCGAGCCCGAAGCCGATGGTCAGCGCCCCCGCGCCGGTCTGCACAAACGCCTGGCTCAACTGGCGGCTGTTGTTCTTGATCGTCTTCGCCAGCCACTCGACGGTCTCATAGACGAAGACCGCGGTGGGGTTCGTCACATGAACATCTTCTTCAGTCATCTGCGACCCGTCAGACGCCTCCGCCTGCGGCGTGCCGGGCAACCGCGGCACGAAGCTCTCCGCACGCTCGGGCGGGCCCACAAACTGCGGATCAACCTCCCAGGGTGAGAGGTACCCCTCGGGCGGATCGTGAGGCAGCGTGTGCAACGCCGGGCCCAAGACCGCGCCGACAACGCTGGTCGGCTCGGGCTTCTTCTCGGCGTTGGTCGGATCGGTTGTCGCCGCGGCGCCTTCGCCCTGCATCATCGCAGCGCGTTTGCTAGCGCGGGTCGCCTCGGCCCGCAGATCGATCAGCCATTGACGGAGTTTGAACCAGTTGCCGTCGTCGCCGCCGGGCAGGGCGCGGACCATGCGTTGATCTTCCGGGTTCTCAACGCTGCGCCACAGGGCCTGGATGTGCGAAGCCTGCTGCTGCACATACCCCGCGCCTTGAAGCAACCCAAACCCCAGCCCCCCCACCACCGGGACCACCACCACCGCGAAAGCGACGACGATGATTCCCACGGCCGCGAAAGGCCGGGTGAAGTACCCGTGCTCGCGCCCGGGCTTGCGGCCCAGCGAGGTAAGCCAATCAACCACCGGCTCAAACAAATACGCCAGCAGCAACGCCAGCAGCAGCGGAACGGTCACAAGGCTGAGCTTGTACCCGAGCCAGACGAGCGCGAGAACGACAACCACCAACGCCGCGTCGCGCAAGGGCTGAATCTGCCACAGGTGCACGGCCCGCCAGTCCATCACGCCGGGCTTCGACGCGGACGCGGGCTCAGGCGAAGCCGGGGACATCGGCCGCTGGTCAGGGTTCGAGGTTGGGTCGATGCCTTCGGGCATGGCGGCACAGATTATCCGGAATCGACGATGAGCGTTTTCTCGGTCGATGGTGAAAGCGTGTTCATTTTGAGCCGCGGCGCGAGCAAACACGCTGGAGCAGAACCCATGAAAAACCGCACGGCTCTGGAGAGCCGTGCCACCAAAGACGCTCTGATTTCATTCTCGCGTCTTACGCCACGCCGCGGGCGGCGTCGAGGCCGAAGGCTTCTTCGAAGTCGAAGACGCCGCGGAAGTCGTCGATGGTGTCTTCGGGGCTGGCGCGCATTTCGCCGCGGTCGATCATGGTGTAGACGATGACCCCAAAGTCTTCGGTGCGTTTCAGGCCCCACTTACGCATGACTGCGCCGGCGAGCATGCCGAACTTCTCGATGGCGTAGTCGCGCAGGCCCAGGCAGAGCTGCTGCCCGGTGACATGACGCGGGCGTCCGCCGCTGGCGGCGGTCTCGGCGCAGTCTTGACCGTGGGCGAGTTTCACCGTGTGCGCGAGCCCTTCACGCACGAAGGAGAAGGCCGCCTCGGGAAACTCGGCCGCCTGGTCGCGAATAGATTGCCAGTCCGGGTTGCTGATGGTCATACCGATTCGACTCCGCCGAAACGTCTCACCCGCCCCACGAGAATGGGCTTCGCAATCCTAGCGCTCACGATGGCCTTTCAGCCACTCGTGAACGAAGAAACCGTAAATCCTCCAAACTCGGTATCGGTTCGTGCCCCGTTGAAGCGGGAGTTTTTTCGGGCGTCATGCACGGCGGTGCTGAAGTCAGACCGCATTCATTAGCCGCGGTGCTTGACGAATGAAACCCCTCGATCGGTTTCCCGAAATCCGCGTTGTCCATGAAAAAACCCCGCGAGGGGTGCTCGCGGGGTCTTTGAAAAATCGGGGGATGCGGTCGGATCAGCCGTTGATCGCGGTGACCTTGACCTTGGTGTAGGTCTGGCGGTGGCCGGTCTTCTTCTTGAAGCCCTTGCGGCGGCGGAACTTGTGGATGAAGACCTTGTCGCCCTTGACGAGGGGCTCGAGGACCTCGACGGTGACCGAGGCGCCGGCGACGTAGGGCTGGCCGATCTTGGCCACGGCGGTGCCGTCGCCCGAACCGACGATCAGGACGTCCTTGTAGGTGTGGGAAGCGCCCTTGCCGGCCTTGCCCTCGTTGAGGAGATCGACGAGGATGATGTCATCCTTCTCGACCATGCGCTGACCGCCGCCTTCTGCGATGACTGCGTACATCAGAAAACTCCAAACCGTCCTGACGGGGGGTCGCAGACGCCCGGGCGAACACGCCACTGGGCCGGACCGGCTTGACTCGGTCCCGATGCGGAACGGGTCGAGAGTTTAGGCGTATGGGGTGGTGGGCTCCAGTGCAGATACGTTCTGGATCAAACTCACCCGCGTTGACTTCATCAGGAGCACCCACAACGATTTTCGCTTCCTGTTTGGATACTCAATGGAACCGCGATGATCGGTCTGATGGTGATGTTGGTTGTGACCACGCTGACGATTGTCGCCGCGACGACGGTCGCGAAGCTGGCCGCGCCGTCTACGAGCGATCCGGTGAAGCCGTCCTGCCCGCACTGCGGGTATCCGTCGTTCACGGGTGATGGGCGATGTATCGAATGCGGCGAGCACGTTCCTCCGGGCGATCGTGTGCGTGGGGCGCACTCAAAGCACACCAGCCGCCGAGAACTGGTGTGGATGCTGATCGCGGGTGTGGCGATGGTCGGAGTTGTGGGCGCGATGGTGCTGCTGTCGGTGCTTTCGGATTGATCGTGCCGAGCGGGTTGTTGATCGAACCACGGAAGCGAAGGTCGCTTAGGATTGAACGCCGGGACCGATGCTGCGGATCGGCAGCACCCGCCGAACCGCCGGCACGCGGCAATAGACCGTCAGCCAGCCCATCACGCCCACCAGGAACTGCACGAACCACGCCTCTTCCACACGGATGTGCGTGGCCATCGCGCCGCCCATGTACCCCGTCAGCAGCACCGCGCCCAGCACGCACGTCCGCGGGATCAGCAGCAGCACGATGCACGCAACCTCCGCCAGCGCGATGGGGATGCGCGTTGAGGCGGGGTAGCCGAAGTGCCCGACGAAGAACTTCTCAAACTCCGGCCCACCCATGAACTTGCCCAGGGCGCTGAAGCACAACAGACCAACCACCGGCACGGTCAACGCCCAGCCGGTGATGGTCAGACCCTTCGGGTTGGCGTGCATGTCGCTGTTCATCGTCGGTGCTCCGTGTTCTGGTCCGATCGCGCAGAGCATATGACCATGCCCGCTCGCGTGCGCGATCGATCAGGCGTTTACACGCAGATGGAAACCCTGGAGAACGTGGATCAGGCCTTGCCCGCAGCCGCGGCTTCGCGGTCGCGTTCCTGACGCTCGGCGCGCTTGCGGGCGCCTTCGTCCAGAATGCGCTTGCGCAGGCGGATGTTCTTCGGGGTGATCTCCACCAGTTCGTCGTCCTCGATGTACTCAAGGGCCGCTTCGAGACTGAGCTTGCGGGCGGCCTTCAGCACCACCGTGGCTTCCTTCGACGAGACACGGAAGTTCGTCAACTGCTTGGCGCGGGTGATGTTCACCGGGATGTCGTTGTCGCGGTTGTGCTCGCCGATGATCTGCCCGGCGTAGACCTTGTCCTGCGGCACCACGAAGAGCACGCCGCGGTCGGAGAGGCCTTCGCACGAGTAGGTGGTCACGTCGCCGCCGTCGGTTGCGATCATCACGCCCTGGGCGCGGTGGATCGTCTCGCCGTGGGCGGGGGCGAACTTCAGGAACGAGTGGTGCATGATCCCTTCGCCCTGGGTGGCGGTGAGGATCTTGCTGCGCAGGCCGATGAGCCCGCGGCTGGGGATCTCGAACTGCAGGTGCGTGAGCGTGTCGGAGCGCTGGTCCATGTTCTTCAGCTCGCCTCGGCGGCCGCCGACGAGCTCCATGACCGCGCCGACGGAGGTCGGGGGGACGTCGACCACGAGCAGTTCGATCGGCTCGCAGAGGGTGCCGTCGATCTCCTTCATGATGACCTCGGGCTTGCCGACGGAGAGCTCGAAGCCCTCGCGGCGCATGGTCTCCAGCAGGATGCCCAGGTGCAGAAGGCCGCGGCCGGAGACGGCGAACTCGTCGGCGCTGCGCCCGGTGGCGATGCGCATGGCGACGTTGGTCTGGCACTCGCGGTCGAGGCGGTCGCGGATCTGGCGGCTGGTGACCTTGTCGCCCTCGGTGCCGCCGAAGGGCGAGTCGTTGATGCGGAAGACCATCGTGATCGTCGGCTCGTCAACGGTCACGGGCGGCAGGGCGTTGGGGCTGGCGGGGTCGCAGATGGTGTCGCCGATATCGACGCTCTCCAGCCCGACCACGGCGCACAAGTCGCCGGCGTGGACTTCCTCGGTCTCCATGCGACCGAGGCCCTGAAAGCGGTAGAGCTTGCCGATGCGCGAGTTGACCTTGCTGCCGTCCTTCATCTTGATCGAGCAGACCTGCTGCCCGGGCTTGATGCTCCCGGCGTACACGCGACCGATGCCGATGCGCCCGACGTAATCGGAGTAGTCCAGCGTGGTGACGAGCATCTGCAGCGGGGCGCTCACGTCGTCCTTCGGCGCGGGGACGTGCTTGACGATCGCCTCGAAGAGCGGACGCAGGTCGCCCTGTCGGCCGGCGATGGCTTCCTCCTGGTTCGTCGTCGCCCAACCCTCGCGGGCGCTGGCGTAGACCACCGGGAAGTCCATCGCGATCTCTTCCGCACCCAGTTCAACCAGCAGGTCGAAGACCTCGTTGTGCACCGCGCCGGGGCGAGCGCCCGGGCGGTCGCACTTGTTCACCACCACCACCGGCTTGAGCCCGAAGCCCAAAGCCTTGCTGAGCACGAAACGCGTCTGCGGCATCGGCCCGTCGAAGGCGTCCACCAGCAGCAGCACGCCGTCGGCCATGCGCAGCACGCGTTCGACCTCACCGCCGAAGTCGGCGTGGCCCGGGGTGTCGATGATGTTGATCAGGACGGGCTTGCCGGCGTCGGGGCCTTCCTGGGGGATGTACTGCACGGCGCAGTTTTTGGAGAAGATGGTGATGCCGCGCTCGCGTTCGAGCGGGTTGGAGTCCATGATGAGCCCGTGCTGCCCGCCCTGGAGCTTTTCGAGCTCACCGGAGCGGAACTGCCCGGACTGGAAGAGGAGCTTGTCGACGAGGCTGGTTTTGCCATGGTCGACGTGGGCGATAATGGCGACGTTGCGGATGGACATGGATGGGCTGGACATTGGGGGGCTTCTCCGCGGTCGCGGGCAGGGTGAATGGGCGTCTGACGAACGATCGCACACCCAGATCGTTCACCGTCTGGTCCTGTGGTTCAGGCCCGAGAGGGGTGTTGGTGGACTCCTGAAGGTGCCGAACATACGCCGTTCGACACCTCGACAGGGCCGGGGTGTGGTCCTCGGGGTGCGTGGTTGCGTACAACCGCGGGCCGGGGGTGCCCTCGGCGGATCATATGCGGGCAGGGCGCGAATATCGCCCACACCGGAGCCTGCGGGCGCGTGCAGAGCCTTCTCGACCCGTGATTTTCACTCAGGCTTCGCGGGCGCGGGCTTTTCCTCGGGTTTGGACTTCACCCGAACCACCCCGCGCAGCTCCCCCGCCTCGTCCGCCCAGACATCCCACCGCACCCACGCGAGATGATCCAGCACAGGGCCCGTCGGCAAGACCGGCGAAAAGACCATCGGGATCGCGGTGCGGAAAATCCCCGGCTCAAGAAATCCGCGCGAGATCCACCGCCGTGAGGGCCCGATCGGCTCCAGCGCGCTGGCCATTTCCTTTGACCAACCCTCCAGCGCCGTCGCGGCATCCTCCTGCGCCTTCGCGGTTGCGCCTAAGGCACCGACCATCTCGATCTCGCCCGGCGCCTCGCCGCAGGCGGTCATGTTCAGCACGCCGCCGCACGATTCACCGCCGAGTGTTGTCGTTCGATCCACGCGCCAGGCGAACCACGCCCGCGGCGTGAAAAGGCGAAGGTACCAACTCGCCGGCGCGGGCACGGCGCTGCTGATCCGCTGCACCTCAACGGGTAGATTTTCGAAGCTTGGCGCGGGGGTGATCTCGTTCTGGCTCTGATTTGAAAGACCGAAGCGCACGCCGCCGCGTAAGCGCCCGGTCTCGACGATCGACATCGCCTTCAGCGGGATTCGGTCCAGCAGCGCCGGATTGAAGCTTTCGCGGTCGACTGCGCCCGCGCCCACCTCACGGCAACGGATCTGCTGCGTGAGATAAACGCGCCAGGTCGGCTCGCCGTCGGCGCGTTTGAAGTCCGTCACGGGTCGAGCGCACAACACACCCACCGCGCCGGCGCTTGCACCCAGATGCTCGCGCCAGCTCTGCGAGATCACCGCGCCCACGGCCAAAGCGCTCTCCTCACCCCCCACCCCCCCCCCTTCCGCCTTGCCCTTGATGATCGGCTCAGCGGATTCGATCACCAGCACGCCGCGGGTTTGGCGAAGCTCGTCGAAGATCCGATCGTGCGTGACGGGGACGCGCTTGAGCGATCGCGAAAGCTCAGGCGAGCCGGCACGCACGTGGAGCTGCGTGACCGCCTCATCGCCCTCGCGTGCGCCGGATGAAGGCGTGATTGTGAACTGAGCCGCGTGTCGCCAGTCGTCAAACCGCACGAAGATGGTTGCCCAACCCATCTCTTCCGGTGACGCGCCGCTCAGAAAAGGTGAGTCACCGATGCGGTCATCGCCCGCGGGTTTGCGTGCCTCGATCAACGCACCCGCAACGGCGCGGAGCATCCGCTCACCCCCTTCGCTCTCGTTCGCGCGTGCGTTGGGCTGATTCGCACGCGGCGCGATCGGCCCCGCGGGCGCCGACAGCGACAGCAGCGTGCCCATCGGTCGCGCCTGCGTGAGCACGAGCCAACTCGGACGGGCCGGATCGCCGATCGGTTCGCCCTTGGGCACGACCATCATGAGCAACGCACCACTTTCGATCGTCAGCACGGGACGTCCGCTGATGAGCGTGCGCGGGATGGTTTCGAGTTTCTCGCGCAGTTGCCGTTCGGTTGCTTCGCTGATCTCGCTGATGCTGGCCCAGACGAGCGGGTCGGTCTCGCGGACGCCGCCGGCGCGTGGTTCGTCGGCCGGGTGAGGCGAGATGAGCACGAGACTCGCGCCGCCGCCGAGCGCGTCGTTGGTCTGACGCTCGCTCCAACCCAGGTGCTTGCCCAGCTCGCGCCACTGCTGCTGGGTTTCATGGAACGCGGGGTTGTTGCCTCCCACGGCACCCTGCCCCAGCCTGTCCATCATCTCGTTGAGACGCTCGCCGGTTGGGATCACTACGCCCATGGCCATCCCCGCGGGCATACGCCGAAGGATCGCCAGCGCCGCTTTCGCGCCGCGAAGATCACCGGCTACGAGTCGCGCCGGGGCGAGGCGTTCGTCGATGGTTGTTTGCGTTGGTAGCTTGCCGGAGTTGGTCGCTGGTTGAGCGGCGCGGACGGCCGTCGCGGTATCCGCGAGCACGGAGCCGCCGGTGAAGAACGCGCACAGCGTTGAGGTCGTGATCACGACAATGGCGCATGCGACGCGGAACGGTCGACGCTTGCGCGGTAGTTCGCATGGGACTCGCGCGAGCTTCGTGCAACGATCAACCTCGTCGGCCGGCTCGGCGCTGTCGGGTTGTGGCGTGAGCGATGAGGGCACACCGCATGGTACAGGCACGGGGGAAACAGGCCGCGGTTGGTGCGTGCCAACTTGCGATCAAGCGGAAGTGACGGCGGGCGGTGCGAGAGCCGGTTGAGCGAATGGAGGAGGGCAAAAAAAAGAACCGGCCCGTCGGTGAGGACGGGCCGGTCGAGTCACAATCGGTTCAAGGAATCTTGATCGCAATCGTTGACCAGTTCAGACATGTTCGATTAGAACATGAGCTGGAACTGAGCGCGGATGGCGGCCTCGATGCCCTTGCTGGTGCCGACGATACCCAGGTTGTTGGAAGCGCTGCCGTTGAGGAAGACGTTGGTGAGGGCGAAGCTGCTCGAACCGGCGAAGTTCGCGGTGTTGTTGAGGTTCAGCACGCAGTCCACGACCATCTTGGCGCTGTGACCGGCGAAGTAGTGGGTGTAGCCGAAGGTGATGAAGTTGTAGTTCTTCGCGCGGAGCTCGTTGACGGCCGGAGCGGCGGCGACGCCGACGGACTGCTCAGCGAGGCGACGAGCGAGGAAGAGACCGTCGTAGCGGACAAAGACTTCGGACTCTTCCGACCAGCGGTACGCACCCTGGAGCATGAGGCCCAGGCTGTGGCTGTTCACGCGGTCGAAGTTGGTCGCAACGTTACCACCACCGGGCTGGGTGGTGCGGAGGAACGAGCCGTGCAGGGCGGCGAGGGCCGACCAGCCGCTGTCCTCGAACTGGGCGTCAACGGTCCAGTTCAGGGCGTCCTTGTAACGGTTGGCGGCGTTGTTGGAGGCGATACCACGACGGCCAGCCTCCCAGTTCACAGCGGCGCCGACAGCGGCGGCCATCTTGTCGGTGGGCTTGCTGGTGGCGTCCTTGAGCTGGTCGCGGCTACCGGCGAAGGTCCAGTCGGCGCGAGCGCCGATGCTGTAAGCCGAGGGACCGGCCAGCGGATAGAGGGCGGTGTTCGGAACGGTGTAGTTGTTGTTCGTGAAGGTGCCGGTGCCCGAGGAGCCGAAACCGTCGTTGAAGCCGAAGGCGAACCACCACTCGTCGTTCTTGTAGCCCAGCTCGACACCCTGGGTGCGGCTGGCGCTGAAGAACGCGTCGTTGATCGAGCGCTCAGCGCCCGTGATCATGGTGTCGCTCATGAGCTGCTCGCGGCTGAAGGCGAGCTTGTACTGACCACCCTTGACGTACCAGCCATCGCCCAGGTTGTAGGCGACGTAGGCGTCATCGAACGAGGCCGAGTTGCCGTTGTTGCCACGGACGCGGACCGCGAAGGTCAGGTCCGGGGAGACCACGTGGCCGTCGAACTGGACGGCGATGTCGCGCATCGAGAAGTTCGAGGTGAACGAGGTGTCGGGAGCGCCGCCGTTGCCGAAGCCGCCGAGGGTGCCCGGAACGCCGTTCTCGTCACGGATGTTCAGGGTGTAGCGGACCTTCAGGTAGCCGCTGAAGTTCAGGCGGAACTTGTTGTCGGCCGACGACACGAAGAACTTCTTGTCGTACCCCGCGTTCCCGCCGCCCTGGAGAAGGCTGGTGCGGGACTCGGAATCAGCCATCATCTCAGCGACCACGGCGCGAACTTCGTCGCGGTTGACCGTGTTGGTGTTGGCGAAAACCGTGTTGGTCATCGCGACACCGGCGAACAGGCACAGAAGCTTGGCGTGACTCATTTCTTGACTCCTTGGAACCTTGAGGCGGCCTGCTTATTCGTCAGGAACGCTCCGCCTCGTCGCGTCCCTTCGTGTTTCTCGTGCTTCAGACCAGCCGGAACACTCCGACTCGTCCATCCCACCGATCCGGCCTCCACCTTCGCGATTCGCTCCGCAAAGGCCCGGCTTCGGTCGGCCCTCAGGCAACCGGCTTTCGCCAAGCTCCCCAGAGGGCCCAACTGTAACCAGGTAGACTAGTGATTGCAAACCTCCACGATCGGAAAGTTTGTGTTCACTCATTTCCCGGCTTCGTCCCTATCGGCACCCCAAGATAGTGAACACCAGCTTTTTCTTTGAACTCCTCACACTCGGCTAGACTTGCGCTCACATTTCTTCATTCATTCTGTTCATAAAAAGTTCGTGCTTTGTCCCCATTCCGCCCCTTTCGCTTCTCTGTTTCACAGTTCCAAAGCCTCACGACCTCCCGGCCCATCGATCCCCGCACGTAAGGAGCCCGTTCGTGATCGCCACTCGACGAATCCTGGTTGTTGAGGACGAGAAGGACCTCGCGGAACTGGTCGCCTTCAACCTCAAAAAGCACGGCTATGCCGCCCAAATCTGCTCCGACGGGCAGACCGCCCTCCGCTTGGTCACCGCCGACGCGCCGGACTTGATCATCTTGGACCTCATGCTCCCGGGGATGTCGGGACTCGATGTCGCCCGCTCGATCAGGACAAACCCCCGGGTCGCGGCGGTGCCGATCCTCATGCTCACCGCCCGGGCTGACGAGGCCGACCAGCTTGCCGGGCTGAGTGTCGGGGCGGACGACTACGTCACGAAGCCTTTTTCGATGAAGGTTTTGTTAGCGCGCGTGGCTTCGCTGCTCCGGCGGACCCCGGCCGGTGAGAACGATGCCGCCGTGCTGAAAGTCGGGCCGATCGCGGCGGATCTTGCCGGTCACGTGGTCACCGTGGACGGGCAGGACACCAAACTGACCCTGACGGAGTTCAAGCTCCTCGCCGCCCTGCTCGCAGCACCCAAGCGGGTGCTCTCGCGCAATGAGCTGATCTCGCGGGTGATGGGCCCCGGGGTGGTGGTGACGGCCCGGACCATCGACGTGCACATCGCCGCCCTGCGGAAAAAGCTCGAACGCGCCGGGAGCATGATCCGCACGATCCGCGGCGTGGGGTATCAACTGCTCGACGCACCGGTCGAGAGTGCCGTCGAACAGCGTGCCGGTCAGGGTGTTGAGGACTGAAGAATCGTTTCGAGCACGCACCGACTCTCGGCGCAAGCCGATGGGCGGATCGCGGTATGCTCGTAAGGTGCTTTGGATTCTCCGTTGGGGGTTGTCTTTCCGCGCTGAGCCGATCGACGGCTCAGCGTTGCGTGGATCTGCATGCTCGACCGCGACACCATCTGGCCCGGGCTTGTGATGACCGCCGGCGTGAGCGCCGCGGCGGTGGTTGCGCTCACCAGCGAGTCGGTGGCGCTCACGACGCTGACGGGTGCGGGGTTCATCGCGGGTTCGTGGCTTCTGCTCATCGCGCGGGCGAAACGCCGATCGCGACGATTGGCGCGTCTGACGGCTGAGGCGAACCGCCTCGCGGGGCTCAGCACGCCTCAGCAAGTACGAGAGAATCAGCGATCCGCCGCGAGTGTTGAATCCAATGCAAGCGAGGCGAAGGGCGACCCTCGCGCGTTGGAGCAGGCCCTGACGACGCTGGGTGATCGGCTTGGGAAGCAGATCAAGGAACTGGCAAAGAAGTCACGCAACCTCGGGGCGCTGATCGACGGGCTGACAGAGCCGGTGATCGTCACGGGTGATGATCAGCGGGTAATCATGTGCAACAACGCGGCGGAGCGGATGCTCTCGGTGGAGGGCAGCACGCTGATGGGCCGCAGCGTGCGCGAGGTCTTCACGCGTGAAGAGGTGCTTCGTTTGCACGAGCGCGCTCGCGCCGGGCAGAGCAGCGTCGAACAGGTCGTGATGACGATCCCCGGTGGTCGGCGGACGTTCCAGGTCGCCTCGAGCCCGCTCCCCGCGGCGTGGGGCGAAGGCGTCTACGGCGCGGTGCTCGTGCTGCGCGATGTCACCGAGCTTGCCCAGGCGGTGCAGCAGCAGACGGACTTCGTCGCCAACGCCAGCCACGAGCTGCGCACGCCCGTCGCCGCACTACGGATCGCGATCGAGACGCTTCAAGACGGCGGCGCGGAAGATCCGCCCATCCGCGACCGGTTTCTCTCGATGTGCGCCAACCACGTCCAGCGGCTGGAAGAGATGATCCGCGATCTGCTGGACCTTTCGCGGGCCGAGTCGCGGCAGTTGCCCGTGCGGTTGCAGCCTCTGGATGTCGAAGAGCTCGAGCGGGCGCTGCGGACGATCTTTGAGCCGATCTGTGCCGAGCGCGGGCTGAGTCTGGAGTTTCGCGAGCTTGCCTCGGCGCGGGGCGTGATGACCGACGCGCGTTTGCTGCAACTGATCCTGCGGAACCTGATCGACAACGCGACGAAGTTCGCGCACGAGCGCACGCCGATTGTGGTGACGGTGCGTGTGACGCAAGAGGCTCGGGCGCAGCAGGATGAAGAGCAGCCTCGGGCGATGATGCGGATCGAGGTGAAGGACAAGGGGCAGGGGATCCCGCTTGCGCAGCAGGAGCGGGTCTTCGAGCGGTTCTTTCAGGTTGACACCGCGCGGACGGGCGTGACCGGTCGGCGCGGTTCTGGGCTCGGGCTTGCGATTGTCCGCCACGCGTGCGAAGCGCTCGGCGGGCGCGTGGGAATCAACTCCGTCTGGGGGACGGGCACGACGGTGTGGGTCGAACTGCCGGTCAATCCGCCGTCGAACCCGGCGTGAAATCTCCACGTGGGCTTTTCGCGCGGGCGCGCTTGAGCGGATTCCAACCGATTGCCGCACAACCGTCGGCGTGAATGCGGTATGCTCAAACGGTTCCCACACGCGGGGAGTCGTCATGGGCCGAGGCGTCGCACCGAGCGAGATTCCGGGTCTTTCAAAGCAGGTCCTGTCGGACTTTGGTCACTTTGCCGAGGAACTCATCTGGGCCGACTTCTGCGCACAGAACCCCGGCGCACGTGCCAGCGGCTCGCTCTTCCGAGATGATCACAACCCCGCGGCGTACACGTACTTCCTCACCACCAAGAACAAGCAGTTCGGCATCGCCCTGCAGAAGGACCTGCACGGGCGGCTACGCCGACACCACATGTTCTACATCCCCGACTTTCTGATCCACACGCGGACAGAGCGTGCGTTCTACGAGATCAAACCCTGGTCGAAGAGCGGGCTTGAGGCCGGCGCGCAGAAGGTGGGGAACCTCAGTGTCGCGTACAGGTATTACCACTTGCCATACGTCGCTGGACACGTGTTCAATCCCAAGGACCACGTCGTAGCGCACGTGCCTGGGTTGCTGAAGGTCAAGCTGCTGGTGCGCAGGGCCGTGCCCGGGCTGGTGGTCTACAGCCTTGATCTGGAGTGCGGCGAATCCGTCGAGCTCGCGGTTCGCCTGGCGCTGCTGGCGTTTATCGCGGCAAAGCTCGCGGCGATGAAAAAGCTGCGTGTCTTCAAGCCCATCGATCTGAGCACGGTGCTCGCGCACCGTTCGATTGCACAGTTTGCAACCGACATGGGGCTCGTGGCGGCGAGCGGCGCGGGGGCGACGATCGGCTACAGGTACTTCTGGAAAGCCGTCATGAAGAAGTACGCGGCGCGGATCACCGCCTCGGGCGTTCTGATGGCCGCCGACGGCCCGTTGCCCGTGGGCGATCTCATCGCCGCAGGGCTGAACCTCTTCACCGTGGTTCAGATCATCCGCGACAGCCGCGAGCTGTGGATGGAAGCTCGGAGGATCAAGGCCAGCGAGATTTGAACGCGGGATCAATCTTTCGCAGCGAGAATGTCGAGGCTGGTGATGTAGTCCGCGGGCTTGGTGCCGTTGGGCAAGCCTTTGGCGATCTTCGCATAGAGCGGGTCGCTCCACGCGGCGAGGGCTTCGACGTACTGGGGCTTCGAGGTGAGCGAAACGATGCAGAGACCCGCGCCGGTGATCGAGGCCTTCAGGTCGTCCACCAGCGGCGCACCGGCGATGCACCCAACCAACGCCTCAACGTCGGCTCGGATCGACTCGGGCAGCGGACGCAGCAACGCCAGGTCCGAAATCGCCGCCCGCCCGCCGGGCTTCAGCACCCGCGCGATCTCACGCCAGACCTGCGGCTTGTCCGGCGAGAGATTCAGCACGCAGTTGGAGATCACCACATCCACACTCGCATCGGCAACGGGCAGATGCTCGATCTCGCCCAGACGGAACTCGACGTTGTTCAGCCCGGTCTGCGACGCATACGAGGCGGTGTTCTTGCGGGCTTTGCTGATCATGTCGGGGGTCATGTCCACGCCGATGACCCGGCCGGTGGACCCGACCTTCGGCCCGGCGATGAAGCAGTCGAACCCGCCGCCGGAGCCGAGATCGAGCACGGTCTCGCCGGGCTTGAGCGAGGCGATGGCGGTTGGGTTGCCGCAGGAGAGGCCCATGTTGCTGCCCTCGGGCGCGAGGGCAAGATCGCCCTGTGCGTAGCCGATGGCTTGGGCGAGCTGCTGCGGCGTGAAGTTCGCGGGCCCGCAGCACCCGCCGCCGCCGGTCGATCCCCCACTGCCGCAGCACGAGCTCGCGGCGGAGTCGATTTCCGCGACGGTCGATCCGGTTGTCGGGTCGCTCAAAGCGGTCGACGAAGTCCAGACGCCGAGCTTGGCGATCTGGGCGTACCCCGCGCGGACCTGCTGACGGAGTTCGTCGTTGGCGGAGGCAACCAAAGGCCCCGCGGGCTGAGGGGGTGTTGCGGGTTTGGTTTCGGCGCGAGTCGTCGATTTCGAAGTGCCGCAGCAGCCCGGGGCGCAGCCGCAGGATGAGGTGTTGGCGGCGGCGGTGTTCGCGTTCGTGGAGGAGTTCGTCATGGGTGTACTCCGTGATGTGGTTCTGGGCTTTGTTGTTTGTTCACTCGTTCGACGCGATCAACGCTCACGGCATGATCGAGCCGGGGAGCGTGAGGATGAACGCGCGGATCTCGTCGCGCACGCGCCGGTAGTGCGGCATCGCCTCGTCCTCCGTCGCGGCGTTCTTTGCCAGGCGCGGCGGATCCTCAAACCCGACGTGCACGACGCGTGCGCCCGGAAAGACGGGGCAGTTCTCGTGGGCCGAGTCGCAGACGGTCACGACGACGTCGAAGCCCGTGTTCAAATCTTCGGGTCGCTTGGAGGTGTGCGTGGAAATGTCGACGCCCGCCTCGCGCATCGCGCGGATCGCCAGCGCGTTCATGCCGTGCGGGTTGGTCCCGGCGGAGTACGCCTCGATCACGTCGCCCTTCAGGGCCCTCGCCCATCCCTCGGCCATCTGGCTCCGGCATGAGTTGCCCGTGCACAGGAACATGACCTTGAGTTTGTTCTTTGCTTCGGGCATGCGTCATCTCCTGTTTCAGCAGCAGGTGTTGCCGGTCGTTGAAGAACTGTCACGCGTGCTGCAGCAATCGCCGCAGGCGGACATGGCGTCGGCGAGTCCTTTGAAGATCGCCGCGAGTTCGTCGCCGCGGACGCGGTACGAGACGGTGCGCCCGGTGCGGGTGGACTCAAGCACGCCCGAGCGTTCGAGCAGTTGCAGGTGCCTCGAAACGACCGAAAAATCAACCGAGCAGCACTCGGCGATCTCGCTGACCGTGCACGCACGGGCGCACTTCACCAGGCAGGCAACCAGGCGAAGACGCGTCGGATCGCCCAGGGCCTTGAACAGCTCGGCGTCCAGCAGCCCGTCGACGGGCCTGCGACGCGTGAGGGCCTGCTTGGGGCTCATCGGCGGGCGCGGTTGTTTGCTTACTTGCGTCATCATGCAAGTATAGCACCGAACGGATGCGCGTCAACCACGCCCGGAACTCGCGGGTTCACGCGGGGATCTTCCTTTGTTCGCGGACCTACGCGAAACTCAACCCAGCACGCGGTGGACTTCCGCCTCGGTCGTCACACGCTGCGCCACCTTCGCCATCGCATCGTCCATCAGCGTGGTCATCCCCGTGGCCTTCGCCGCATCGCCCAGCGCGATCGCGTCGGCGCTCTGCCCGGTCAGTCGGCGGAGCTGGTCGTTCATCACCATGAGCTCGAAGATGCCCTGTCGGCCGAAGTACCCCGTGCCGTTGCAACGCTCGCAGACGCCGGCATCAAGCCCCACCGTTCCCGCGACGGTCAGGGCGTTCTTGCCCGTTCCGTGACAGTCGGTGCAGGTCTTGCGGATCAGCCGCTGCGCGAGCACCGCCAGCAGCGTCGATGTGATCAAATACGGCTCGACACCGATGTCCGCCAACCGCGAGATCGCACTCGGCGCGTCGTTGGTGTGCAGGGTCGCCAGGACCAGGTGGCCCGTCAGCGCCGCCTGCGTCGCAAGGTCCGCGGTTTCCTTATCGCGGATTTCACCCACCAGGATCACGTCCGGGTCCTGACGCAGCAGCGCCCGCAAACCCGCGGCAAACGTCACCCCGCGCTTCGGGTTCACCTGCGTCTGGCTGATCCCGTCGAGGTGGTACTCAACCGGGTCCTCAACCGTCATGACGTTCCGGCTCGAACGGTCGATGCACCCCAGCGCGCCGTAGAGCGTCGTGGTCTTGCCGCTGCCCGTCGGACCGGTGACGAGAATGATCCCGTTGGGGCGGTTGATCAGCGCCACGAGCTTGTCGCGCAGGTCGCTGCCCATGCCGATCTTTTCCAGCCCGAGCTGGTTCTGGCTCTGATCGAGCAGACGCAGCACGATCCGCTCGCCGTAGACGTTGGGAATCACCGACAGACGAATATCGATCTTCCGCGAGCCGATCCGCACGTTGGTGTGCCCGTCCTGCGGGCTGTGGCGGTTGGCGATGTCCAGCTCGGTCATGACCTTCAGACGCGAGCTGATCGCGCTCGCCAGCGCCAGCGGCGGTGAAAACGCGTCCACCAGCATGCCGTCGATCCGGAAGCGGATGACCAGCTTGTTCTCCATCGGGTGCACGTGGATATCGCTGGCACGCCGACGCAGGGCCTCGAACAGGATCATGTTCACCAGCCTGATCACCGGCGTCTGCCGGGCGAGTTGCAGAAGGTCGTTCGACTGGCGGATCGAGCCCGCGGCACTCTGGATCGCTCGATCGTCCAGAGGCATTTCCTCGACGATCTCCGTCACCAGGTCCTGCTTCTGCTCGTACCCGCGGTTGATCAGGTTCGTCACGCTGGCGCGCGGCGCAAGCACCAGCCGCACGGGCATCGCCAGCTTCTCTTCGATCAGCGCGAAGATCGCCGGCTGCATGGGCTGGCTCGTCGCAACGGTCATCACCTGCCCGTCGCTGCTCAGCCCCGCGACCTGATGCTCACGCGCCATCGAGCCCGGGACCAGCTCGTAGAACCGCGAGGCCGACTCTTGCAGCCGGGGCTCGTTCTGCAAAGGCAGACCCGTGCGCTCGGCGAGTTTCTTCAACGCCGAGTGCTCGTCGATGGCGAGCATCCCCAGCAGCGTGTCCCAGGGCTCAACATCCGACCCCGGCGCATCAGGGAACGACCGCAGACGATCAACCCGCGGCGCCAGCGCCCCGAGCATCTCGCCCACACGCGACCAGTCCTTCGGCTCCCCCGAAACCGCCTGCAGCGCAGCACCATCCTTCGAGGCACCATTCTCCCCGCTCGCACTACCAGCGCCGCCACCCACCGCCGAGAGCATCGAACTGAACGGTCGTTTCGCCACGGCTGACTCGCTCCACACACCCAACCGCCCCAAAGCACTCACCAACGACACGCCGAAGACTCTTCACGCATGAACCCAGCC
>JAVTWO010000204.1:0-3762 GCA_032229765.1 Phycisphaerales bacterium | reverse complement strand
TGGCGTGCAGGTGCTGACTGGCGGCGCGGGTAACAACGGTGCGGCACGCCTCACGAGCAACTCTGCGGGAGCCAACAACAGTGGCTCGTACAACGCGAGCATCTATACCGCATTCACCTACAACCCCGCGGCGAGTGGTGCACTGACGAATCTCAGCATTTCCATCGACGCGCGGTATATCAGCGGCCTGTCTGCCTTGGGCGCCGTGGTGGAGCAAGGTGGATTGATCTGGTTCGCTGGGTATCAACTCAACACGCCCAACTGGCAGACGTACGTCTTTACTCCCGTCGCGGGGGATTGGTTCCTCATCAATCCGAGCGGCGGCGAGCTTGGTCCGGGTCCCAACTTCTCCGCCACGGGCGCGCCGATGCGATTCGGTTTCTACACCGCGAACGGAAGCGGAGCCGGCGGGGCACCGTACACCAACCAAGGCTTCAATGACAACTTTGTGGTCAGCTTCGTGCCCACACCGGGCGCCGCGGCGATCCTCGGCCTCGGCGGTCTGCTCGCCGCGGGCGGGCGTCGTCGTCGATGAGTGTGCTCTGAGCGCCGATCGCATGGCTGAAGTCCATTTCTCCACGGCTCGGGCGCACGCTCGGGCCGTGGTCGTTCGTGGAGTCTCACATCGAGGCAACCGCGAGCGTGCCAACCACGGCCGACGTATGTGGAGCGGTTTGCCCGGTAGATCCCGATTTTGAATCAGGGGGAGTATGCGGAGCAGTGGCGTGCGGAAAAGATCGCCTGCATCGTGTCGCTGGACACGTATGAGGGTTGGCTGCGGCGTGAGATTCTGAAGCGCACATCGCGTTGAGCTGCTTGAACCATCAAGTACTTCGCCTAGGGCTGGTTGCTCTGGACATCGGTTACGGCGCGCTCTTCAAGACGGTTTGGAAGGTGGCTCGGGCTCCGTCATGGTTGACGAGGCCTCCAGTGAAATCCGGACATTTCAAAGCCTTGTCGGCGGTGACTTGGTGGTTTGCTTTCTTGCGCAGCGTTGTTGGCCTGCTTGACTGGTGAGATTGCCCGCGTGGAAATGTCATGGAACGACCATGGCCGGTGATGCAGGTGTGATGGTTCTTGCCCGGCCGTCGGAGAGTGAAAGACCCTTAGCCACGTGTTCGTGGAACGACGCATTAAGGTGCGCGAGTTCTTTGCGAGCGTTTGCGAGACGCGGCTGCGCACATATCGAGGGTCAAACAGATGTTCACAATGAGCAGTCATAGAGCCATCTTCAGTTGTATTGGGTCCGCTGTTCTTTCGGTGCTGGGTTTGATCGGCGTGTGTCAGGCTGGTCCTCTGGCTCCACCCGCGGGGCCGGTGGTTTCGACGAATAAGACGCTCATCGAGGTTGAGCCACGGATCGCGATCGACGCCACAAACACCCCGGGCGACGGCGACAGCCTCTTTAAGGTTACCCAGCCGGGATCCTACTACCTCACCGGCAACATCCAGGGAGTCGCGGGTAAGCACGGCATCAAGATCGCTGCGAACAACGTCACCATCGATCTCAGCGGCTTCGTGATGGTGGGTGGCGCCGGATCACTCGACGGGATCACCAGCACGGATGCAACGGTGGTCGACGTCTGCGTCCGCAACGGTTCTTTGCGCAACTGGGGAAACCAAGGCATCGACATCTTCGATAACGCCACGGGTATCGTTGTCGAGAGCGTTCTCGTTCGCGAGTGCTCGATCGGCATCCGACTCGGCGATCGCGCCCGGGTGCGGCTTGTCACCGCGAGCAACAACACGGGGAGCGGCATCACCGTCGGTTTCTCGTCGCTGGTTGTCGGGTGTATCGCTGAGAACAACCAGAACCCGGGGATCTTCGCCGACGATGGCAGCAGCATCATCGACTGCATCGCGAACGCCAACACCGGTGCGGGCATCAAGACCGGCTCGAACGCCATCGTCCGCGGCTGTGTCGCGCAGAAGAATACCAGTCACGGTGTCCAGATCCTCTCGAACACGCTTGTTACCGGCGTGGCGTCGTCGAACAACGGGGTCGGCGCGTCTACCGGCGCGGGCATCCTCGTCACCGGCGACGGAAACCGCATCGAAGATAATGCCTGCAACGGGAACGACCGTGGGATCGACATCGATGGCATCCGGAACATCATCATCCGGAACACCTGCTCCGCGAATGCCATCAACTGGACGTTCGTCGGGTCCAATCACTACGGCCCGATCATCGACCGCACCGCCGTTGCCGCGCCTCCGGCTATCACCGGCAACAGCGCGGCGAGTGCGCTGGGCACCACCGACCCCAACGCCAACTTCACCTACTGAGCCGTCGAAGCACTCCGCAAACAGGACGCGGTGAATCCGCGGCATCGCGCTACCGAGATCGCAGATAGGTTTGTTCTTGAGTCGGGCCAGAATTCGGCCTTTGAACAGCTCTCAGCATGACCCTCCGGCCGGCTCTTCAACGCGCAGGAAGCGATCGAAGGAACACCGGAGCTCACGCACCGTGGTTTGGAACCTACTCAAGAGAACGGAGCTCGGACATATCCCCCCGCTCATCTTTTCTTGTCGCGTCTGTGCGCTGAGTTGGTGCTGTGCTCTGTGCCATCTGCGCAATGTGAACATTCGCCCAGAGATTCCGCTCCGGGACAGGCCCTGAACTCGCAGATCGAACCGCGACTTCAGCGACGCCGCCGCGTCGCGCCCAGGGCGCCGAGGCTCATCAGTGCGAGCGCCGACGGTCCCGGAATCTGCACAACGCGGAAGCCCACGTCGAAGGTTTCCAGTTCTGCGTCCTGGCTGAAATCCAGCAGCCCGCTGCCGGTGCCGGCGGGGAAGTTGAAGAACCCGCCGCCGCGGATGGATCGACCCGACTGCGTGATGGTGTCGTTCCACTCGCGGACGTTGCCGGCCATGTCAAACGCCCCGGCGAAGTTGGGCGCGAAGATGCCCACCGGTGATGTGTTGTTGAAGCCGCTGCCGAGGATGTTCGCCTGTGTCGGCGCGGGGCTCACGTTGCTCGAGATGGGGTATTCCCAGTAGTTGTCGCTGTCGCCGCCCTGCGACGAAGGCTGGAAGTACGCCGCCTTGTACCACTCGTTCTGGCTCGCCACGGCCCAGTTCCATCCGGCGTTGCGGATGACGGAGTTGTTGGTTGGGTTGATGACGCCGTTGAGCGAGTACGCGCCGGTCTCGGTATCGGCGTTGCCCTGCCCGTTGTGCAGCCAGTTGGCGAAGCGGGCGGCATCCCAGAACGAGACGAACGTCACTGGGTGGTTGGCGCGGTTGTCGAAGGCCTGGTACGAGTACGAACCGGTGGTGCCGGTGCGGGTGATGGCCATGTTGGGGTTGTAGAGGTTGTACGCGTCGGTGCCGGCCACGGCGTTGAGGAACGCGGCGTACTGGGCGTTGGTCACTTCGGTTGCGCCGATGTTGTACGAATACTCAACCGCGCCCCAACCGCGGCCGGAGTACACGGGGTCGGGGGCGTTGCCGGGGTTGCCGATGGCGACGGTGGGGATGGTGACGGTTTGTGCAACGGCGGTCGAAGCAAAGCCCAAACCCCCGACCCCCGCAACCCCGACCATGATTCCAGCCACGCTGTTCAACGACGTCTTGACGAACATGAGAGAGACTCCTGAGTTCTCTCTCCGGCCAAGATCGAATGGGCGAAAGTTCACAGCCACGCGCGAGCACGGCCGCGAATACAAAGATACACGCCCTTCCTGCGTTGGCTATGGGTGATGTATGAAATTGGGGGTGCCCCGAAGGTCGGGGTGGGGGGGCGTGAAGATGGAGAAG
>JAVTWO010000203.1:0-22639 GCA_032229765.1 Phycisphaerales bacterium | reverse complement strand
GAAGTGCTATGGGCCCAAGACGCCGCTGCTGACGGAGTTGGTGGTGGAGCTGCGTGAGAAGGGGTTCACGTTTGTGCGGGTGATTGATGAGTATTACAACGATCGGCATGAGCTTTTGGCGATGGACGCGGTGTTCATGCGGCGGTCGCTGCTGGAGAGGTTGGCGGTTTCGCCGGGCGGGTTGATCGAGGGGCAGGCGGTGGTGGTTGGGCGGTGAGTTGGCGCGGGTGGGTGGGGATGCATGAAGGGATGGATGTATGAAGCTGTTTCCGCACGATGCGTATCAATCGCTGACGAGGGTCTTTCGGGGAGATGAGGCGGTTGTGGCGTTGGATGTGGGTGGGAATGAGGGGCACACGGCGCGGCGGATGCTGGGGCTGTGGCCTGCGGCGCGGGTGGTGGCGTTTGAGCCTTCGCCTGCGATTTTGCCTGTGTTGAGGGCGGAGGCGGCGAAGGGCCCGGGGTTTGAGGTGGTGGAGGCGGCGGTGGGCTCGCGCGAGGGGAAGGTGAGCTTTCACGTGACGGGGGATCACTGGTGCTCGAGTGTGCTGCCGCCGAGCGAGCTGGGGAAGCGGTATTACGGGTCGTGGCTGGAGGTGTCGAGGAAGGTGGAGGTGCCGCTGGTGACGCTGGATGGATGGGCGGGGCGGGCGGGGGTGAAGCGGGTGGATCTGATCAAGGTGGATACGCAGGGGTATGACTTGGAGGTGCTCAAGGGCGCGGAGGGGCTGCTGCGCACCGGCGGGGTGCGGGCGGTGAACTGTGAGTTTCAGTTTGCGCCGGAGTATGAAGGGTGCTCGACGTTCTCGGAGATTGATCAGTACATGAAGGGGCTTGGGTTCTGCCTGTACCAGATTCATGAGGTGTGGACGAAGGGGAACGAGGAGCAAACTTCGTGCGGGGATGGGCTGTGGTTGAAGGCGGAAGTGCTGGCGGAGCTGCGTGGGCGGAGGGATTTGCCTGATCTGACGCCGGCGGGGCGGATGCGGCGTGCGATGGCGGAGCGGGGCGTGAACGGGCCGGTGGCGGTGTATGGGGCGGGTCGGCATACGAGGCAGGCGCTGCCGGCGCTTGGGGAGAGTGCGGGGAAGGTGGTGGCGGTGATCGATGACAACCCGGCGCTGCGTGGGACGGCGATTGAGGGCAAGCCCGTGATCGACTCGCGCGAGGCGATGACCAGGGGGCTGAGCGCGGTGGTGCTGTCGAGCGATGTGCACGAGGCGGCGCTGTGGCGTGCGGCGGCGGGTTTGCGAGCGAAGGGGGTTGAGGTGATTGCGTTGTATGGGCGGTATGAAGGGTGAGATGGTCGACGTTGAGTTGACGGTTGTTGGTCGATGCGAATGGTGATTCAGAACGAGGAATGAGCCATGCTGACGCTTGTGACGGGTTCTTCGGGGTTGATCGGGTCGGAGGCGGTTGCGTTCTTTGATCGCATGGGGTTCGACACCATCGGTGTTGACAACAACATGCGGCGGGAGTTCTTTGGGCCCAAGGGGGACACGACGCAGAACCGGCTTCGGCTTGAAGGGCAGTGCAAGCGGTTCAGGCATGTGACGCTGGATATCCGGGATCGCGCGGGGGTTGAGCGGCTGTTTGCGGAGTATCCGGTGGAGCTGGTGATTCATGCGGCGGCGCAGCCGAGCCATGATCTGGCGGCGACGCGGGTCTTTGATGACTTTGAAGTCAACGCGATGGGGACGTTGAATCTCTTGGAGGCGACGCGGCGGCACAGGCCGGGCGCGGTGTTCATTCAGGTTTCGACGAACAAGGTGTATGGGGATGGGCCGAACTTTGTGGAGTTGAGGGAGGAGGCGACGCGGTACGAGTATGCGGACCCGGCGTATGCGCACGGGATCAGCGAGACGTTCTCGATCGATCAGACGAAGCACTCGCTGTTTGGGGCGAGCAAGGCGGCGGGGGATCTGCTCGCGCAGGAGTATGGGCGGTACTTTGGGATGAAGACGGGTGTGTTCCGGGGCGGGTGTTTGACTGGGCCGCAGCACGCGGGGGTTGAGCTGCACGGGTTTTTGAACTACCTAGCCCACTGCGCGGTGAACGAGAAGGCGTACACGATTTTCGGGTACAAGGGCAAGCAGGTGCGGGACCAGATCCATTGCTTTGATGTGATCAACGCGTTCTGGCAGTTTGCGCAGAGGCCGCGGGCGGGGGAGGTGTACAACCTGGGCGGTGGGAAGGGCAACTCGGCGTCGCTGATTGAGTGCGTGGAGATGTTGGCGAAGGCGACGGGGGGGAAGCGGCCCGTGATGAGCTACAACCCGGAGAACCGCATCGGCGACCACATTTGCTACTACAGCGATATGCGGAAGTTCATGTCGCACTACCCGGCGTGGAAGCTGACGTACACGCTGGAGCAGATCGTGGAGGAGATGTGCGAGTGTGCGCGGCGGCTGCGTTCGGTTGCGTAAGCACATGGCACATGGCACATGGCACATGGCACAGAAGGCGGGGATTTGCACGAAGACGCGAAGACGCGAAGGGAGACGGTTTCTCATTTGAGGCCGTCTTTTTTTTCAACGAAGGGAGGGAAGGGGGGGAAGTTGGGGAAGAGATTTTACCGCAGAGGCGCGGAGGAGAGAGGAGAAGAGATGGAAGAGAGATGGGGGTTGGGGAGGGTGAGATTCGAGTTGGTTGCGAAGAGAGATTTTGGGGGTGTGTTTTTCACGTTGTTGGTGATTGGGGGAGGTTCCTCTGCCCGTTCGGGGCAGTTTTTGATTGGTGTGCTTGGGGGGGGAGTTTCCACGGGTTGCGCTGTGCTTCACCCGTGGCTACAGGCCTTCGCCCCGTTGGGGCGAGTTGGTTGTGTGCTTAGGTTTGAGGTTTGGCTCAGAGAGAGAAGCGATAGATTGGTGGGATCGAATGGGCTGTTGGCGTGATCAGAAGGTGGTGATTTGGGGGTCGGTGTTGGATTGGCGGACGGTTTCGACGACTGGGCGGGCCTTGGCGAAGCGGATGGCGGATTCGACGCCGTCGACCATGCGTTTGAGGGTGAACTCATTGCAGGCGGTGTCGTGGGCGTTTTGGGCCATGGCTTTGAGGCGGGCGGGGTTGTTGAGGAGGTTTTGGAGTTCGCGGGCGAGTTCGCGGGGGTTGTTGTGTTCGAAGGTGAGGCCGTTGGACCCGGGTTGGAGTGCTTCGACTTCTGGGCCGTGGAGGTGCATGGTGTTGCCGATGACGACGGGGAGGCCGAAGCCGAAGGCGTGGAGGAGGCTGAGGCCGATGTTGCTTGGGTAGACGAAGACGTCTGAGGAGAGGAACCAGGGTGCGAGGTCGAGGTCTTTGTAGATGGCGCCGGTGAAGCGGACGCAGTGATCGAGGTTGAGTTGTTTGGCGAGGGCTTTGAGGGCGGGTGCGGCTTCGCCGTCGCCGACGATGGTGGCGGAGATGGAGGGGAAGGATTGGCGGAGGATGTTGAGGGCTTGGAGGAGGATGTCGGTGCGGTTGAGGTGTTCGAGGCGTGAGACGAAGAGGAGGCGCGGGCCCTGGTCGTCGAGGCGGTGTTGTTTGCGGAAGGCTTGAAGTTCGGCGGGGCGGTCGAGCCAGTGTTGGCGGGCGGCTTGGATTTCGGATTGGTCGATGGTGTTTTGGGCGACGAAGATGCGGTGGCGATCGAAGCCGGCGCGGGTGAGGTCGTCGGCGACGTTGTGGCTGTAGACGATGATGCCCTGGCAGAGGCGGGAGACGGACCAGCGGAGCCAGCGTTTCATCGGGCCTTCTTGTTTGGAGTAGCCGTGGCCCCAGACGAGGGTGGGGATGCCTTTCCAGCGGGCCCAGAGCAGAGCGGGGAGGAGGCTGAGGTGGCGGATGTTCCAGTTGAGGATGGCGACGTCGCAGGCGTTGTTGGCGATGACGCTGGCGGGGAGGGGGTTCCACATGAAGTCGCCGAAGCGACGGGGGAGAGAGCGGGGGAAGTAGGGGACGGTCTGGAATCCTTCTGCGGGGACGTTGGGGATGGCTTTGTTCTGCCCGAAGTGAACGAGGAGGGAGATGCCGGGGCGGCGGGCGAGCTCGCGGTAGACCGGGACGCGGTACTTCGCGAGGGTGGGCTGCTGCATGTAGACGCGGATGGTGGGCACGGTTGCGCTCTGGGCGGTGGCAGGAGGCGTGGATCGGAAGAACATAGCACCCTTTCCCCCTGACAGCATGAGCATCGGCATGTGATGCGGAGCGGGTCAGTGAAGATCGGAAGGGGAACGGAGGATGGGGGAAGGTGTTGCTTTGGGAGGGAAGAACTGGGGAGAGAACGGGGACAAGGACGGGATTGCGGGGCTATGGTGGTGTGATCTGGTTGGAATCCGGCTGGGTCCGCGCGTGATTGTGCGAACTTTGGAAGGAGCGGTTATGGGTCTCTCGGCGTTGAAGACGGGGTTGGTGGGTGTTGCGGGTTTGGTGGCGGCGGTGATGGTCGGTGGCTGTGCGAAGAGCAGCTCGACGCTCGAGGTGCGGGACTATTTGGTGGGGAGCTATGACAGCGCGGCGCAGGCGAAGGCGGACCCGGACTATCGGGTGATCGTGCTGCACATGGCGGCGTGCTGGACGGATCGCAAGGACGGGCCCTGGGTGTATGTGGAGCAGGCGGTGGCGGAGATGCCGCAGGCGCCGTACCGCCAGCGGGTGTACCGGCTGGTGGACCTTGGGAAGGGGCAGGTGCGGTCGGATGTGTATGAGCTGCCTGGGACGGCGGCGGAGGTGGTGAAGAACTTTGCGGGGCAGTGGAAGAATGAGAAGCCGCTGAGTGGGATTGGCCCGGAGCAGTTGACGCTGAAGGACGGGTGCTCGATCACGCTGACGCGTCAGGGGGACGGGGCGTATGTGGGTGCGACGGGCGTGGGGACGTGCGCGTCGAGTTTGCGTGGGGCGGCGTATGCCACGAGCGAGGTGGTTTTGACGCGTGAGGTGCTGCGGTCGTGGGACCGTGGGTATGACAAGGAGGGGAAGCAGGTGTGGGGTGCGGAGAAGGGTGGGTATGTGTTTGTGAAGAAGGTGGAGGAGGGGAAGAAGTAGTAGGCACTGGGCACTGGGCACTGGGCACTGGGCACTGGGTTTTGCAGTTACAGCACGAGTCTGACGCGCAGCAGGTTGGTTGCGGCGAGTCGGATGAGCTGTTGCTCGCCCTCGGCGCGGAGCCAGCGGTCGAGCTCGAACTTGGTGGAGGCGTCGGCGGCGCGGACGGTCAGCACGCCGCGGGAGAAGGAGACGATGGCGAAGCGGTCTTTGAGCTGCGGCGGGAGGAGCTGGGCGAGGCTGTCGCCCAGCGAGCCGACGGAGCGGGCTTGACGCTTGAGGTCCTTGGCGAGGGCGCCGAACTGGTTGCGGAGGGCGAGGTCTTTCTCGTAGGGCTTGCGGAGACCTTGCAGGCGGCGGATGAGGGTGGGGTCTTCGTCGGGATTGCGGGGGAGGGGGGGCATTTTCAAATTGCCAAATTTGCGAATTTCCAAATAGCAAATAAGAGAAGACAAAGACAGGAAACCGTATCACACTCGGAAGATGGCGCCGAGGCGTTTGCCCATGAAGACGCTGGCGCCGACGAGGGTGATGGTGAGCAGGGCCATGCCCCAGACGCCCATGGCGGCGGCGATGTTGTTGCCGTCGCCGAGGCGGTTGGTGAAGCTGAAGATGGCTTTGGTGATGGGGTAGTGCTGGGGCTGTTGGGCGAGCATGAGCGAGTCGGAGACTTCGAGCATGGCGAAGGAGAAGGCGAGGAGTGCGCCGGCGATGAGGTTGGCGGCGATGAGGGGGATGATGATTCTTCGGACGGCGGTGAAGCGGGAAGCGCCGAGGTTCATGGCGGCTTCTTCCATCTGGCCTGAGGTTTGTTCGAGCCCGGCGACGGTGGCGCGGACGATGTACGGCAGGCGTCGGACGGCGTAGGCGATGATGAGCAGGGGGATGGGGTTGGGGGTTGAGCCGACGATGCTGACGAGCCCGTCGAGGGGGTCGCCTTTGCCCAGGGGCCAGGAGAGGCTCATGGCGACGTAGCCGAAGGCGAGGACGAGGCCCGGGACGGCGAGGGGGAGCATGCAAAGGGCGTCGAGGAGGGCGCGGCCCTTGATGTTGGTGCGGACGATGAGGTAGCCGACGAGGATGCCCAGGATGAGGTCGATGACGACGGCGGCGGCGGCGAGTTTGAGGGAGTTGGTGATAGCGGAGAAGCTGTCGGGGTGGGTGAGGGCTTGTTGGAAGTGGTCGGTGGTGTAGCGGGAGGGGAGGACGGATTGGTACCAGGCGCCGGTGGCGCTGACGCTGTTGAGGATGACGCCGACGTGGGGGAGGAGGGCGAGGGTGATGACGGTGAAGAAGAGGAGGGTGGCGGCGAGGCCTGGGAGGAGGGGGAGTTTCTCTTCGGAGGATGCGCGGCTGGCCTTGGCTTGCATGGCGTGGGCGCGGCCGCCGAAGAGTTGTTTGCCGAGGAGGTAGATGGTCACCGCGAAGGTGAGCATGACGAGGGTGAGGGCGTATGGGCGAGGGGAGGATTCGACTTCTTTGAGGCCTTCGAAGATTTGGACAGGGGTGACGGCGCGGTATTCGAAGATGAGGGGTGTGCCCAGCTCGGTGAAGGACCAGATGAAGACGATGGTGCCTCCCGCGAAGAGACCGGGGCGGATGAGGGGGAGGGTGATGGAGAAGAAGCGTTTGAAGAAGCCGGCACCGAGGTTGGTGGCGGCTTCGTCGAGTGCGGGGTCGAGGTTGGCGAGTGCGGCGGTGGCGTTGAGGAAGATGATGGGGTAGAGGGAGAGGGCCTGGACGGTGATGACGCCGAGGTATTTGGCGTTGCCGAGGATGTCCCACTGGGTGCCCAGGAGGGCGTTGAGTGCGCCTTCGTGCCCGAGCATCATTTTGACGCCGATGGCGCCGACGAAGGGTGGGAGGATGAGTGGGATGAGGATGAGGGCGTTGAGGGCTTTTTTGCCCGGGAAGGCGAAGCGTGTGGAGAGGAGGGCGAGTGGGAGGGCGATGAGGATGGCGAGGAAGGTGGTGCCGAGGGCGATGGAGAGGGAGTTGAGGATGCCCTGGCTGGTGGCGGGGTCCTGGAAGACGAGTTTGAGGTGGTCGAGGGTGAAGCCGGAGCGGCTGGCGGTGTCGGCGTAGAAGGCGCCGCGGAGGGTGAGGTAGATGGGGTAGAGGAGGAAAAGGGAGAGCAGGGCAAGGATGATGCCCATGAGGGTGTAGTTGGCGGCGTTTTTGCCCAGACGGGAGCCCAGCATGATGGGCGGAGTGTATCGGGGGAGATGCTGGGCGGGTGGATGTCGCGGGGGTTACTTGTTGGCGTCGGGGGCGGGAGCAGGGGCGAGAGTCGGATCGGCGGGGCGGGGTTGGTCGGGCTCGGTCTTTTCGTTGCCCCAGATTCGGCGTGCGGCGAGGGCCTGCTCGGCGCGGGCGAGGTCCATGTCGCTGGCGCGGAGCTTCATGCGTTTGAGGCCTTCGTCGAGCCAGGCTTGGTTTTCGAACTGGAAGCCCATGTAGGCGAGGAGGTAGGCGGATTCGTCGGCGAGGGCGGTCATGCCCTTGCCCATCTCGAGGGAGAGCTCTTGGGCGAGGGCCTCGGCGCGCTTGGCGGGGAGGATGATGGCGGGGTCGTAGCGGACGGGGAGCATCTCGGGGTGGTCGATGAAGAGTGCGCGAAGGGCGGTGGCGGAGGACATGGTCAGGCCCGCGCCGAGCTGGGCGTGGACGCGGCCGACGCGGGCCATGACGTCGCCCGCGGTGGCGGAGACGGGATCGGGGTTGAGGAACATGGCGCGGGTGTAGAGGGTTTCGGCATCGAAGTACCGACCCGCGGAGAGGGCGGTGGCGGCGTCGGACATGAGCTTGGCGTAGTCGGGGAGGGCTTTCTCGGCGTCGGCGGAGAGGAGGCTCTTGAGGCGCTCGCCCTGACGCATCGACTGCAGGGCCTTGGTGAGCTGCTGGTCGGCGTAGACGTCCCAGGCGCTGCGGGTGCGGGCGGGGGTTGATGTGGAATCGGGGGTTCGGTTGCGTGGGAGGAACTCTTCGCCCGGCAGAGGGGCGGGCTTGGAGGGATCGACGGTGCGGGAGGGAGTGCCCACGAGATCAAGACGCAGACGCGGGGCGGGGTCGATGGGTTGGGCGGCCTGTCGGTCGGACTCGGCGCGGATGCCCGCGAGGCGCTGACGGAGGAGGCGAAGCTCGGTCTGTGCGGGGTCTTCGCCTTTGAGCGGGGCGTTTGGGTTGTTGCGGTTGGCGGAGGAGGCGCCGGTTTCGAGATCGGAGCGGGTTGGGCGGGGCTCGCGGGCGGCGCGGGGGTCGCGCTCTTCGGGGCCTGTGCGAGCGGGGCGGAGACCCTCGGGGCGGCGGAGATCGGCGGCGCCCGCGGCGGAGCGGAAGCGGTCGGCGATGTCGGAGTAGGCGGTGCGGGCGGGGCTGGTGCCGCCGGCGTTTGGGGCGGTGGGTGCGAGGGCGGCGGCGGAGCGCTCGGGGGTTGGGGTGGTGAGGCGGTTTGAGTTGAGGTCGGCGGAGGAGGGGGAGGCGGCGCGGGCGGTCTCGGTGAGGTTGGCGGGGTTGATGGGGCGGTTGTCGGCGAGGTTGGAGGAGGAGGTGCTGGAGGTTCGGCGGAGGGTGTCGTTCAGACGGTCGTCGATGCGCTGGGTGCGGAGACCGGTGAGGCGGGAGGCGGTGAGGGCTTGGCGGGCGCCTGTGGTTTCGTCGGCGGTGATGCCGAGGACGGTGGGTCGGCGGGCCTGTGCGGTTTCGTAATCGGCGATGGAGCGGAGGGAGCGGAGGGAGTCACCTGAGGAGACGGGTGAGCGGCTGGGGGTGAGGGCGGAGGAGATGCGGGGGTCGTATGAGGGGCTGGCGCGGCCGGAGGAGAGGGCGAACTGTTGGGAGAGGAGGTCGGAGGAGCGGTAGCCTGAGGAGGCGAGGCCTGAGAAGGCGGAATCGCGTTCGAAGCGGTAGTTGGAGTCTGAGGAGAGGGGGCCGCGGAAGTCGGAGGCGGCGCGGTAGCCGAGCGGGCCGCGGAAGCTTTTGCCGCCGGCGGCTTGACCGGTGACGACGGCGTCGTTGAAGCGGATGAGGGCGTTGATGTCTTGGGATTGCTGGTTGCGGCCGTCGCCACCGACTTTGGAGTTGGCGTCGAGGGCGCGGCCGCCGCCGAGGGCTGGGCGATCGGCGGGGGTTTGAGCGAGGGCGGGAGAGGCGAGGAGGAGCCCGGCGAGTGAGAGGAGGAGGAGGGGGTTGTTGGCGGGGAGGTTGGCATTCATGGGTGAGGCTCGGAGGGTGGATTGGTTGGATGAATGAGGTGAATGAGCGGAAGAAGGAAGGAAGAGAGAGGTGAGGGAGAGAGAGAGGGTTGTTCGGCTGGTGGAGGGTGCACGGCTCTGGAGAGCCGTGCCACCGGGGAGTTGTACGCGGCGGAGGAGTACATCGGTTCAGCGGGGTTGAGGTGTTCAACGAGGTTTGGGGTTCGCTTGGCGGATGGGTGGGGTGGGGTTCACCTATGCTGCGGTTATGGCTGAGAAACCCGTGTACATCACCACGCCGATCTACTACGTGAATGATCGGCCGCATATTGGGCACTGCTATACGACGACGTTCGCGGATGTGCTGGTGCGGTTTTGGCGTTTGGCGGGGCGGGAGACGTACTTTTTGACCGGGACGGACGAGCACGCGGATAAGGTGGTGAGCAAGGCGCTGGAGAACGGGATGACGCCCAGGCAGTGGGCGGATCGGTGCTCGGAGCAGTTCAAGGTCGCCTTCGACCTGATCGACATCCGCAGCGATGTGTTCTATCGCACCAGCGACTCTCGGCACAAGACCTTGGCGCAGCAGTACATCGCGGAGCTTCAGCAGAAGGGGGACATTTATCTGGGCGACTATGTGGGGTGGTATGACACTTCCCAGGACGAGTACCTCACCGAGGCGGTGGCGAAAGAGCACAACTACCTCTCGCCCGTGACCAAGCGGCCTTTGGAGAAGCGGACGGAGAAGAACTACTTCTTCAGGCTCAGCGCGTATCAGGACGCGCTGCAGAAGCACATCGACGCGAACCCGGGGTTCATTCTGCCTGAGGCGCGGCGGAACGAGGTGTTGGGGCGATTGAAGCAGGGGCTGCAGGATGTGCCGGTGAGCCGGGCGATCAAGGCGGGGGAGAAGGGGTGGGAGGATTGGGGGGTGTTGATGCCGGGCGATCCGGGGCACCGGGTGTATGTGTGGATTGAGGCTTTGTGCAACTATCTCACGGCGGTGGATGATGGGGAGCGGGGGAGGTTCTGGCCTGCGGGTTTCCATCTGATGGCGAAGGACATTTTGTGGTTCCACGCGGTGATCTGGCCGGCGATGCTGATGGCGATGGGGAGGGCGCTGCCGGGGCATGTGTATGCGCACTCGTACTTCATCCGTGACGGGAAGAAGATGTCGAAGTCGGAGGGGAACTTCATCGACCTGGACACGATCTCGGCGTATGTGAAGCGGTACGGGTCGGACGCGTTCCGGTATTACCTTGCGACGCAGGGGCCTTTGTCGACCAACGACGCGGACTTCACGCATGCGAAGTTTGTGGAGGGGTACAACGCGGATCTGGCGAACGGGATCGGGAATGCCACGAGCCGGGTGGGGAACATGATCGACAAGTACTTCGCGTCGGTGGTTCCGGATCCGAAAGGGGTGCTGTCGCTGGAGGGGCACGACTGGGCGGCGATCACATCCGCGGCGGCGGAGGGAGCGCTGTCGGCGATTGCGCGCGGGGATATCGCCGGCGCGCTGAGCGAGGGGATCGGGCTGGTGCGGAAGGTCGACGGGTTTATCAATATCACGGAGCCGTTCAAGCTGGCGAAGCGGTTGGAGACGGAAGCGGGTGCAAAGGACCGGCTGGCGGCGATTCTGTACCAGTGTGCGGAAGCGCTGCGGGTGGCGACGGTGCTGTTGTCGCCAGCGATTCCGAGGGCGTCGGCGCAGTTGCTGTCGACGTGGAACTGTGGAGCGGTGGGTGCGGGGGTGGGGCTGCGCGAGGTGGCGGATATGCGCGGGGCGTATGCGCTGAAGCCCGGGCAGGGGCTGACGAAGGGTGCGGCGCTGTTCATGCGTGCGGACCCGGCGGAGGCGGCGCCGGTGGCGGGTGGGGCGGCGTCGGCATGAGCGGGTGGTTTGCTGGGGTGGTTTATTGAGAAATGAAAAAGGGCCCAGCTCGTGAATGAGCCGGGCCCTTTGCGTTGGTGGTGAAGGGTTCGAGAGCGTTAGGCGTGATCGCGGGCGAACTCGGCGATGGTTGCGCGGAGTTTGCCGGCGCGGTCGGCGAGCTTGGTTGAGGAGCCGGCGACGGAGCCTGCGGCGCGGGTGGATTCGTCGGCGGCGGCGGAGATGGAGCTGATCTGGTCCTTGATGAGGGTGCCCAGCTCGCTCTGCTTGGAGATGGACTCGGCGATGGCCTTGAAGGTGCCGGTGGTTTGCTCGACGCTGGAGACGATTTTTTCGAGGCTGGCGGTGGTTTCGCCGGCGCGGCTGATGCCGGTTTTGACTTCGGTGGTGCCAGCGTTCATGCGTTTGACGGCGTTGGCGGTTTCGGACTGGATCATTTTGATGGAGTCGGCGACTTCCTTGGTGGCGGAGGTGGTGCGTTCGGCGAGTTTGCGGACTTCATCGGCGACGACGGCGAAACCGCGGCCGTGCTCGCCGGCGCGGGCGGCCTCGATGGCGGCGTTGAGGGCGAGGAGGTTGGTCTGGTCGGCGATGTCGTTGATGACGTTGATGATGGCGCCGATCTGTTCGGAGCGTTTGCCGAGTTCGGAGACGCTGGCGGCGCCGGCGTTGACGGCCTCGCTGATGGAGTTCATGACGGAGATGGTGCGTGCGACGGCTTCGCGACCCTGGCGGGCGAGGTCGCCAGCGCGGGCGGCGGACTCGGAGGCTTGCTGGCTGGAGGTGGTGGCCTCGTTGGCGGCCTGGGCGAGTTCGTCGACGGCGCCGGCGATGTTGGCGACCTGCTGGCACTGGCTCTTGGCGGAGGAGTTCATCTGTTCGCCCGCGCCGGCTATGGTGCCGGCCTCGTCGCGGACTTCCTTGGCCATGTTGTCGAACTGTTCGAGGAGCTTGTTGAGCTCGGCGGCGAAGCCGTTGAAGCTGGTGGCGAGGGAGCCGAGCTCGGCGTTGTCGGGCGGGGTGAGCCGGCGGTCGCGGAGGGTGCCCTTACCGGCGGCGATTTCTTTGAGGCGGATGGTGAGATTGTTGATGCGGGCGTAGAGGCGGAGGGCGAAGAAGCCGCCGAGGGCGAGGGAGAGGGCGGCGGCGGCGGCGGAGACGATGATGATGTCACGCCGCAGACCGGCGACCTGGGCGACGGCTTCGTTCTGGACGTCGGCGCGGGAGCCTCGCATTTCCTCGGCCATGGCTTGGAGGGGTTCGCAGGCTTTCTTGAGTTCGTCGCCCTTGAGCATTTCGAGGGCGCGCTCGCTGTCGATGACGGTGTTGCGTTCGATCAGGGCGAGGATGGGGCGGATGGTTGCGGGGATGGGCTTGATGGAAGCGAGGGCTTCGGCGGCTTCCTCTGGGTGGTGTTCGACGTTGACGTCGTGGAGCTTCTGCCCGGCGTCTTCGAGGCGTTTGAGGGCGGCGCGGGCCTGGGCGATGGCGGCGTTGCGTTCGGCGTCATCGGAGAAGGCCACCGCGGCGCGGGCGGAGCTGATGGCTTCGGTGGTGGCGTTCTCGGCGGCGGCGACGGCCTCGGTCTCGGGGACCATCATGCCGAAGACGTGCTTGAACTGTTCGTCGGTGCCGTTGAGCCCGGCCTTGGTGACGTAGATGATGACGCCCAGGGCGATGAGTGGGCAGGCGAGGACGAGGCCCATCTGAGCACGAACGCCTTTGAACACATTCAGCGGGTTGGACATACGGATCTCCGGATGTGATGCGGTTGATGCCGGGAGAAGAGGGCTGCCGGCGGTTGAAGCCCGCGCGGACGGTTTCGCGTGCGCGCGGGAGAAGGTGAAATCCGTGTGAGCACCGCGAGGGTGCGAGTTCTTCGTTACTTGCCTTCGGCGGAGGCGACGCCCGAGTCGACCTTCTCGGCGATGACGAGGACGACGGCGACGCCGATGAACTCGTTGTTGTCCCAGATGGGGATGGAGACCTGGACGCCGGTCTGACCGACGGTGTCGTCGCGCTTGGGGGCGGGGTAGAAGCAGTCCTTCTTGTTCTCGACCTTGGTGAACTTGTCCTCGTCGCCCTGGAACCAGTCGCTGGTGACGGCGGTCTGGGCGACGTTGGCGCCCTTGGCGTCGGTGACGAAGCACTCGGCGACGGCGCCGGCGGACTTGGTCTGGAACTCCTTCATCACTTCGGCGGCCTTGGTGGAGGTGTGCTGAGAGCGGAAGGTCTTGTCCTTCTTGGCGGTCCAGAGGTACTCGCCGTAGGTGAAGGAGTCTTTGTTCTTCTCGGCGTCGGCGGGGGTCCACTTCTTCCAGTCTTCGGAGTAGGCGGTCCAGGTTTTGCGGGCGGCGTTGGCGGCCTTGAGCTCGGTCTTCAGCTCGGTGAAGTTGTTGAAGTAGGGGACGAGGGTCTTCTCGGTGTAGTTCTTGACCTTCTCGGCGGCGGAGTCGGCGCTAGAGGTCGCGGCGGGCTCGGCCGCGGTGAGGGCGGCGGAGTTGGTGAGGGTGAACAGTGAGCCGCAGACGAGGGCGAGCGCGGCGGCAACGGTGTTGAAGCGGGTCTGCATGTGGGAACGCCTCCGAACGGAAACTGATGTGAACCCAAGCCGGAACGTCCGGATCGGGTCGCGAGGGGAAGATCGACGGGAGAGGGCTCGGAGTTCAGACTGAGGGGTTCACCCATGAAGGTGCTCGAACGTGTGTTCGATATAAACAGCACAGAGCGTTGGAGATGGTTCGGGTGATGCACCGAAGCGTTCAAAGCGGTCAGCGCATCGGACGTGATGAGGGTGATGTGCTCGGCGTGTCCGGATAATCGGCGTGGTTAGCCGTTGGATTCCATCCGGGCGAAGTACTCGAACTCGAGAGGTTCGAGCTCTTCTGCGGGATAGGGCTGGGGCGAACGACCAGTCGGCGGGCATCCTGAACCGGCGTGCAAAGTCGCTTTCGGTGGCGATTGAACTGTTGTACCCGAAACGCCCTCGGCAATGGCGTTGACGTGCGATTTGGAGCAAAGAATCGGTTGGCAACGCGTGGGACCGATCCAGTGGCGTTAGCCGAAGTCCGAAAAAATGCACACGACTGAATCACGCGGACGCATTTCGCGAATACAATGGTTACCCGAGGGTGTTCCTTGGGAGGCTTCAACCCCTTGCGGGGTTGGTCGATCGGGATTGTTCCCTATCGAGGAGCCTAGGTCAGAGCGCCCTGAAGCGCTCGTGATTGCCAACTTTCGGGCGTGAGCCCGAGGAGTTTGCCGCATGACAATCTCGAAAATGCCCGCCACTCCACCCGCGAATCCAAGCCAAATGACTCTTGAACAGTTATCTGCGGCATACGCAGCTTGGACATCCGGACTTTCAGATCGAATCAAGGGCATCGAAGACTATCTGAATAGTTTGCCTGGCAAGGTTGAAGTCGGTGTTCCGGGCAACAAGCTTTCAGAACACCAGCTTCGATTCGTTCGATCCGGCTCTGCTTGGAAGCTGTGTTTCCCGAACAAGAACGAGACTGGCCACTTCACCGGCACATTTAGCACTCTGTCAGACGCGTCCATTGACACCAAAGCGGAGTTTGCGCAGTTCCTGCCTGAGCTGGTGAAGAAGCTGTTCGAAACGATGCTGAACAAGAGCATGCCGATGCTCGCGGCTCACGAAGCGTTGAATCAAGCTGATGCGCTGCTGCCGAACAAACCGTCGGGCGGGAAGAGCGGTGAACCCGCACAGGCTGGTGTGAATTGGGGTGCGTTTCTCGCAGTTGCGGCGGTAGCGGCCGGAGCCGGTTTGGTTGCTGGTGCAGCGGCATCCAAGAAGGGGGGCAAGTGAAATATGTCCTCCCCAAAATCCGAACCGCTCGTTGAACAAACGAGGAAGTGGATCGCGCTGCCAGTCGCGCTTGCTATGATCAGTGTGTTCCCTACGGTTGTAGCACTTGAAATCGTGCATGGTATCCTGTTTACATCGACCGGTGCCTTGGTTTCCATCTCAACCAAAGCGGCGTGCTTCTCTCTCACTTTGTTAGGACTTCTGCACTTCTTACCTCGGCACCTTGTTGGCGAGAGTTCGAAAGCGCTGAAGAAATTAATGCCCGAAGCGTTCAAGCAAAGGGGACGCGATTCAGCCAAAGGGCGTTCAAATCCTGTGCAACCCGGCCTTCCCGCTGCTCCCAGTGCGAACAAACCAAATATTGAAAACCCAACTAATCCGTGATACCGCACATCTTTGTTATCTCACCAACTACATCGCTTCGGGATGCATTGCAAGATCGATCGTGCAGGCAGAGATTTCATAGATAATGAAGCTACGATCTCGTTCGGTTATGTTCCCGATTCCATCCGGCTGAGGTACTCGAACTCGAGGGGTTCGAGCTCTTGGGCGAGCTTCTGGCGTTCGTCGCCGAGCTGTTGGCATTTCCGCGGGTCGCGCCAGACGTCGGCGTCGGCGAGCTGCTGGTCGATCTGCTTGATGCGCGATTCGATGGTGGCGATCTTCTGCTCGATCTGCTCGGTCTTCATCCGCGCCAGGGCGTTGTTGGACTTGTTCTGCGGCTTGCTGGCGGCTTGCTGCTGCTTTTGTTGCTGCGCTGCTTTGGCTTTTTGTTCCTCGGCTTGGCGGCGCTGGCGTTCGGCATCGTCGCGGCGGCGTTTGGATTCGGACTCGGCCTCGGCGCGCTGCTTCTTCAGTTCGTCTTGCTTCTCGTGCCACTGGGTGTAGTTGCCGGTGAAGGTGGAGACGTTGCCCTGGCCGTCGAAGATGAGCAGGTGGTCGCAGGTGGCGTCGATGAGGGCGCGGTCGTGGGAGATGAGGATGAGAGTGCCGTCGAATGTGCCTTCGGCGTCGGGGTCTTCGGGGTCGGGGGCGGCGAGGGCGTCTTCGAGACGTTCGGCGGAGGGGATGTCGAGGTGGTTGGTGGGTTCGTCAAGGACGAGGACGTTCTTGGCGCTGGCGAGGAGACCGGCGAGGACGGCGCGGCTGCGCTCGCCGCCCGAGAGCATGTGCATTTGCTTTTCTTGATCATCGCCCGAGAAGAGGAACGCGCCGGCGAGGTTGCGGGCCTGTTGCTCGCTGCCGCCCTGGCCGGGGGCTTCTTTGAGGATGACGCGTTGGAGGTATTCCCAGACGCGGGGCTCGCCTTCGACGTGATCGTGGGACTGGCGGTAGTAGCCGACCTTGACGTTGGCGCCGATGCGGACGGTGCCGGCGTCGGGCTGTTGCTCGCCGAGGAGGACGCGGACGAGGGTGGATTTGCCGGCGCCGTTGGGCCCGATGATTCCCCAGCGTTCGCCGCGGGCGATGACGACGTCGAGCTCTTTGAAGAGCGTGCGGACCTCGCCCTGGTCGTTGGGGTAGGACTTTTCGACGGAGCGGGCGGAGACGACGATGTCGCCCGTGCGGTCGGCCTTGGGGAGTTGGAGGCGGAAGGCGTCGACCTCCATGGGGCGTTCGAGGGTGCTGGACTCTTTGGCGCGTTCGAGCTTGGAAAGTCGGCCCTGGGCCTGCTTGGCGCGCTGGCCGGCGCGGTATCGGCGGATGAAGGCTTCTTCCTTCTTGAACTGCGTCTGCTGGTTCTCGTACGCGCGGAGCTGTGTCAGGCGGCGCTGGGCGCGGATTTCGCGGAAGGCTTCGTAGTTGCCCGGGTACTCGATGAGGCGGTGCTGTTCGACTTCGATGATGCGCTTGACGACGCCGTCAAGGAGGTAGCGGTCGTGGCTGACCATGACGACGGCGCCTTTGTACTGGTTGACGAGGAAATCCTCGAGCCAGAGGCGGCCTTCGATATCGAGGTGGTTGGTCGGTTCGTCGAGGAGGAGAACGTCGGGCTCTTCGAGGAGGAGCTTGGCGAGGGCGAGGCGGCCGCGTTGACCACCGGAGAGCCCGGTGACGGGGATGGAGAACTGGGCGTCGACGAAACCGAGGCCGTGGAGGACGGCTTCGATTTTGTGGTCGATGGCGTAACCGCCGGCGGCCTGCATTTGCTCTTCGTAGCGAACCTGGAGCTTCATGAGGCGTTCGAGCTCGTCGCCCTCGGCGGTTTCCATTTTGTGGAAGATGTCGTCGAGTTGCTGGTGGAGGCGGTGGAGCTCGGCGAAGGCGGACTCGGCGGCGCCGCGGAGGGTTTCGCCCTCGGCGAACTTGGGGTCTTGCTGGAGGTAGCCGGCGGAGCAGCCGCGGGCGACGGCGACGTCGCCGCTGTCGGGCTTGGTGATGCCCGAGAGGATTTTCATGAGGGAGGATTTGCCGCAGCCGTTGCGGCCGACGATGCCGAGGCGTTCACCGGGCTCGAGGGAGATGGAGACGCCGTCGAGGATGGTTTTTTCGCCGTAGGCGAGCTTCAGGTTGGTGGCGGTGAGGACGGGCATGGTTCAGCGGGAGGCCCACCATTGGGCATAGGCGACGAGTGCGTAGAAGGCGGCGGCGAGGAGGACCATGCCGACGACGATCTGGACGGTCATCATGAGGACCTGGCGTGGGTAGCCCTTGAGTTCGTGCATGCGCACGGCCTTGTAACCCATGGAGACGAGGAAGGCGATGGGGATGAGCAGGAAGAACCACCAGCGGTGGACGTCGATGGCGTCGATGAAGGGGCGGTAAGCGCGGGCGACGTCGGCGGCGATGGGCGATTGCTGCGCGAGTGTCACGGAGAGTGCGGGGAAGAGACTCACGCGGCACCTCCGGTGGTGCTGGTTGTCGCGGCGGGTTGTGAAGAATCGGTTGAGGCGGCGGGGCTTGATCGGCGGCGGCGGGAGTAGGCGACGTCGATGAGGGCGATGAGGTTGATCATGCCCGCGAGGGTGCAGCAGAGGGTGCCGATCTCACCGGAGCGGCCCAGTGCGCGGACGTTCGGCGCGATGCCGGGGACGGGCTTGGCGTCGGGGCCACGGGCTTCGTTGGGCTTGGCGGAGCGGAGGACGCCGTTGTCGTTGACCTTGAACTGGAACTGGTGGGCGTAGTCGACGGCGAAGGCGGCGGGCCCGACGAACATGGTGCCGAGGAACCACACGGCGTCGCCGTCCTGGACCTGGATGGGTTTGTGGGGCTGGCCTGTGGCTTTGGCGTAGAGGCCGGTGGCGAAGTTGTGGACGGCGAGGGAGGAGTCGACGGCGTCGATGCCGGCGATGGCGAGGCCGCCGACGAAGAGACCGGCGACGGAGGTGAAAATGCACGCGCCGCGGGCGGTGTAACCGAGGGAGGCGTGACCGAGGCCTGGGAGGATGAAGCCGAGACCGAGCGCGAGGGGTTGAAAGCGGTCGAGATCGTGCTCGTGGTCGGCTGCGGGCATGGGTCGATGTTATGGCGAGCGTGGGCGTGGGGAGAGGAAAGAGTGCGGAGGAGGGGAGGGGGGGTGTTGACTGGGGCCGCGGCGCGGTTACGGTTGGGGCGCTTGGGGCACGAGTCGGGCTGAAGCGAAGCCTGGGGCGGACCGAAGCATGGGCGGGGATGTGGGTGCAACAGGGATTGCAAACGGGACGAACAGACGAGCCGAGTGGACGAGTTGAGAAGGCGAGTTGAGTACGCGAGCCGAGAGCACACTTCAAACGAGAACAGCCATGCCGACCGTGATGCTGAAGCAGGGGAAGATGAGTGAGGAGCTGATGGTGGAGGACACCGAGGCGGTGTTGGGGGGTATGGGGGGTATGGGCGCGATGGCGCTGGCCGTCGGAGCGACGGGTGGCGTTTTTGCGGAGATTGAGATGGCGAAGAAGGGGGACGAGGAGGGGGATTTCGACGACGACTTTGAGGACGATGACGAGTTTGAGGATGATGACGAGTTTGAGGACGAGGACGAGGAGGGGGAGTTTGAGGATGAAGAGGACCTTGAGGAAGGTGAGGAAGAACTTCCTGAGGGTGACGATGATGAAGAGGATTTCGACGACGACTTCGACGATGAAGACGATGAGGATCTTTGATCCGCGTCGTTGAAGGCCGGGCCGGTGGGCCCGGGGCGGGCGGGCGGGGCTCCTCGGTTTGATCAGCGAGGAGCGGCGCGTCATGTCGAATCAGGATTTCACCTCAAAGTCAGGGAAGCAGAACGAGCCTTCTTTCACCGGCGTGCCGGCGGAAGAAGGCTCGGTTGTTGATCGGCGCACGGGGGTTGACCGTCGCGATCATCCGGGGCGGAGCGTCAGCGAGAGTGCGCACATGGGGTTCGATCGCCGCCGGGGAGCGGGGCGGCGGCTGAGCGACTTCACGCGGTGTGCCGAGGAGGGGGACCTGAATAAGGAACAGTTCCTCTTCGTCATGGCGATCGAGGCGTTCAAGCGCGAGAACAACAAGACCTTCCCGCAGTGGACCGACGTGCTGGAGGTGATCCGGCTGTTGGGCTATCGCAAGACGTGCGCCAGCGAGCTGAACGTGCGCTCGGCGGAAGACTGGACCGAGAAGCCCGACGCGCCGTCGAACGTGCGCCCGAAGAACTGGGACACCCGGGCGGCGTGAGGTTCACTCATGGGCTGCGGGTCAGCGTGGTGAGGCGTCTTCGCGCCAGCGCTGGGCGATGGGCATGCGCCGACCGGAGCCGAAGGCCACCGAGGTGACCTTCAGGCCTGTGGCGGCCTGCTTGCGTTTGAACTCGCTGAGGTCGATCATGCGGACGACCTTGCGGATCGTCGCTTCGTCGGTGCTCGCACGCATGGCGGCGATGATGGCGCTGGGGGCCTGACGCTTCTCGACGTAGCGCTCGATGATCTCGTCGAGGATTTCGTAGGGCGGGAGCGTGTCCTGGTCCTTCTGGTCCGGGCGCAGCTCGGCGCTGGGGGGCTTGGTGATGCTGGCGGCGGGGATGGGGCCTGAGCGGAGTGCGGCGGGGGAGAGGGCGGGGATATTCAGGCGTGCGGGGTTGGCGTTGATCCAGCGGGAGAGGCGGTAGACCCATTGTTTGGTGACGTCGCTGAGCACGGCGAGCCCGCCGTTCATATCGCCGTAGAGCGTGGCGTAGCCGACGGCCATTTCGCTTTTGTTCCCGGTGGTCAGCACGAGCGCGCCGAGCTTGTTGCTGACGGCCATGAGGAGGGTGCCGCGGATTCGGGATTGGAGGTTTTCTTCGGTGACGTCCTGGGGCAGGTTGGCGAAGATGGGGGCGAGGACGCGGTTCATTTCGATGAAGGCGGGCTCGATGGAGGCGGTGTGCATGACCATCGAGAGGTTGGCGGCGAGTTGAGCGGCGTCGGTCTTTGAGCCGTCGGAGCTGTAGCGCGAGGGCATGGAGAGGCCGACGACGTTTGGGCTGCCCATGGCGGCGGCGGCGATGACGGCGGTGAGTGCGGAGTCGATGCCGCCGCTGAGCCCGATGGCGACGCGTTTGAAACCGGTTTTGGCGCAGTAGTCGCGGACGCCCAGGGTCAGGGCGCGGAAGAGCTGCTCTTCGGGCGTGGTTTGCACGAGCGGGTCGGGGACTTCGACCGGTGCGGGAGCTGAGGCGGCGGCGGTGAAGGCGATATCGGAGACGACGAGGGCTTCCTCGAAGAGCGGGCCTGTGGCGGTGAGGATCGCGTCGTGGGCGGTGGCGGAGGCGGCGGGGGTCGAGTTTGGGTTGGTGGGGTGATAGACGCAGGCGCCGCCGTCGAAGATGAGCTCGTCGTTGGCGCCGACCTGATTGACCGCGGCGACGGGGACGGCGTGGGTCCGACAGACGCGGCTGAGCAGGGCGCGCTGGCGTGCGCCCATCCCCAGGCGGTAGGGGCTGGCGGAGGGGTTGACGATGATTTGTGCGCCGGGCGTTTTGTCGGGCGGGTTGAGCAGCTCGAGAAGTGGGTCAGGGCAACTGAGGTATCGGGCGGCGAACCCGGCGTCCTCGCCTCGCCAGAGGTCTTCGCAGATGGACAGGCCCACGCGGGCGGGTGTGGCGCTCGAGCGGATGGGCACGGAGATGACGCGTGGTTGCGAGCCGGGCTCGAAGTAGCGGTCCTCGTCGAAGACGTCGTACGTCGGCAGCAGGCGCTTGTGATAGACGCCCGAGGAGTCGGCGGTCGGACCGGCGTAGAGCAGGCTGTTGTGCAGGCGGGCGGGGTCGAAGGTGAGGCTCGTCAGATCGATGGCGGGGTTGAGCGCGGCGTGCGCGTCAAGCCCGACGGGCCAGGGCGTGCCCAGGACGAGCGTGAGGTTCAGCTCGCGGGCGCGCTGCGCCAGTGCGCGGGCCTCACGCAGCACGGCGTGGATGAAGCCGCCTTGCAGCAAAAGGTCCTTGGGCGGGTAGCCCGTGAGCGCAAGCTCGGGGAAGACGACGAGGTCGCACTGCGCGTCGCGGGCCTTGCGGGCGAAGTCGAGAATTCGACGCGCGTTGGAGGCGATCTCGCCCACCACGGGGTTGAACTGCACCAGCGCGAGGCGAAGCGTGGGTTGGGCGGTGGTCATGCGCGCTCCTGGTTCGGTGCGGTCTGGGCGGGGGTCTCGTCGACTTTCCGCTCGCCCGCAAGAAGGCGGTCCACGCGGAGCAGGGCGGCGGAGAGGGCGCCCATGAGCAGGTTGGCGACGGCCTCCGCCGCGGAGACGGCGAGCACGACCGCGGCGGCGTCTTGACCCAGAATCGCAATCAGCCCGCCCTCACGCGGGCCCGCAACGCCCGCGGGGCTGGCGGCTTGGATGAAAAAGTACACCGCGCCGGCAAGGACGCACTGCTCAGCACTCAGCGGCGCACCGACCATCCGCGAGACAAGGTAAAACCGGGCGGCTTGGGCGGCGACATCGGCGCAGCGGAGCGTGAGACCGAGCCAGACGGCCCGCTTGCTGCTGAGCGGGATCAGCCCGGCGTGGAGTTTGCCAAACCACGCGGCGCGAAGGATGCGGGCGATGAAACCGACGCGCCCGATGATGAGGGAGCGGGCGAGGGATTCGATGCGTGCGAGGCCCTGGGTGCCGCTGAAAAAGCTGGCGACGATGGGGACGGTGAAGCCGGCGAAGACGATGCCGCCCAGGGCGATGGACCACCAGCGCAGGTCGAGTTCTTTGACCAGCCAAGTAGCAAGGAATGGTGGCGTAAGGCTGATGAGGATGATGGCGGCGACGGAGGCCATCCATGCGGCGATGGTGAGCCAATCCATGCCGTCCATTCGACGGTGGAAGAAGAGCCTGAAGATGAGGCTGATCTTCATGGGGAGGTAGCTGAGCAGACTGCAAACGCTGTTAACCCCGACGCAGCGGAGCGCACCGGGGCGGTGCTGTGCGTCGATGCCCAGGCTCATGGCGGAGAAGACCAGGCCGCTGAGGGCGACGGTGAGGCCTGAGAGGCCCAGGGCGAGTGCGTACTGCCAGAGCGGGGCGTCGGCGAGGCGTTTGATCTCTTGCAGGCGGTTCTGATCGCGCGTGACGGACCAGATGACCCAGCCCAGGATGCACAGGCCCAGGACGAAGCCAAGGAGTTGGAGGACGCTTCGCCGACCGGCGGGAGGTGCGGGTGTGGCCGAGCGATTTGACGGTTCGTCGGTGGGCATGAGCACGAGCGTACGCGGGGGGTGGGTGATTCGGGCGTGGTTGGTTGACTGTGTGCAACGAGGATGTGCCTGCCGCGGGCGCACGGCTCTGGAGAGCCGT
>JAVTWO010000202.1:0-3873 GCA_032229765.1 Phycisphaerales bacterium | reverse complement strand
GATTCGAAGTTGCCCGGGCCGTTGCCGTTGAACCCGCCGATGTCAGGACCCGCGAAGGGCTGGCCCGAAAGGCCCAGGTTGATCGCCATGGGGATCGAGGTCTCAAGGTCGAACCAGTTGGCGCTGTTGTCGCCCGTCCACGTGGCGGCGTAGCGGTGCGAGCCGAGGTACCCCGCGCGGGTCAAGACGAACGGCCGCTTGGTGGGGTTGGCGGCGATGATGCCCTCGTACGTCCCCTGGGCCATCAGCATGCCGTAGACGTTGTGGAAGCGTGCGTGCGCGCCGGGGGTGACGATCTGAGGCTCGATGCCCGGGCCTGAGGCGTACGTCCCGCCGCGGTGCTGGTTGTCCTCGGGCATGGTCTTGCTCGCCACCGCGAAGACGGCCGGTTCGTTCATGTCGTTCCACACGCCGTCGATCCCGTTGGCCATGAAGTCCTTGTACAGACCCGCCCACCAAGAACGGACCTTGTCAGATGTGTAGTCGGGGAAGACGCAGTTGCCCGGCCAAACGGCCCCAACGAACGTTTCACCCTTGGCGGTCTTGACGTCGAAGCCCTTCTCAATGACCTGATCGTTGATGAAGAACCCCTTCTCGTTCTTCACGCCCGGGTTGATCATCCAGATCCTGCTGAAACCCATCTTGCCCAGATCGGCGTTGAGCTTGGGCACATCCGGGAACAAGTTCTTGTCGAACGTGAAGACGCGGTACCCGTCCATGTAGTCGATGTCGAACCAGATCACATCGCACGGGATCTTCCGCGCGCGGAACTCGTTGGCGATCTCGCGGACCCGCGCTTCCGGATAGTACGAATAGCGGCACTGGTGATACCCGATCGCCCAGCGCGGCGGCAGCGGCATCGGACCCGTCAGCTCCATCAGGGCGGTGCAGACCTCCTGAGGCGTTGCGCGATCGACGACATACAGCGGGAAGGCGTTGCCCTCCGCGGTGATGGTGATCCCGCCGTTGAGGTCGATCACGGTGCGCCAGGTGGTGTCGGCGAGGATGCCGAAGGCGGTGCCGTCGGGGCGCACGCCGAAGATCCACGGGTGCGACTGGTAGAGCGACGGGTTGGTGGGGTCGTAGCCGTAGGCGTCGGTGTTCCAGAGGGTGGTGGTGCGTCCGTTCCGCATCAGCGGGCCGGAGACTTCGCCCGTGCCGTAGAGCGACGTGCCCGGTGCGACTTCGATACGGACGCGGTGCTTGCCGTCGACCTTCTCGAACATGGGCTTGATGGGATAGTCGCTGGGCAGTTCGGTGGACTTGTTCAGCGGCTTTTTCAGCGCGAAGGTCGCCACCGCGTCGCCGGGCTGCCAGTACGGCGCGAAGAACCGCGCCACGGGCTGGCTGGTCCCCTCGACCAGTTCGCCCTTGCCGGGCTGGAGCTGAGCGAGAGACTGCGAACTGCCCGCGACAAGAACGATCATGGTGGAGACAGCCAGCAGGAACGGATTGGTCGCCATGTGTGTGCTCACAAACGGAAAGTGACCTTCGACAACTCATCGCCCGGAAGCGTCGGTGCATCTACACACGCACCGATTTCAGGGGAGCCAAGTGTACGCGATTTGATCGCTCCGCACCGATCGGCGGGAAGCCTGCGTCGGATTCGCACCCGTCCGCGTCGGGATGCACCAATCCCCCGCAGCAACGAAGAACTACGCATAACCAAGCGTGATCGATCGATCCAAACAGCCGTTTAAGTCGACCGATTTCGACTGATTCAAGACCCGCTCGAAAGCCCAGGACGCCAAGCTCGCTCGCCCGCGCCCTCGCACGCGCGATAGTCAATCAATAGTTCGGCGTCGGCGCACGGAACTGCGTGATGTCGATCGAGCGGAAGTACTCGATGGTCTTCTTCAGCCCCTCGTCGAGCTTGATCGTCGGCTGCCACCCCAGCTTGCTCTTCGCCAGCGTGATGTCGGGCTGGCGCTGCGTCGGGTCGTCCGCGGGCATGGCCTTGTAGACCAGTTTACTCTTGCTGCCCGTCAGCGCGATGACCTTCTGCGCCAGCTCCAGCATGGTGAACTCGTCGGGATTGCCGAGGTTGACCGGGCCGATGAAGTCGTCGGGCCCGTTCATCATGCGGACGATCCCTTCGATCAGGTCGCTGACGTAGCAGAAGGAGCGGGACTGCTTCCCCTCGCCGAAGATGGTGATGTCCTCGTTGTGCAGGGCCTGGCGGATGAAGTTGCTCACCACGCGTCCGTCGTAGGGGTGCATGCGCGGGCCGAAGGTGTTGAAGATGCGCACCACGCGGATGTTGACCTTGTTCGAGCGCTGGTAATCAAAGAAGAGCGTCTCGGCGGCCCGCTTGCCCTCGTCATAGCACGCACGCGGACCGATGGGGTTGACGTTGCCGCGATAGCTTTCGGGCTGCGGATGAACGGTCGGATCGCCGTAGACCTCGCTGGTGGAGAACTGCAGGATCTTCGCCTTGCAGCGTTTGGCCATCCCCAGTAGGTTGATGGCGCCCAGCACGCTGGTCTTCATCGTCTTGATGGGGTTGTACTGGTAATGCCCCGGCGCTGCGGGGCATGCGGCGTTGTAGATCTCATCGACCTCAAGCCACAGCGGGTGCGTCACATCGTGACGGATGAACTCGAAGTTGGGTTTGCCCAGCAGGTGGGCGATGTTGCTCTTCTGGCTGGTGAAGAGGTTGTCAACGCAGATGACGTCATGCCCCTGCGTGACCAGTCGGTCGCAGAGGTGCGAGCCGAGGAACCCGGCGCCGCCGGTGACCAGAATCCGCTTGCATGTGCTGGGCAAAGCTCGCCTCCGAATGCTTCGATGAGTCGGAGGATACGCCGAGCGGACACAAGCCGCCCGGTTGCCCGTGTTTCTCTTGATTCATCAGCGAGGCCCGCGCCCGATCCGCGCACGTTCACTCGGGGATCGTCAGCTCGATCCCGGGCTTGACCTTCGCCGGGTCGGGAAGCACGGCACGGTTCGCGTCGGCGATCTTCTTCCATTGCGACGCCTTGCCGTAGAACTGCTTCGAGATTGACGAGAGCGTGTCGCCCGACTTGGTGACGTACGTCCGCCCGCTGGCGGGCTTCTCCGTCGCCTCGGTCTTCTTGACGGACTGATTCGCACCGCCCGCGGGGTTGCCCGCGGCGATCTCGACCACCTTGCCCTGCGTGTTCGTCGGGTCTTCCGGGATCCGCAGCACCGTGCGGCCCACGACAAGCTTGTTGGGCGTGACGAACGGGTTCGCCCGGCTGATCGCCGACGCGAAACGCCGATCGCCGTAGACGCGCTGGGCGATGACCTCGAAGCTCACGTCGCCCTTCGCGACGGTGTACTCACGGAACTTGGGGGGGATCACCACCGTGCGCGACTTGGCGGGTGCGGGCGCCTTCGGCGCCGCGCTCAGCTCACCCTGATTCCCGATCACCAACGCCGGCGGCAGCGACCCGCCTCCGACCTGATTCGCCGAAGCCTCACCACGCCCCGCGGGGACAAGCATCGGATCCGTCGGCGTGGTCTCCAGCGGCTCGATCGCCGCAAGGGCCGGGCCCTTGAGATCCTCAAACCCCGGCGCACGCCCCATCGTGATCGGCGTGCCCGCCAGATTCACCTCGCCCGGGCGGTACATCCAAAAAACCAGCGCCCACACCCCGAGGAGCACCGCGAGAATCGCAACAACCTTCGATGGAGACGTCGGCATGAGAACAACCTGACAGATCAATGGGCACACGCCGCGGTCTGAACATGGGGGCAACCCACGACGCCGCGGCACACAGAGTGTACGAAGGAGAATCGGAATCCGACGAGCGGAACTGCAAAGTCTCCGCGCGATCCGACAACTTCCGCACATCTTCGCCCCGCGTACGGCACCTGCGTCTCCCCTCCCCACCCCCCCCACCCCCCCCA
>JAVTWO010000201.1:0-3986 GCA_032229765.1 Phycisphaerales bacterium | reverse complement strand
CATCTGCTATCTCCCTCCCCCCACCCGCAAAATCACCACCGCCAAAAGCGCACACCGCTCCACCAGCGACGCCACCTCGATCCACTCCTCCGTCGTGTGCAATCCCCCGCCGCGAACGCCCAGCGTGTCCAGCGTCGCCAGCCCCGCCGCCTGAAGGTTGTTCCCATCGCAAACGCCCGCCGTCTCACCAAACGGCAGCTTCTGCCCAAGATCCTCCGCCGCCCCACGCACCAACTCCGCCAGCGCCTCCGTCCCCGCCGTCCGCGGCTTCGCCGGCCTATTCAACGCCACACGCACCCGCACCTCCGGCAAATCACCCTTCGACGCATCCCCCACATTCAAACCCTCCAACCGCGCCCTCACCTCTTCCCCCGCCTCAACGCTCGGCAACCGCACATTCCCCCACGCCTTCGCCCAGTCCGAAACCACATTCGTCGGCTGCTCACACCACACAGGCGACACATTCACACACACCCCCGCCTCAGGCCGCGAGATCTCACCCGCACCCACCACCGCCCGCGCCAACGCCAACGTCGCCGACCGCCCACTGGCAAAGTCTCTCCCCACGTGCGCCTGCTTCCCTCGCGCCTCGATCATGAACTGACCCGACCCGCCCCGCCGAACCGCAAGCCCCCCGTCTGCCATCGCCGGCTCAAGCGCCAGCCCCGCCACATACCGCCCGCTCGAAGCCTCAGCCCGCAACGCCCGATCCGAATGAAACGACCCCGTCTCCTCATCCGAGTTCATCAAAAACGCCCACGGCACACCCCCTCCCCCACCCCCCACCACCTCCTCCAAAACCTCGAGCGCCGACATCGCAATCACCAGCCCGCCCTTCATATCCACAACCCCCGGCCCAACCGCCCGCGATCCATCCGCCGACATCACCAACGCGTTGAACGTCGCGCTCCGCGGATCATGCACCGTGTCCAAGTGCCCCGCGATCAACACGCCACCCCCACCCCGCGCTCCACTGCCCAACCGCCGGCACACCGCCGTCACAGGCGGAACCTCCGCACCCTTCTCGCCCCGCGGATCACGCGCATCCAGCCACCCCGGCCGCTCATCCCCCGGCACATATTCCACCACCGCCCCCAACTTCGCGCACCGCTCCACCAACCGCCCCCGCGTCTCATCCAACCCCGCCACATGCCCCTGCCCGGTGGGAATCCCCACGTGCAAACGCAGATCCTCCAAAAGAAACCCCGCCCGCCCCCGCACCGCCTCCACCACCTTCATCTCAACGTCAGTCAATCCCTTCATCCAACCAGCATACCACCGAAGCCCCACCACGCCCGCACGCCGGCGGAGCGAATCTTCTTCCCTCCCCTCGTTAAGAATGAGAGGCAATCGGGAATCGGGAATGGGCAATCGCAGAGAGAACCAAATCATCCCCCTCGATGCCCCGATGCCTCATCCCCCGATGCCTTCTTCAAATCTCAACAACAACAATCACTCCCCCGCATTCTTCTCCGCGCCTCCGCGCCTCTGCGGTAAACCCTCTTCGCCTTCCCCCCCTTCCCCCCCTTCCCCCCCTTCGTTGACCAAGAGAGGCAATCGGGATACGGCAACAGGCAACCGCAGAAAGAACCAACGCATCGCCACCCGATGCCACGATGCCTCATCCCCCGATGCCTTCTTCAACAATCAACAAACCCAAACACCCCCGCGCGCACATCTGCGTTTGCCAACTGCCGAATCCCTATTCCCCTTCCGATTCCCGCTCTTCTTCGCGACTTCGCGTCTTCGTGCAACCCCCTGCTTCTTCTTCTCTGCGATCTCTGCGCCCTCTTTGTGATTCTCCTCTCCTCCCTCACAGCCGCCGATCCAGCAACCGATACTGCACCGCCTCGCTGACGTGCGCGATATCGATCGTCTCCGCACCTTCCAAGTCCGCGATCGTCCGCGAAACGCGCCGGATCTTGTCATACGCCCGCGCCGACAGCTTCAACTCCGTCATCGCCTGCTCAAGAATCGTTCTCGCCGCCTCGGTCATCGGCGCCAGTCGATCCAACTCCCGCCCGCTCAGCCGCGCGTTGACCTTCCCTTCTCCTTGCCGGGCGATCTGCTTCCGCCGCGCCATCAGCACCTGCTCACGCATCTGCGCCGAGCTCGTCCCCCGCGGCCCGTCCCTCCCCGAAAGCTGCTTAAACGGCACCGCCGGCGCTTCCACATGGATATCAATCCGATCAACCAGCGGCCCGCTCAGCTTCGCCAGATACCGCTCCATCGCCCGCCGCCCACCCTCATCACTGGGCATGTCCCCCTTGGGCGTCGGGTTCATCGCCGCCACCAGCATGAAACTCGCCGGAAACTTCACCGCGCTGTGCGACCGCGCGATCGTCACCACGTGATCCTCCAGCGGCTGCCGCAATGTCTCTAGCACATCCCGCGGAAACTCGGGCAGCTCATCGAGAAACAAAATCCCCCGGTGCGCCAGCGAAACCTCCCCAGGACGCGGAATCATCCCCCCGCCAATCACCGCCGCCCCGCTCGCCGTATGGTGCGGCGTCCGCACAGGCCTCACCGTCACCACCCCCTGCCCGCCCTCCATCTTCCCCGCGGCTGAATACACCCGCGTCACCTCGATCGCCTCCTCCACCGTCATCGCGGGCAAAACCCCCGGCAGCGCCTTCGCCATCATGCTCTTCCCCGTCCCCGCAGGCCCCAGCATGATGATGTTGTGCCCGCCCGCCGCCGCCACCACAATCGCCCGCTTCACCGACTCCTGCCCACGCACATCCGCAAAGTCAATCTCCGCGCTCGCCGTCCGCAAAAGCGCCGCAACATCCGTCGGCGCCTGCACATTCACCGCCACGCGCCCGCTGAGCATCCCCACCGCCTCAACCAAACTCGAAACCCCGATCGCCTCAACCCCGGGCACCACGGCCGCTTCCGCCGCGTTCTCGCGTGGCACAATCACCCCCGCCAGCCCAAGCTGCCGCGCCAGCGTCGCCATCGCGATCACGCCCTTCACAGGCCGAACCCGCCCATCCAGCGCCAGCTCCCCCGCCACCAAGTACCGTCGAAGATCGAGCAACTCCTCAGCCGTCGGCTCATCCGCACCGCCATCGCCACGATCCACTTCCCCGCGCGCCATCGCCTCATCAAACGCCCGCGACAGCTCATCACCCTCTTCGCCCCGCGCCTCCGCCGTCCCCCCCGCTCCCTTCTCCACCGCCTCGCGCATCTTCGAAACACTCACCGCCCCGCTCGCGGTCCGGTTCACCTTCGTGACCACCTTCGATCCCGCACCCTTCGTGAACCGCCGCAGCGCCGGGTCCTCGATCACCCCCTGCACCATCAGCAACCCCAGCGCAATCGGCAGGTCATAAATCGGCCCCTCCTTCCGCACATCCGCCGGCGCCAAGTTAATCAGCAGCCGCCCCCGCGGGTACGCGTACCCGCTGTTTACCACCGCCGCCTTCACGCGTTCGATCGACTCCTTCACCCCCGCATCGGGCAGCCCCACCACCACACCCTTGGGCGCATCACTCGCCGTTGTGTCGTCAAAGTCCACCTCCACCTCACACGCCAGGGCATCGATCCCCGACAGCAAATACGATGACACGCGAGCAAGCATCCACCCAGTCTACCAAACGGGAGGCGAATGTGGCCAAGAAAACACACAAAACACCTTCCCACCCGCTGGTCGCCACCGCCGCCCGCCGCGCTTTTCACACCTTCCAAACCTCCCGCGACACCGCCGAGCCGTTGACGAACCGTGCCGAGCGTCTCTCCGTCATCGCCGACGCCCTCGAATCCAACCGCCACCGCGTCATCCAAACCGCCGCCCGCGAATCGCACCTGCTCGAATCCGAGCTCACCCCCGAGTTCGACCGCACACTGAACACCCTCCGCCTCTTCGCCTCCCTCTGCTCAGCAACCAACCCCTTCTTCGCCCCCACCGCCTGCCCCCCCCGTCCACCCCCGCCCCAATCCATCGGCCCCAACCACCACCACACCGCCCCCCCCGGCCCCCGCGG
>JAVTWO010000200.1:0-3990 GCA_032229765.1 Phycisphaerales bacterium | reverse complement strand
CACGGGCCTCTTCGATCAAGCCACCCCGCTCGACGCGCTCTCAACCCGCGAGCGTGAAGTCCTCGTGCAACTCGCCCGCGGACTCTCGATCAAGCAGGCCGCCGCGGTCCTCAACGTCAGCCGAAAAACCGTCGACAACCACACCCAGCGCCTGATGGCCAAGCTCGACATCCACAGCCGCAGCGAGCTGGTCCTCTTCGCCTTCCGCGAGAAGCTCGTGAGCTGACGTGGGAAAAACACCGAGCCGCTCGGGTTTTACGCACCTGTTCGTGGGGAAGGGAAACCACTGGATTCACTTGTGCACGGTTGACGCGCACAAAGCGAGGGGTGTCCCGTAAAACGAGCCAAAACACGAGTAAACGATCAAGTCGAAATCAAGTTGTGCCGATTCTGTCTCACGCACACAAAGACCGACCGCGCCGCGCAAAGAACCCGCGGCCCGCGCCGGAGGGAAGGAAAGACAGAGATGCACAGCCAGTTGGACGGGGAATCGGGTAAGCGGTATCGCGCGCGCACTGAACGCCTCCGCGCCGAGATGCACGCGCTCAACGCCGAAATGGCCGAACGCCGAGGCCAGTCCCAACGCGTCCTCGACACCGTCGTCGAACGACTCCTCCAAGCCACCCGCTCGGCCGAGTCAGCCAAACACACCGCCCCCGCCGTCGTCGCGCGCTCAAAGCCCGCCACCGTCGTCGTCACCATGCCACTCAACGACGCCCAACGCCTTCAACACAACGCCTCGGCGTGATCTGCAATTGACAGAGTGACAGAGTGGCAAAGTGGTAAAATGACAGAGTGGCAAAGTTCTGACTCAGCCCCTCAGCCATTCAGCCACTTCGCCACTTCATCACCGCGTCTGACCGTTCCCCGAAACCACAAACCGCGTCGTGGTCAGCTCCCGCAGACCCATCGGCCCGTACGCGTGCAGTTTCGTTGTCGAGATCCCGATCTCCGCACCAAGCCCCAGCGCGTGCCCGTCGTTCATCCGCGTGCTCGCGTTCCACAGAACACACGACGCATCCACACCCCGGCAGAAAACCCCGGCCACCTCTTCGCTGCGCGTCACAACCGCCTCGCTGTGGTTCGACCCATACCGCGCAATATGCCCCATCGCCTCCTCCAGCGACGACACCACCTTCACCGCGATCACCTTCGACAAAAACTCCCGCCCAAAATCGTCCTCCCTCGCCGCAACCACACCCTCCGCACGCTCACCCACAAACCCCATCGCCCGCGCCTCACAACGAACCTCCACACCCGCCTTCACCATCTCCGCGCAAACTCGCGGCACAAACTCCCCCGCCACCGCCTCGTGCACGAGCACACACTCCAGCGCGTTGCACGTCGCCGGAGCCGTGGTCTTCCCCGTCACCGCCAGCTTCACCGCCATCTCCAGGTCCGCCGCCTCATCCACATACAAGTGGTTCACACCCTTGTAATGCTGGATCGTCGGTATCCGTGAATGCTCCGCCACAAACCGAATCAACTCCTCCCCGCCGCGCGGGATCACCAGATCAATCGTCTCACGCTGCTGCAGCAACCTCAGCAGCCCCTCCCGGCTCAGCGTCGCAATCACCCCCAGCGCCCCCTCATCGATCCCCTTCGCCCGCAGCACCCCGTGCACCACCGCCGCCAGGGCGACGTTGCTCCGCGCCGCTTCCTTCCCACCCTTCAGCACGCAGGCGTTCCCCGACTTCAAGCACAGCGCAAAGGCCTCGATCGTCACCCCCGGCCGCGCCTCATAAATCATGCACACCACGCCCAAGGGCGCCCGCACACGCCGCACGAGCATCCCACTCTCGGTCCGCCACTCATCCGCAACCTCACCCACCGGGTCGGGCAGCTTCACAAGCTGCACAAGCGAATCGCACAACTTCTCACACGCCCCGGGCCCGAGCGTCAGCCGGGCGATCTTCGCCTCATCAAGCCCCGCCGCCCGCGCATCGCGCACGTCCGCGTCGTTCGCCTCCTGAACCCCCGCCCAAGACGCCCGCAGCGCCGCCGCGAGTTCCACCAGCACCGCGTTCTTCACCAACGTCGAAAGATCGGCCAACCCGCGCCCAGCCCGCCGCGCCGCCGCCGCCACCAACGCAACATCAACCTCCGCAACGCTCATGGCCGATCCTTCAAGCAGAAAACCAAACTCACCACGGAGTCACGGAGGGCACGGAGAGGAAAACTCAAAGCAGCAAAGCTCAAAGCAGCAAAGCAGCAAACAAAAACCCAAGTCGCTCAAACAACCCACTCTCCACCAGTGCCCTGTGCCCAGTCCCTAGTGCCCAGTGCCTACTCCCTTCCCCCTCACAACCTCATCAACTCATCCATGAACATCGCGTGGCTCTTGCACCCCATGCGGAAGCACTCCAGCTCGCACTTCTCATTGGGCGAGTGCACCCGGTCATCATCCAGCCCGAAGCCCATGAAGATCGTGCTGATCCCCAGCTCGCGCTTCAAGAGCCCCGCAACCGGGATACTCCCGCCCGTCTTGATCAACGCCGGCTCAGTCCCGCACGCCCGCGCAATCGCCCTTCGTGCCGCCTGCAAGTGCACCGAGTCCGTCGGCAGCGTCACGCCCAACCCGCCGTGCAGATCCTTACATTCCGCGCGGAACCCGGGCGCAACCTCCGCCGCCGTCTTCGTGAACCAGTCGAAGAACTTCCGCGTGATCTCTTCCGGGTCCTGATCCGCAACCAATCGGAAGCTCACCTTCGCGTTGCTATGGCTCGGGATCACCGTCTTCGCGCCCGGGCCGGTGTACCCGCCCCAGATCCCGTTGATCTCCGCCGTCGGCCGTGCCCATTCGCGCTCCAGAGGCGAGAACCCCTTCTCGCCCCAATCGCTCGTCGCCGGCAGCCCGATCTTCTTCAGCGCCTCACCCTGATCAAACTTCAGCGCGTCCCACGCCTTCCGCTCGTCGGGGCTCAGCGCCACCACCTTGTCATAAAACCCGGGGATCGTCACGCGGTTCTGATCATCGTGCAGCCGCGACAGCACCTTCGCCATCGCCAGGTTCGGGTTCATCACCCGCCCGCCCCACATCCCGCTGTGCAGATCCTGATTCGGCCCGTGCAGCGTCACCTCCGTATACGCCAGCCCACGCACCCCGTACGTAATCGCCGGCTTGCCCCGCGCCAGCATCCCCGTATCGCTGATCAAGCACACATCGCAATCCTTCAGCGCCGCGCGCTTCTCACGCACGAAGCGATCAAGGTTCACGCTGCCGCTCTCTTCTTCACCCTCGATCATGACGGTGAACTTCACCCCGCCGCCGACCTTGTCCGTCGCCGCCCGCACCGCGCGCAGCGCTTCTAAGAACATCATCACCTGCCCCTTGTCGTCCACCGCGCCGCGCGCCACAATCCGCCGCCCGGGCCCGTCCTTCTCCGCCTCGCGAATCACCGGCTGGAACGGCGGGCTCTCCCACAACTCAACCGGATCCACCGGCTGCACGTCATAGTGCCCATAAAACAAAACGTGCGGGCCCTTGTAATCCGCCGAGCCCGGACTGTGCGCCAAAACAATCGGATGCCCCTCACCCCCCGCGCTCCCACTCTCCCCCGTCGCGCACACCTCAACCTCTTTAAACCCCGCCTCCTTCAACTGCTCGGCACACCAAACCGCCGCCCGCTTCACCTCCACCTTGTACGCCGGATCCGTCGAAATCGACGGGATCGAAAGCCAGTCAATCAACCGCTGCACCGAGGCCGCCTCGTTCTCGCTCAGCCACTCCAAAGCCGCCTTCGCCGCACGTTCATTGCCGCCGATAGCCATGTGCAAACTCCGTCACCCACCACCCCCGGTGCCGTGGTTTCACAACACTATCCCGCGCAGCCAACCCCCGCCCCAGGTGGCACGGCTCTCCAGAGCCGTGCTGTCTTGAAATACGAATCTCTCGAGCTCCGTGCAAAGTGATCCTTCATCTGCTTCCGCCAACCACCGGGGGGGGGGGGGGGGGGGGGGGGGGGGGGGGGGGGGGGGGGGGGGGGGGGG
>JAVTWO010000199.1:0-4004 GCA_032229765.1 Phycisphaerales bacterium | reverse complement strand
CCCCCCCCCCCGCGCCCCCCGGCCGCGCCGGCCCCCGCGCCCGGCGCTGGCTGCGGCGGGGCTTTCGGGGGCGCGGGGGGCGCTGGGGGACATGGCACATGGCACAGGGCCACAGGGCACATCCGATCGGGACGCGCGCGGTGGAAATGGCGGGGGGTGGGGGGTTGGGCTTGGGTTGTGTGGGCGGTTGATTGCGGCGGCGGGTGGACGGGCTTGGGTGGAGTCGGCGGTGGGGGAGGGGACGGTGGTTTCGGTTTGGTGGCCGGGGGGTTGATTGCGGAAGAGGGCATCGAGGGATCAGGGCATCGAGGCATCGAGGGGGATCGGATTCAGGATCGAACGATGAGGGGCACCGATCGTGCTTTGCACGATCGGTGGCACGGGTTGGTTGCGAGTTGTGCGCAGGAAGAGGGCGATGAGGAAGAGCAGTGCGGAGAGGATGATGTTCACGAGGCACGCGAAGCCGGCGGTGCTCATTGGTTCCATCAAAATCTTCAGGACATTGGTCGTTGGGGGGTACTGCTCGTTGGCGAGCCAGGCTTGGTACTCACTGCTTTCGAGTACGTTGAAGTGGAACCATGATGCGCTGATGGCGTCGGCGTGTGCGGAGAGCCACGCGAGGGAGAACAGGCCTCGGATGGACATGATGAGGAGGATGCAGGCGATCAGCAGGATGGCGGTTTTCAGATGGGCTTGCATACGAGATTTCTTTACGCGAGCTTGGTTGTGCGTGTTTCTGTGAATGAGGTAGGCACCGACGACTGAAGTCGTCGGCACTGAGGTGGGCGGGTGTGGTTATCGACGTTTGATCGATTGGATTGGGTGATCGGTGGTGATCGGTGGTGTGGGGAAGTCCTCTGCCCCTTCGGGGCAGTTTTGGAAGCGTTGATCTTGTCCACGGGTTGCGCTGTGCTTCACCCGTGGCGACAGGCCTTCGCCCCTTTGGGGCGAGGAGATGGGTGGTGGGGTGGGTGGGTGAGTGGGTGGGTGAGTGGGTGGCGTGAATGGGTCAGTGGGTTGCAGCGTGCGCTGGTTGCGCTTTGCTTGTTCTTCACTCGTTGTTTGGGCGTGAACGCCGTGATGCACCGACGACTGAAGTCGTCGGCTCTGAGGTGAGCGTTTGTGATTGGTTGCACCGATCGTGCTTTGCACGATCGGTGGCACGGAATGGCTCGGGTGGCACGGGGTGGTTGGAGTGGGTATCTTGGGGGCACTATGAACGGTGCTGCTTCTTCTGGCGTTGCGGGTGTTGGTTCTGGGGAGTCGATTGATCGCTCGGCGGCGTGGGGAGCGCTGGCTGCGCATGCGAAGGAGATGAAGGGGGTGCATCTGCGCTCGTTGTTTGCGGAGGATGCGCAGCGGTTTGAGAAGTTTTCGCTGGAGTTCAAAGCCGGGGCGGATGCTTCGGTGCTTTTGGACTATTCGAAGAACCGGGTGACGGCGCGGACGATGGAGCTGCTGCGTGATTTGGCGCGTGCGGCGTGCGGCGGGGTTGGTGTCAGCGAGATGGCGCGGCGGATGTTTGCCGGGGAGAAGATCAACTTCACGGAGCAGCGGGCGGTTTTGCATGTGGCGCTGCGGAACCGGGGCAGCCGGGCGATTTTGGTGGATGGGAAGGATGTGATGCCGGGGGTGAACTCGGTGTTGGAGCAGATGAAGGGGTTTAGCGAGGCGGTGCGGAGCGGGGCGTGGCGGGGGCATACGGGGAAGGCGATTACGGATGTGGTGAATATCGGGATTGGCGGGTCGGATTTGGGGCCGGTGATGGTGTGCCATGCGCTGACGCCTTGGAGCAAGCGTGGGCTGCGGATGCACTTTGTGTCGAACGTGGACGGGACGCACATGGCGGAGGTGTTGCGGAATGTGAGCCACGAGACGACGTTGTTTATTGTGGCGAGCAAGACGTTTACGACGCAGGAGACGCTGTGCAACGCGTTCACGGCGCGGGAGTGGTTTTTGTCGCAGGCGAAGGAGCCGGCGGCGGTGGCGAAGCACTTTGTGGCGTTGTCGACGAACGCGGAGAAGGTTGCGGCGTTCGGGATTGACACGCGGAACATGTTCCCGTTCTGGGATTGGGTTGGCGGGCGGTATTCGCTGTGGTCGGCGATTGGGCTGCCGATTGCGATCTCGGTGGGGTTTGAGAAGTTTGTGGAGCTGCTCGAGGGTGCGCACGAGATGGACAACCACTTTGTCAGTGCGCCGCTGGAGCGGAACCTGCCGGTGACGCTGGCGTTGCTTGGGGTGTGGTATGGGAACTTTGTTTCGCCGGCGGCGGAGTCGCACGCGATTCTGGCGTATGACCAGTATCTGGATCGGTTCGCGGCGTATTTCCAGCAGGGGGATATGGAGTCGAACGGGAAGTCGGTGGATCGGCAGGGGAGGCGGGTGGGGTATACGACGGGGCCGGTGATTTGGGGTGAACCGGGGACGAACGGGCAGCACGCGTTTTACCAGTTGATCCATCAGGGGACGCGGCTGATCCCGTGTGATTTTCTGGCGCCGTGCAGGACGCAGAACCCGGTGGGGAACGAGGCGATGGGGCGGCATCATCCGATTTTGCTGAGCAACTTCTTTGCGCAGACGGAGGCGTTGGCGTTTGGGAAGACGGAGGAGCAGGTGCGGGCGGAGTTGGGAGTTGGGAAGGTGGAGGGGGTAGGGGGGGCGATGGCGGAGATGTTGGTGCCGCACAAGGTGTTTGAGGGGAACAGGCCGACGAACTCGATTTTGGTTGGTGAGGTGAATGCGCGGACGCTGGGGGCGTTGATTGCGATGTACGAGCACAAGATTTTTACGCAGGGGATGATTTGGAATGTCAATAGCTTTGATCAGTGGGGTGTGGAGCTTGGGAAGCAGTTGGCGCAGAAGATCTTGCCGGAGTTGGGTGGTGGGGAGGTTGTGAAGACGCACGATTCGTCGACGAACGGGTTGATGAATCATTACAAGCGGAATCGTGGGTGGTGAGGGGGGAGGACAAATAGCAAATAGCAAATTTGCAAATGGCAAATAAGAGGGGGAGTCACGCAGAGGGCGCAGAGAAGAAGATGGAGATTTGCGCGAAGGCGCGAAGACTCGAAGGAAGAGTTGGGGGTTGGGAACGGGGATTCGGCGGTTGGCAATCGCGGATGTGCGTGCGGGTGTGGTGGTGGTTGTTTGTTGATTGTTGAAGAAGGCATCGGGGGATGAGGCATCGGGGCATCGAGGGGATGCGCTGGTTCGTTCTGCGACTGCCTATTCCCGATTGTCGATTGTCTTGTCATGTCGACGAAGTGGGGGCGTGCGGGATGGGGGTTGGTGGGGTTGAGGAGTTGGGGAATGAAGTAAAAGAACCCACCGTTGAAGCGGTGGGTTCTGAGGGGTGGACTCTGGGTGGTGGGCTTGGGGTGTTTGGGGGTTGGGATCAGGCGATGGAGACGGATTTGTCGAGGTAGACGTCTTGGACGGCGTGGAGGAGTTTGACGCCTTCGGAGATGGGTTTTTGGAAGGCTTTTCGGCCGGAGATGAGGCCCATGCCGCCGGCGCGTTTGTTGATGACGGCGGTGGCGACGGCCTCGGCGAGGTCGCCGGCGCCTTTGGATTCGCCTCCCGAGTTGATCAGCGGGACGCGGCCCATGTAGTTGTTGATGATTTGGTATCGGCAGAGGTCGATGGGGTGGCCGCCGTGGCCTTGTTCGTCGGAGCCGGCGAGGTCGGTGTAGACGCGTTTATCCCATTTGCCGTAGGAGGACGCGCCGGTGTTGAGGGCGGCGTAGCCGCCGTTGTTGGTGGGGAGTTTTTGTTTGATGATGTCGGCCTTGATGGTGGCGCCCATGTGGTTGGCCTGACCGGTGAGGTCGGCGGAGGAGTGGTAGTCGGTGGACTTGCCGTCGGCGCCTTTGACTTTGAAGGCGTTGTTGCGGGTGTAGCACCAGAGGACGGTGACGAGGCCGTAGGAGTGGGCTTCTTCGAACATATCGGAGACGTAGGCGATTTCATCGCGGGAGGAGTCGTTGCCGAAGTAGATGGTT
>JAVTWO010000198.1:0-4092 GCA_032229765.1 Phycisphaerales bacterium | reverse complement strand
CGTCCGCGCACTCCCCGTGCTCATCATGGCCCTCCCCGCCGGGTGGCTCATCGATCACGTCCACCGCATCAGCGTCCTCGTCTCCACCCAAGCCGCCTTCGCCTTCATGGCCCTCCTCCTCGCCCTCAACGCCTACTTCTCACTCCCCATCTCACTCCTCTTCCTCCTCCTCTTCCTTATGGGCTGCGTCCGCTCATTCAACGGACCAACCCGCTCCAGCCTCCTCCCAGACCTCGTCCCCGAAAACACCTTCCCCAACGCCGTCACCTGGAACAGTTCCATCTTCCACCTCTCGGGTCTCCTGGGCCCCCTCCTCGCCGGCGGCGTCCTCCACCTCTTCTCACCAAGCCGCACCACCACCGCCGCAGCGACTGCCACCGCTGAGTCCCCCACTTCCCACTTCGCAACCGTCTACATCCTCACCGCACTCTTCTGCGTTCTCTTCGCCTTCCTCGCCACCCGCATCATCATCCCCCAACGCTCCGCACCCAAGACCGCCCTCAAACCCCGCGACATGCTCGCCGGCGCTTCCCACGTCTACCACGACAAAGTCATCCTCGGGGTCATCTCCCTCGATCTCTTCGGCGTCCTCTTCGGCGGCGTCACCGCCCTCCTCCCCCGCTACGCCAGCGACATCCTCCACGTCGGTGAGCTCGGCTACGGCGCACTCCGCGCCGCGCCATACCTCGGCGCCATCATCATGGCCGCCGTCCTCGCCCACCGCGCCCCCATGAAAAACGTCGGCCTCTCCCTCCTCGCCGCCGTCGCCGCCTTCGGGCTCTCCATCATCGTCTTCGCGTTCTCCACCAACTTCTACCTCTCACTCGCCGCACTCTTCCTCTCCGGCGCCGTCGACAGCATCTCCGTCGTCATCCGCCACGTCCTCGTCCAATCCCGAACCCCCCAATCCCTCCGCGGCCGCGTCTCCGCCGTCAACTCCATCTTCATCGAATGCTCCAACGAGCTCGGCGGCCTGCAATCAGGCCTCGTCTCCTACTACCTCGGCCCCGTCTTCTCCGCCGCCTCGGGCGGTCTGGGCACCCTCGTCGTCGTGGCCGTCATCGCCTCCCTCTTCCCGCAACTCCGCAAACTCACCACCCTCCAAAGCGCCGCCAACTCCGCCCAGCCCCCACAGCCAACCCCAACCTCCGAAGAAGTCTCCGCGCTCCGAGGCCTCGAAGACCTCACCACCGAAGCACACAGCGCAACCACAAACCCAACGCGCAACTGAACACAAAGCCACTGTCGACTACTCAGCACTCAGAACTCACAACGGCCGTTCCCCTCGCCACTCGCGACTGCTTTCAGGGTGTTCACCCCTCTCACATCACACCCCACACAGCCGACCTTCTCCACGCACACTCCTCTCAGCTCGCCCGCTGATCGGTGCGTCGCGACAGGGCCGGCCTGACTCCCCCGCTCCGTTCGCAACCCACCTCGATGTCGGCAAGCTCTCCCCTCGGCTCCTCATCCCAACTCCGGGATGACCGAGCCTTGCCGGGGCCGATTCACCTCGGCCACGGACGGCCACCGCGCAGCACGGACGCTCGCGGTTCCTCGCCCCCGGCACGCGCTTCCTTCGCAGATCCATCGCTCCCGTGGAACGGGTCGGTGGGTCTTCCGGGTCAGGCATTCCGCCTCACCCTTCATCCCGGCTCGGGGCACTTCCCCCACCCTTGTTCCGTTCACCCCACTCGCCTAGGGCAGCGCACCGCACGCGAGCACGCTTTCACTCCGCGCACTCCACGCCCCCACCCTCCCCGCGCCGCAGCCGCCCCATCCACACCGAAAGGAAGCGCCGCACAATGCCCCACGCCCGCAAACTCCCCCGCACCACCGACAATCAGACCGCCTCCACCGAGTCCGCAACCATCGCCCGCGCCATCGCCGACTTTCCGGAGCCGCACAACCGCCGCCGATCCGCCGAAGAGCTCACCAATCCCCTGCTCATCTGGCTCAACGAGCAAGGCCGCTTCCGCGCCGCACAACGCCTCGATCAACTCCTCAAACTCGCCGACGCCCTTGCCACCGACCTCAACCCCCTCATCCACTTCACCTTCGGCCAGGACGTCCTCGCCTTCACCCTCCTCAGCGAATACGCCCGCGAACGCGCCCTCAACATCGCCGAGCTCTCCACACTCCTCCCCGATCCCATCGCCACCGCACGCGCCGCCGTCCGCTGCCTCATGGAAGCCAGCGACGAAGTCATCATCGACATAGCCCGCCTCACCCGCAGCCTCGACATCCACCGCCGCGCCCACGCCGGCGAGCTCGCCGAACGCCGCGACCGAGGCCAAGTCCTCCGCCTCGACGACTAGTTTTGCCCCTTTGCACAACTTTCTGACAAGGTAATCACCCTACACACTCCCCAACCCCACAACATCTCGTAGCCCAAGCCAACTCAACCACAACCCCTCGACACCCCCATGAATCTCCCAAAATCGGACCTTGTCAATCCAGGCAATCTGGGGTACGAATATGAGGGGTTCCCCGAAACCGACAGTCTTTCCACATCTCGCGACCCGCTCTCTTCTCAGCGCTGTCGCAAATCACCACAAGCCCACAGCTCACCGATCTCCCGAAGGTTCCTTTGCCCGCTGAATGACCGCTTGGCTCTCGTTCTTTCTTTCCGAAAGCCAAACCATGAACAGCATCAAAGTCCCGTTCTCGCGATCGCATACTCTGGGCTCACCCGCTGAGCCCGACGCCCCCGCACTTCCCCCGGAGGGCCCCCGCACGCCGCTCACCGCCGTGATGCAGCGCCGCGCCGCGCACCCCCTCCCCCCACTCTCCTCCACTCCCACCCGCCGCGCAACCCGCGCTCGCCTCCGCAGGCTCGCCACACTCCTCCGCGCCTGCCCCCGTTTCGCTCACGAGTTCAACGCTCTCCTCCTGACCATCTCCGCCGGCGTCATGGTCGCCAAAGGCTCCGAACACCCCGATCCTCTCCCCCAATCGCACAACCCCGCTCTCCGCAGAACCCTCGACCTCATCGACACCGCCGCCCAGCAGGCCCGCCTCATGACCCGCGGCATGATCCGCCTCTCCCGCTGCGATCACGATCCGCTCCGACCCGTCTCCCCCTCCGATCTCCTGCAAGAAACCACCGCCCTCGGCCGCGCCCTGCTCCCCTCGGGCATCACCCTCCGCCAACACCTCGCAACCCACCTCCCCTCCACCAACCTCCGCCAGGGCGAACTCCTCGCCTGCGTCCTCGCCTACCTCGAACTCGCCGGCAAGCGCTTGCCCATCCCCAGCATCGTCAACGTCAGCCTCACCTTCAACCCCCGCACCCGCGAGGGCCTGCTCCGCCTCTGGTGCGAAGACGCCGCCGAACTCCAGAGCACCCCTCCTTCTTCATCCATCACACCGCCAAAGTCCATCGATCACACCTGGGACGGCGACGCTCCACTCCCCACCCGCTGGCCCCTCCGCGACTGCGTAAACACCCTCCCCGACATCAACATCCGCATCCCCCTCCGCGCAGACTCAACACCCGCCGACAGCACGATCGTCACCACGCCCACCAACGCCACGACGGAGCTCGTCATATGAACCCCGCCGCCGCGACCATCGCCACGAGCATCAGCAGCACGCAGAGCACACCCACCGCCAGCCGCGCACTCTCCGTCATCCTCGTCGATGACCACGCCCTGCTGCGCGAAACGCTCGCCGCCGCCCTCGAGCTCGACCCAGCCGTCCGCGTCGTCGCCACCGCGCCCGACGGCACAACCGCCCTCAAACTCATCGCCCAACACCAGCCCGACGTCATCATCCTCGACATCGACATGCCCGGGCGCACCTGCTTCGACATCGCCCAAAGCCTCCAGTCCATCTCACCAAAGACCCGCGCCCTGCTCCTCTCAGGACACAGCGAAGACTCACGCATCCAGCAAGCCCTCCGCACCAACGTGCAGGGCTACCTCACCAAGCACGTGCGTCCCGAAGAAGTGCTCCGCGCCGTGAAGTCCGTCGCTTCGGGCAACCGCTACTTCTCGCAGCAGATCGCCGAGCGACTCTCCACCGTCGACGCCCGCACGGGCCTCTTCGATCAAGCCACCCCGCTCGACGCGCTCTCAACCCGCGAGCGCG
>JAVTWO010000197.1:0-25776 GCA_032229765.1 Phycisphaerales bacterium | reverse complement strand
CACCAAGCCCTGCGCCCGCACCGGCACCGGCGCCGGCTTCACCGCCCGCGAAGGCGACTGAGCCTGCGAAGCCCGCGGAGAAAACAAGCGAGCCTTCACTCGATGAACTGCTGGGGATCAAGCCCGACGGCAAGGCCCCGACCACGCCGAACGGTGCGAAGCCCGAGAGCGCCAGTGCGCAGGATCTGAAGGACAAACTCGCGGGGAAGGAGGAGGGCTCGGGGCTTGATGCCGCCGCGACGCTGATGGGCCGGGCGGCGGATCGGCTGAAGGACTCGCGCGACAGCTCGCTGGAGACGCAGCGGCTGCAGGAAGAAGCGATCCGCTTGCTGGATCAGGAGATTTCCAAAGCGCGCAAACGCCGAAACCAGCAGAAGCAGCAGCAACAGCAGCAGGATCAACAACAACAGCAACAACAGCAGGATCAGCAGCAGCAAGACCAGCAACAGCAGCAACAACAGCAGCAACAGCAATCGATGAGCCGGGAGCAGCGGTCGAGCGATAGTAATGAGAAGGCGGATCTGCCCGCGGGGCAGGAAGCTCGGCTGAACCCCGCGCTCGACGCGGCGCGGGCGGCGTGGGGACGACTGCCGGCACGGGCCCGCGAGGCGCTCATGCAGGGCTCGGGTGAGAAGTTCTCAACGACGTATCAGCGGCTGACGGAGGAGTACTACCGTCGATTGGCGGAGCAGAATCGGTAGATGGTCGCGAGTCGCGAGTGGCGAGACGCGAGTCTTCAGCGGTGATTGATGATTGGTGATTGGTGAGTGTCTATGGCGATACTTCCGATGATCATGGTGCTCAGTGCGGCGGCTCGGCTTTCGCAGCCTGTTGAGCCGCCGGCGGGCGGTGGTGCTTCGACCGCACCGGTGACGAACGCTCCCACGGCGGTTACGCCCGGGCCGAGCGGTGGCGGCGGCGGTGTGGTGGGCAATGCGGCGGATGAGAGGCCGGGCGTGCCCGGGGTGAATCTGCCACGGGCGGTGATTGATGAATCGCCGACTCGACCGGAGGGGCTTGCACCGTCCGCGTCGAACAACGCTCTGCGCGACGAGATCACCCCCGAGATGCGCAGGGCGATCGATCGTGGGTTGGCGCAGCTCGCGACGATGCAGAACGCCGATGGTTCGTTCGGGACGGGGCGGTTCGGGCGGAATGTGGCGGTGACGAGTCTGGCGTGTCTTGCGTTCATGGCCGACGGGAACTTGCCCGGGCGCGGGCGCTACGGCAGCATCGTCGAGCGCGGGCTTGAGTCGGTCCTCGCTTCGTGCAACGAAACCGGGCTTGTCGCGGGTGATTCGACCAGCTCGCCCATGTACGGGCACGGGTTCGCGGCGCTGTTTCTCGGTGAGATCTACGGCATGACGGCCTCGGGCGGGGAGACGGCGCAGAGCAAACGCGTGCACGCGGCCTTGGTGCGGGCGTGCCGATTGATCGAGCGCACGCAGAACGAGGAGGGCGGCTGGCGGTACAACCCGGTGCCCAACGACGCGGACGTCTCGGTGACGATCTGTCAGATCATGGCCCTGCGCTCGGCACGCAACGCGGGGATCGAGATCCCCAAGCAGACCATCGACCGCGCGGTGGAGTATGTGCGGAAGTGTCAGAACCCCGACGGCGGGTTCATGTACCAGCTCCCGGCGGGCGTGTCGCTTTGGCCGCGCTCGGCGGCGGGCGTGGCGAGTTTTTACTACGCGGGCGTGTACGACGACAAGGCGCTCGAGCCGGGGTTGCAGTACTTGCTCGACAATGCGATGCCGGGGAATCCGAATCGGCTTGAGCCGCACTATTGGTACGGGCAGTATTACTGTGCGCAGGCGATGTTCCTGGCGGGCGGGCGGCATTGGGAAACGTGGTGGCCGGCGGTTCGGCGCGAGCTGCTGGATCGCCAGCTCAGCAGCGGGGCGTGGTCGGATCAGTCGATCGGGCCGGCGTATGGGACGTCGATGGCGCTGATCGTGCTGCAGATGCCCAATCGGTACTTGCCGATCTTTCAGAAGTGAGCGAAGGTGTGATGATGAGGCCGATGAACGGGATGAGCGCGGCGGTGGTTGCGGTGGCCATCGCGTGGATGGGCGGCGCGGGCTCGGCGGCTGTGATGGCGCGGGTTCAGCCCGGGGTGGCGGATGATCCGGCGTTTCCGATGGGTGGGGCGGGGGTTGTGGATTCGCCGAGGCCGGGCGCGTTGATTCTGCTGACGGGGCTTCGGACGTTGGCGGCGCGGGAGATCCGGTCGATCACGGCGGCGGAGGTGCGGTACATCGGCGCGGATGGGAAACCGGCGACGGTTGCGCGGGGTGAGGTGCTTGCGGTTGCGCCGACGGAGTGGGCGGGCGGGGCTTCGCCGCCGACGGCGATGGTGGAGAGCGAACAGGCGATGAGGCCGCGGGTGCAGTTGGTGGACGGATCTGTGATCGTGGGCGATCTGGACACGGTGATTGCGGGGCCGGGGGATGAGAAGGTGGACGAGGAGATCGGGTGGATCAACGCGACGCTGGGGGTTCGGCGGCTGAAGCTCGATCAGATTGTCCGGCTGGACATGGGCGTGCGGGCGGGCGATGCGGCGGGGGTGGAGTCGCTGGCGGAGAAGACCACGGCGCGTGATGGCGATGCGCTCGTGCTGCGGAGCGGCGAGGTGATGCGGGGGTTTGTCGCGGGGTTTCAGGCCGTGAAAGACGGGCGGGTGATGAGCGCGGGCGTGCGGATCGAGGTGGACAAAGCGCCGGCGACGATCCCGCTTTCGCGCGTGCGGAGCGTGGTGCTCTCGAACCCCGTTGCGGAGAAGCGGACCGGGGCGGCGCGGCTGTGGCTCATCGACGGCAGCAGCGTGGTGTGCGAAGAGTTTGGTCAGGAAACCGCGGATGGTGTGCGGGTTCGGATCCGCGGCGATGGCGAAGAAATGAAGGCGGTTGCGATCCCCGCGGAGCAGGTCTGGGGTGTGATGTTCAGGCTTGAACAGACGCGGGCGCTGAGCGCGTGCACGATCGTGGAACAGAGCGCGCCGGAGCGCGCGTGGTTTGAGCCCGCGCGGGTTTGGCCCACGGGCGGGGTGTTGGGCGTGAACGATCTGTACCTGCCCGGGGCGATGAGCGTGCGGCTCGCGATGCCCGAGGGTGCGCGGCGGCTGAGCTGCACGCTCGTGCTCCCCGATGATTCGCGGGCGTACGCGGATCTCTCGGTAACGCTCGAAGCGCTGAATGATCGCGGCGAGGTTGTCGGCGCGGCGGTGCGGGCGAAGTTGAACGGCGGTTCGCCGGCGGTGGAGATCTCGCTGCCGCTGACGGGCGAGGCGAAGAGCGTGCGGATCTCGACGAAGTCGGACGCGCCGGGGATGGTGCACTCGAAGCTGTTCATCCGGCGCGGGCTGGTGCTGATGGAATCGGCGTTGAAGGAGCCGTCCGCGAAGCCCTGAGTGCGCAAAGCACCGGGTGTGTGCTGCGTGTGCGCCTGTTGTGCCCAGGGGCTCAGGCGGCGGCCTTGAGCGATGACGCGGCGTCGCTACCGGCCGCGGGAGAGACGGTCACGCGGCGGCAGAGTGCGTCGAGCTTGGTCAGCACGTCTTTGGCGCTGGCGAGCTCGGCGGTTTCGACGTTGACCATGGCGAGCTGAACGGCGCGGTGGATGCGTTCAAAGCCGTGGGCCTCGGCGCCGTCTTTGAGTTGGATGAGCGCGCTGGCGACGCGTGCGACGTCGTTGGCCTGCGTGGCTGAGGCGAGCTCGGTGAGCAGGCCCGGGAGCTGCTCGACGTAGCCGCGGATGAAGGCGTGGGCGTCGGTGTCGTCGTTCATCACGCTGAGCACGGGCAGAGTCTGGCCCTTTGCGCGACCCTCGGCGAGGGCGTCGACGATCGCGCGGAGCATGACCGGTGGTGTGGCGGGTTTGCAGACCACGTCGCTGACACCGAGCTGAGAGAGACCGGCCAGGCGCTTGCCGCTGAGCTCGCCCGTGATGACGAGGATGGGCCCGGCGAAGCCCTGCTCGCGCACGGCCTTCACGACGTCTTCGCCAGATCCCGAGGCGAGGTTGAGATCGGTGAGGATGAGGTCGAAGCCGCCCTTCTTGGCGGTGTCGATGGCTTCTTGTGCGGTGGCGACGGCGGTGACTTTGGCCTTGGCCTTGGCGAGGAGGAACTCGTAGAGGCGGCGCTCGGCGTCGTTGTCTTCAACGAGAAGAACGGAAGCGTGGACCTCGGGGGCGGGCTTGGTTTCGGTCGCGGGCGCGGACGGAGCGGAGGCGGCGCTGCCCGGTGCGCCCGACGTTGCGGCGGCTGGCTTCTTCTCCAGATCGACGAAGACGGAGGTGTCGAGCTCGGTATCGAGCTTGAGGGTCGTTTCGTGGATGGCGTGCTGGATATGGCGGCAGGCGATGACCTCGCCCTTGATCGGCGCGGGCGCGCCGGAGAGCTCACGCAGGACCATCGAGCAGGGGGTGCGGTTGTAGAGGAAGCAGGTGGAGAGGACGGTGACGTGGGTGGTGCTGAGGTGACGGACGGCGGCGGGGAAGCGGGCGATGCCGCCGCCGGGGTGTTGCGCGAGGAGCATGAGGCCCTTGCTGCGGTAGCGGTGCATGCCGGGGCGAGAGCCGGGGCCGCCGGAGCGGGACTTGTCCTCGCGCATTTCCATCTGGTCGGCGATGGCTTCGAGCCGGCTGGCGAGGAGTTTTTCTCGGCTTTGGTCGACCAGGGGCATGGCACACGTCTCCGAATCCGAAGGAACGCCGCGGGGCGAGCGTTTCAAACGCGTTCGCACTGAGGCTCATCAGTACATCGGCGTTCGACGGTCAAAAAAGCCGGGGAACCCCTACGGAGGTGAATCTGCGCAGACGGCATAAACGTCGCCGTCATCCCGCCATGTCGTCGATGCTCGAGCGATGCTTGGCGGCACGAATCGGTGCGTGAGATTCTCGGACGCAGGGATTCGTTTGTGCGTGTTCGTTAGCGAATCTTGATGGAGACCAAACCCGCGGCGACGAGCAGAACGGTGATGATCCAGAATCGTGCGACGACCTGTTGTTCGCGCCAGCCCAGCAGATGGAGGTGGTGGTGGTAGGGCGCGACTTTGAAGATGCGTTTGCCCCCGGTGAGGCGGAAGTAGGAGACTTGGAGGACGACGGAGCCGATCTCGATGAGGAAGATGCCGCACATGAAGAGGATGACGAACTCCTGACGGACGACCATGGCGATGAAGCCGATGAGACCGCCGAGGGCGAGGGCGCCGGTATCGCCCATGAAGACGGAGGCGGGCGAGCAGTTGAACCAGAGGAAGCCCAGGCACGCACCGGCCATCGCGCCGGCCATGACGGCGAGTTCGGCGCTCTGGGCGACGTATGGGACGAGGAGCCACTCGGCCCAGGCTTTCTGCCCGGCGATGAGGGCGAGGATGGTGACACCGATGGCGACCGCGGCGGAGGTGCCGGCGGCGAGGCCGTCCATCCCGTCGGCGATGTTGACGGCGTTGGAGATGCCGGCGATGACGAGCATGCCGATGATGACGAAGACGGGGAGGGAGAGGTAGATCAGCGAAGGGTTGACGATGTAGGAGATGCCGCGGGTGTTCTCGGCGATGTAGGTTTTCTGGAAGGGGATATTCAGGACATGGGACATGCTTTTGGCGGCGGATTCGGCGGCGGAGGTTGCGGAGGAGGCGAGGGATTCGAGGGGCGCGTCGGGGAGCATGCCGTAGCGGTAGGCGAAGAAGGCGACGAGGACGGCGCCGCCGAACTGACCGATGAGTTTTTCCCAAGCGAAGAGGCCTTGGCGGCTGCCGGTGGCGCGGGTGGCTGCGGTGAGTTTGAGCCAGTCGTCGACGCCTCCCAGGGCGGCCATCCAGAGGAGGGTGACGAGTGCGAGGACGACGTAGTTGATTCGGAAGTCGGAGAGGAGGAGGGTGCTGAAGACGATGGAGCCGACGATGAGGATGCCGCCCATGGTGGGGACGTGTTTTTTCTCGGTGGCGACGGATTCGAGTGCGGCGGCGTCGGTGAGGCCGGCGTCGCCGATTTTCTTCATGCGGAGCCAGGCGATGGTGCGCTTGCCCAGCAGGAGGACGAAGAGGAATGAGACAATCGCGGCGGCAAGGACGCGGAAGGTGAGCTGATCGAGGAGCGCGAAGGGCGCGTCGATCCAGGTCTCGAGCAGCGCTTTGCGGAAGAACAGGTCGTAGAAGACGTACATGCGGGTCCTTGCGGGGCGGTTGGGCGTGGTGCGGGTTGGTGTTGTGCTGTGCGACTGATCGCGGGGGCGGCGGGCGTGAGATGTGTTTGCGTGCGCGCAAGCGCGCGGTGATCAGGCCGTCGTGACCGGCGCGGGGTTGGTGGTGAAGGTGGTCGTGGTTGTTGTTGGCGCGAGGGCGGGGGGGGTGGAGAAGCGTGCGAGCAGCCGCTCGAGCCCGGCGCGGCGCGAGCCTTTCAGGAGCACGGCGTCGTTCGGACGCAGTGCCGAGAGAATGACCGCGGCGGTTTCGTCGGTCAGGGCGTCGACGCTCAGGGATGCGAGATTGGGGTTGATGGCCGTGGCACGCTCGGCGGCTTTGCGGGCCATCGGGCCGACGGTGATGAAGAGGTCGGCGGAGCGGTCGGTGGCGAGGGCGATCCCGACGGATTCGTGGAGGGACTGTGTCTGCGGGCCCAGCTCGAACATCTCGCCCATGACGAAGACCCGGCGTGGTGCGTGGGCGAAGAGCCCGGCGAAGGCGCGGAGACTCGCGAGCATCGAATCCGGGTTGGCGTTGTACGCGTCGTTGACGATTTCAATCTGCCCCGGCGTTGGGGCGGAGGCGGGGAGTGTGAGGCGGTGGGTCTGCCAGCGCATCTCGGCGCCGCGGACTTGGCGCAGGGCGGCTTCGATCTGCACGTCGGTGAGGCCCAGCGTGCGGGCGATGGCGATGACGCCCAGGGCGTTGGCGGCGTTGTGCTCGCCGGCGATGGGGAGCTCGAAAGTGTGCTGGGTCGTCGCGTCATCGTTCGAGCGGGTCTCGGCGGTGAAGCGCGAGCCCACCGCGCCGTCGCTGAAATGGTGGTGCGCGAAGCGGAGCAGGTGCAGATCGGTGTCGATGGTTCGGCCGAAACTTTGGAGCTTGATGTTTTTTCTGGCAAGCTCGTCGGCGAGGCGTGATGAGGCGAGCTCGCTGTTGAGTTCGGGGCTTTCGCTGGTGATGAAGGCGTGGCCGGCGGGCTTGATGCTGCGGAGGATGTCGGATTCCTCCTTCGCGACGCCTTTCAGATCGATGAGCTTTTCGAGGTGCTCGCGCCCGATGGAGGTGATGACGGCAAGGTCGGGCTCGACCACGCGCGCGAGGGTTGCGATCTCGCCCGGGGCGTTGGTGCCGACTTCGCAGATGAGGAAGCGGTCGGTGCTGCGGGCGGAGAGGATGGTGATGGGGACGCCCACGTCGTTGTTGAAGCTCTTTTTGCTGGCGGTGCCGGGCATGACGGAGGCGAGGACGCCTTCGAGCATGCGGACGGTGGTGGTCTTGCCGTTGGACCCGCAGACGGCGATGACGGTGGTGTTCGTGAGCGATCGTCGGTAGGCGTTCGCGAGTGAAAGCAGCGCGGCGCGGGTACTGCGGACGCTGATGAGCGTGCAGTTCTTCGGCTGGCCGTGCGATGCGGGGAGCGAAGAGAAATCTTCGGCGATGATCATCGCGGCGCCGGCGTCGATGGCCTTGCTCAGGAACGCGTGGGCGTCGAAGGCCTCGCCCCGCAGGGCGATGAAGCACTGCCCCGGCGTGATGGTGCGCGAGTCGGTGCTGACGGAGAGGACGGGGTGGTCGTTGGTTGGCGCGTGGGCGAGCGTTGGCCGAAGGTCGGCGTCGGCTTGGTTCAGGGCGTCGAGGATGGCGCGTGAAGACCAAAAGCTCACGGTTGATGACCCTTGTGTTTGTCTTTGTTTTCGTCGGTTGGAGGGGGGGGCGGGGAAGGGGGTTCGGAAGGCTTGGACTTGCCCTTCGCGGTGGACTCACTCGGATAAGATGAACCGTGGCGGAGGACCTTCGCGGGGGCGTCGCTGCCCGGCGGGGCGGCGCGGGATTTCAGTGCGGCGCTGCGCGTGCGGGGGGCTTGCGTGACGATGTTGATCGGCGTGCCGTGCTGGTCGCTGGCGTTCGGGTCGCGGCGGATATCGCTGCGGAGCAGCAGCGCGGCGCGGGCGTGCTCGCGGTCGTCGAAGTGGACTTTGTGGGTGCCGCCTTTGCCGTCGGGGAGGATCTGGTAATCCTCGTGCCCTTTGCCGGCGATGATGATCAGGTCGCCCGCGGCGGCTTCGGTGATCGCGAGGCGGATGGCTTTTTCGCGGTCGGGCTCGATGGTGGCGCGGGCGCGTTTGCTCGGGTCGATGCCCGCGAGGATTTCTTGGATGATCGCGTCGGGCTCCTCGCGGCGCGGGTTGTCGCTGGTGATCACCACGCGGTCGGCGAGTTCGCACGCCGCGGCGCCCATCTTGGGGCGCTTGGTGCGGTCGCGATCGCCGCCGCAGCCGAAGACGACCCAGAGGCGGCCCTTGTGGCTGGCGGGTTGCTGATCGAGGACGTTGCGCCCGACGCCGAGGACGCGGCGGAGCGCGTCGTCGGTGTGTGCGTAATCAACGTAGACCGCCAGCGGGTCGTCGAAGCGGGTGACGAGTTCGAGCCGACCCGGCGGGGCGACCGCCTGCTCCAGCAGCGCGGGGATCTGCTCGCCGGGCACGCCCATCTCCACCGCGGCGGCGGCGGCCTGCATCGCGTTCATCAGGTTGTGCGCGCCGATCAGCGGGAGCTTGATCTCCCACGTGCCCACGGGGCTGGCGATGGTGCAGTGCATCCCCGCGAGATTCACCGAGCGCACGGCACCGAACCAATCCGCCGGTGCTTCGCTTGCACTGTGACGCGAACGCATCGAGCAGCGGACAACCCGCGCGGTGCAGTCGCGGAGCATCCGCGGCGTCCACGGATCGTCGCTGTTGACAATCGCCACGCCGCCTTGCCCGGGCTGTTTGCTTGCCGGGGGGAGCGTCTCGAAGAGCATGGCCTTCGCGTCGGCGTAGGCCTCCATGGTTTTGTGGTAATCGAGGTGGTCGTGGGTGAGGTTCGTGAAGACCGCGAGGCGGAACTTCACCGCGCCGACACGGCGCTGATCCAGCGCGTGGCTGCTGGCTTCCATGGCGCAGGCGACGCAGCCGCACTCGAGCATGCGGGCCATCGTTCGGCTGACTTCGAGCGCGGGGGGCGTGGTGAGCGAGGCGGGGGCGATCTCGCTGCCGTCGTCGACACAGACCGTGCCCATCAACCCACAGCGCCGGCCCGCGGTATTAAGCATGCGGTGGATGAGCCAGGTGATGGTGGTTTTGCCGTTGGTCCCGGTGACGCCGACGACGGCGAGTTTGGTGGAGGCTTCGCCGTAGAACCGCTCGGCGAGGCTGGCGATGCAGCGCGGGAGGTCCTCGGTGAGGAGCAGCTCGGCGTGGTCCTGTGTGTGGCCCTTGCCGCCCGGCGCGGGGAGGCGGAGGTTGGGATCGTCGGTGAGCACGGCGATGGCGCCGGCGCTGACGGCGCTGTTGACGAACGCGCGCCCGTCGGAGCGCTCGCCCTTGCGCGCGATGAAGAGCGAGCCGGGCATGACGGTTCGGCTGTCTTCGGTGATATCGCAGACGCGGACGGGGAGGTGCTGGGCGTCGGTGCCGGGGCGAGGGCGGACCATGGCGGAAATGCGCCGGATGCCGAGCCCTGCGATGAGCTGATCCAAGTCCATCCCGGACGCTCCTCGTCCTCTGCCCGTGTGAGCACGGGCGGTTGACTGACCTCGCGCGGCGCGCGAAAGCCGCGGGCGCTCCATCGCCCAGCGGTCATGCAGGATCGTATCGATCAATGTGGGGCGGGATGTTGAGATTTCCGGCCCGAAAAGGCGGTGGCGGGCTTGCTTGGTGGTGATCGGGCTCTACTACTGTTGAGGGCGGAGGCTTTGTCGTGGCTTGGTGCTGAGTTATGGCGGGGGTTGGACGGATTGACGCATGAACCCGGACGATGAGGTCTGTCTGTGCTTCCACGTTTCGCTCCGCAAGGTGCGGACGTTTCTGTCGCGGGACAATCCGCCGGTGGCGTCGTTGATTTCGGAGTGCCTGGGCGCGGGGACGGGGTGCCAGTGGTGCGTGCCGTTTTTGAAGCACCTGCACGCGTGCCACGTGGAGGGCAAGCCGGTGGACCTGAAGGTCTCGCCCGAGCAGTACGCCAAGAGCCGATTGAGCTACCGATCGACGCAGCAGCGTGACCAGCGCGTGGTGGAGGAAGCGACTGGGGGCGATGCGGAATCGCCGCCTTCGTGAAGAGTCCGATTTTCTCAACGAAGGGAGGGAAGGGATGGAAGTGTGAACGAAAGCAGCGGCGTGTAAAAACAACAAACCCGCCGACGGGTGAGCGTGGCGGGTTTGGGTGTGTTTTCGCTTGATGACTGATCGATCGGTGTCGATCAGGCTTCGATCTTGCGGAGGCTCAGGCCGTATTCGCTGAGCTTCTGCTTCACTTCGATGAGGCTGGTGGCGCCGAAGTTCTTCACGCCCAGCAGCTCGGCCTCGGTGTGCGTCACCAGGTCGCCCAGCGAGTGGATGTTCAGAAGCTGCAGCGCCTTGCGTGCACGGACGGAGAGGTTCAGCTCGTTGACGCTCTTGTTCAGCACGGCCTCGTTGCCGCTGCCCTTGAGCTGGTCGATCATCTGCTTGCGGGCGGCGCGGTGGGCCTCGTCGCGGCCCTGACCCAGACGCAGGCCCTTGCCCGCGAGCATGGTCTTGATCTCCACCAGCGAGGACTCGCCGAAGTTCTTGTAGCTGAGCAGCTCCGCCTCGGTGGTGCGAACGAGGTCGCCCAGGGTGCGGATGTTCATCTTCTTCAGGCAGGTGCGGGCGCGGACGGAGAGCTCGAAGTCGGTGACGGGGGTGTCGAGCAGGGCCGAACGCTTCATCTTCTCGCGGTCGTGGTCATCGTCGATGACCATGGTCTTGCTGGCGCCGACGTCCTTCATATAGAGGCGTGCGCGGAGGTGGTTCGGGTCGGTCTCGAGGACCTGACGCAGGCAGCGCTCGGAGCGGAGGAAGTCGCCGCGATCCTCGTAGAGCACCGCGAGGTTCATCAGGGCGTTGATCGGCGCGGGCGGGCGCTCGCAGGAGCGCTCGTATACCTCGATCGCCTCGTCCTCTTCGCCCGAAAGATCGAGCAGATAGCCCAGGCGGAACATGATGCGCTGGTCGGTGGGATCGGCCGCGACGGCCTTGCGGTACTCAAGGATCGCCTTGTCGCGCTGACCGGCGGTTTCGAACTTTTCCGCCTCAGCGGCGAACTTGGCGGCCTGGGCGGCGTCGCGCTGCACTTCTGCCGTGCCGATGACCATATCCAGCGGATTCGTGCTCATGCCTGCTTGCTCCCGTCGCGGTTCGTTCGGAACGTGTTTGTGCGGGCATCCCTGGTGCGCACACAGACACAACCCGGGACGCGGCCCGGGCCTGTACACTAGGCGCGAGGCGGGTTTTCATCCACATCGAGTGTTGAGGCGAACGATTGTGATGTTTGGGGTGTATTTGGATGTTCTGAGCGTTGTGCGTCTGTCTGTTCAACACGCAAAGACGTCATGGAGGTGGGTCGTATGAACACGAAGGCACTAGCGATCGGTGTGGTGATCCTCGCGGCGGGTGCCTCCGCGACGGTCTTCTTCATCCCGCGGGGTGTCGATGTGGGCGATGTCTCTCCCTCGGCCTCCGAACAGGCTTTGATCAACGAGGCGAAGAAGGCCCTGAACGCCCCGAAGACGCCTGAGCCCGCGCGAATGCCGATCGGCGTGAACGAGGCGAACATCGATCCGAAGTGGGTTGCGCAGGTGAGCGAGATCGCGCGGGACTATCAGAAGCTCGACAAGGTCACTGACGAGCTGCGGATCTCGCCCGAGTTGTGCCGGGCGTGGCCATTGCCGTTTGGGCCACAGGCTTCGATGAGCGGCGACGCGGCGACGCACGGCAGGAAGATGCACCACCTCTACACCAGCGAGGGATGGGCGTATTGGTTCCGCGTGATGGACGCATCGGAGGCGTTAACGCGCGAGTGGCCGATTGAGCAAACGCCCATGGGCAAAGCCGCCGCGGGGACGGTGGTGGTGAAGGAGGCCTTTCAGCCGATCGACGGCGTGCTGCGGACGTTGACGCAGAGCGAACTGAAGATCGATCCACAGTCAAAGGCGAATGAACTGAAGTACCTCCCGGTGCCGACGGGGACCTTTGACGGGCTGTTCATCATGTTCAAGGTTGAGCCCGGAACACCCGGAACGGACGAGGGGTGGGTGTACGCGACGGTGGGTCAGGATCGCTCAACGATCACCAGCGCCGGCGCGGTGGCTTCGTGCATCGATTGCCATCGCGATTCGACGTGCGATCGGCTGCTCGGCCCGCCGGCGTTTCAGAGGCAGTACCGCGGGATGCACAACATGCCCTTGGAGCCACGCAAGGGCGAGGGGAACGGGGCGCCGGTGAAGTGATGTTGCGGGAATGAAAAAACCCGCGGCTGAAGCCGCGGGCTCTGAGGGTTCTTGTGTTCCTGATCTGCTTTACCGCGCCGGTTGGCGGGCGGGCTGCGGCATGTTGGGAGCGGCGGGTGCCTGCGTCAGTTCGGGCGGGACGATCGGGTTGGCGGGCATCGGCGTTGCCACGCGCGACAGCACCGTCTTGATGTCCGATTCGGGCAGCCCTTGCAGCACGTTGATCATCGCCTCGCGCTTGGCCTTCGCGCCCTCGGCCTTTGCAACTGCCGCCTCGCGGTCGGCGAGCTTCGCCAACGAGCCGGCGATGTCCTTGCGCAGCTCGGGCCATTTGGCGATGGTCTCATCAAGCATGCGATCGAACGCGCGGTTGAACTCGATCCCCGCACGCGGCAGGTTCGTACGTGCCAGCGTCAGGCCCGACAGCGTCGGATCGTTTCGGCCCTTGATCGAATCGGTGGTCTCTTTGTAGATCGCGTCGACGTACGCCTTCGCGGAGTCGGCGATGGCCTTCTGCTCGCCGGCGGAGATGCCCCCGCCCTGCTGCATCATCATCGACAGGCTCGTGCGCGTCAGCAGCACCTTGTCCATCATCGAACGCGTCTTGACGAAGGTGTTGAGGTCGTTGATTTCCTCGGCCGACAGAAGCACCCGGCGGACCTCGATCGCGGCGAGGGGGTTCTCGGCGATGGCCGCGTCCTGACGGGCGCGACGCTCGACGGTGATCTGCTTGCGCTTGTCCTCGGTGGCGGGGTCGAAGCTCATCATCGCCATCGCGGCCTCTTCGGTCGGGACGGTCAGGCGGACGATCTTGCCGTCTTCACCGCGGCGGACGAGGTCCGGCGCGGGGATCTTGATTTCGGGTGCCGGCGGCGGGGGCGGCGGCGGCGGCGCGGGCGGGGTGTAGTCGGGGCTCTTCTGCGCCGGCGCAGGGGCCGTCGGGGCGAGCTGCGCCAGCGAGACCGACGCGGTGCTGAGCATCACGCCCATCATGCCGGCGAACATGGTCAACCCGGCGGCGGGTTTCGAGCTGAAGACCGAACAAGTGCGAAGCGGGTTCATCCGTTGAATCTCCGTTGTGTGAACATTCTCAAGAGCCAATCACCCACCATCCATCGGTCGATGCCGCCGAGTACCTGAGCCCGGAGAAGCATGCGGCACGAAAGAGGCCCACGTTCATACCGGGAAACCGCCGGTTGGCTGCCGAGGGACACCGGGGATTTACTGAGGCAGCGTCACGGGCATCAGGACGTAGGTGAACTCCGTCCCGGCGCGCAGCACGCCCGGCTTGTTCGGGGCCTTGAACTCGATCATGACCTCCGGCTCGTCGATGCTCTTCAGCACATCGCTGATGAAGTGCGGGTTGAAGCAGATCTCCAGATCCTCGCCCTCGTACCCCGCCAGGCCCATGTCGATCTCGCTCTCGCCCATCTCCGGCGCTCGGCTCGAGAGCTTCACGCGTTTGTCCTTGCCCGTGAAGAGCATGCGGATGCCGCGGCTTTCTTCGTTGGTCAGAACCGAGGCCTGGCGCACGGCCGACGCGAGCTCCTCGCGCGACGCGGTGGCCTTTTTGTCCTGATCCTTGGGGATGACCTCTTCGTACGGAGGGAACGCGCCCTCGACCAGCGTGCTGCTGAGCACCGCCCGCGGGGGCATCGACGCATCGGCGTCCTTCTTCGCGTCCTTCTTTCCGCTGGTCACGCTGCCGTCTTCGAAGGCGAAGAAGACGCGGTTGTCGGTGATGGCCATGCGGACGTTCGAGTCCGGATCACCCACCAGACGCGTGAAGAGGGCGAGGGCCTTGGTCGGGATGATGCACGAGACGGGGCCGTCGGCGCTGCCGGGGGTGACGGCGGAGGGCTTGAGCTGCGTTCGGCAGAGGGCGAGGCGTCGCCCGTCGGTGGCGACCATTTCGAGCTTCTTGCCGTCGCGCTTCAGCAGTACGCCGTTGATCGCGTAGCGCGAGGTTTCCTTCGCGGTTGCGAACATGGTGCGGGAGATCAGCCGCATCATCATGCCCGCGGGTTGCGAGAACTGGGCGCGGGCGTTGGGCACGCCTGTGGAGGGGTTGAACGTGGGGACCGCGGGATAGTCCGCGGCATTGAAAGCGAAGATCCGGAACCGCGAGTGCGAACCTTTGATGTGGCAGGTGTCGCCTTCGAGCTCCAGCGTCACCGTCGGGTCGGTCTGCACAACGGTTTGGACAATCTGGCGGAGCTTGTCGGCGCTGACCACCGCCACGCCCGCCTGAGCGACATCGACCTGGGTGAGGTTGAGCTCAAGTGCGGTCTCAGCATCGGTGCCCTGGAGGGTCAGGCACGAGACGCCGCCCTGCTTGGAGGCGGTGATTTTGACACAAGAGAGGGCGGGGGAGGGGGTCCGCGAGGGGACAACCGCGGCGATGAGGTTCACCGCTTCCAGCAACGCCGCTCGATCGCAGATGATTTTCATGGTCCGTCAGTGTAATCCGGAGAAACTCAGACAACCACCGGCATCGACTGGAATCAAAGACAGAGCCCAACCTCGCGCCCGCGCGGTGCGTTGGCTGGTGCTGGAGCGGTTGTGGACCAACGGTGCATCCTCGGCAGGATCGATATGACGACGAACGAAGGTGTCATATTTTGTCTGTGCGTGGTTGATCGACCCCCCGCGCTCCTTCTACGCTGTGAATGCCTCTACAAACCCCGTGCCAACCTTGATCGTGTTTTGTTTGGATATGACGATCGAGAGCCGAGGTGAAGTTGGGGTCCCCTGCCCGAGGCGGGGCGCGATCGGTGTTGTCCGATTGCGTCGCAAGCCGAGGGAAGAACACTGACCGAGCCGGCCGCTGATGGGCGGGCGCAACACGACTGAAGGAGTTTCATCCATGTCATTCGAAGCCGCTGTTCATGCTCAGGCCATCGAGCTCGACCGTTTGTCGCTGGAGATGTGCGCCGCCTCCGGGTCGGGGCACCCCACCACGGCGATGAGCCTCGGGCACATCGTCACGGTGCTGATGTTCAGCACGATGCGTTGGAGCCCGGATTACCCCGACTATCCCACCAGCGACCGGCTGGTGCTGTCTGAGGGTCACGCGGTGCCGATCGTGTACGCGGCGTGCGCGAAGCTGGGCGTGAAGATCGGCAAGGATCCGGAGAACCGCCGGGCGTTGACGCTGGATGATCTGAAGACGCTCCGCGCCGCGAACAGCGAGCTGGACGGGCACCCGAACCCGATGGAAGGCTTCCCCTTCTTTGACGCCGCGACGGGCTCGCTGGGTCAGGGCCTCTCGGTGGCGGCGGGCTTGGGCGAGGCCGCCCGTTTGGACGGGATCGACCGCCGGGTCTACTGCATCATCGGCGACGGCGAGTCGCGCGAGGGGCAGATCGCCGAGGCGCTGGACTACATCGCCGAGCGCAAGCTCTCCAACGTCTGTCCGATCTTCAACTGCAACGAATACGGCCAGGCCGACCGCGTCTCGCAGCAGCAGTCCTCCGCGACGCTGGCGAAGAAGCTCGAGGCCTACGGCTACAAGGTCCTCGTGATCGACGGGCACGCCCCCAGCGCCATCAAGGCGGCGCTCGATGAGTTCTGCAAGATCTCCGCCTCGCCCAACCAGCCCATCGCCATCGTCGCCAACACCGAAAAGGGTTGGGGCGCCACCGGGATGCACGGCGGCGGCTGGCACGGCAAGCCCGCCACCGGCGACGCGCTGAACAAGGCCCTCGCCGAGCTCGACGAGAAGCGCGTTCAGCTCACCAGCTCGCTGGTCAGCAGCGACTCGTTCGAGATCCAGCCCCCCGCGGAGCTCAAGCAGCGCGAGATCCGCCAGGGCGACATGATCCCCCTGGGCGAGATCGCCAAGAAGTTCGACCTCGTCTCCAGCATCCAGGCGGGCAAGCTCGCCACGCGTCGGGCCTACGGCATCGCGCTGCGGGCCCTCGGTCAGGTCAACGACCGCGTGGTCACCCTCGACGCCGACGTCTCCAACTCGACCTTCGCCGACATGTTCAAGAAGGACTCGACCCTCGCGTCGCGGTTCTTTGAGTGCAAGATCGCCGAGCAGAACATGTTCTCGGTGGCGGCGGGTCTGTCGGCCGCGGGCAAGATCCCCTTCTGCTCGACCTTCGCGAAGTTTGTCACCCGCGCGTACGACCAGATCGAAATGGCGATCAACAGCGGCGCGAACATCAAGATCGTCGGCTCGCACGCGGGTGTGACCCTCGCCGCCGACGGGCCCAGCCAGATGTCGCTGCCCGACGTTGCGTGGTTCCGCTCGCTCTCCACGGCGCGTGACCACCGCGGCAACCCCGCGTGCTACGTGCTGCAACCCGCCGACGCCTACGCGGCGTACGCGCTGACGCACGCGATGGCGGAGTACGAGGGCGCCTGCTACATGCGGACGCTCCGCAATGACACCGAGTTCATCTACTCCGACCAGACCGCCTTCAACCTGGGCGGGTTCGAAGTCCTCTCCGAAGGCCGGGACGTGCTGATCTGCGCCGCGGGCGCGATGGTCCACGAGGCGAACAAGGCGCTCGACGCGCTGGACAAGGCCGGGGTCTCCGCGACGCTGGTCGACCTGTACAGCCTGCCCTTCGACACCGACTCGCTCATGGACATCGCCAACCAGAACGGCGGGTACATCCTCACCGTTGAAGACAACTACGGCGGCGGGATCGGCTCCGCGGTCGCCGACGCCATCAGCGCCTCGGGCGACGCCTTCACCCTGCGTCAGCTCCACGTCCGCCGCATCCCCAAGAGCGCCCGCACGGCCGAGGAAATCCTGGCGATGTGCCAGATCTCTGCCAGCGACATCGTCAAGGAAACGATGAAGCTCCTGCAGGTCGCCTGATCCTCTCCGCTTGACAGTCCCCACAAAGCCCCGTTCACGCGGGGCTTTTTTTCATGCACGTTGCGCACGAATGAACCGATATCATCAGGCCGGTCCTTTGCCATGAACACCATCGATTACCGCGTCATCTCGATCGGGGCCTTGAGCGCCCACCCGCTGTGGGGCGAGCGTGCGCCCGTCCGCACGGGGCACTGCACCACCACGCTCATCCGCACGGGCGAGGCGACGATCCTGATCGATCCGGGCTTGCCGCCCACGGTGCTGGGCCCGCGGCTGAAAGAACGCGCGGGGATCGACCCGGAGGACGTCACGCACGTCTTCCTGACCAGCTTCCACCCCGACACGCACCGCGGGCTCTCGCTCTTTGAGCAGGCGAGTTGGCTGATCAGCCGCGAGGAGCGTGAAGGCGCCGGCGTGCCGCTGGTGCAGGTGCTCAAGCGCGCGATGACCAGCCCCGACCCCGACGCGCAGCTCATCGAGCAGCTCAAGCGCGAGGTTGATTTTCTTCAGCGCACAACCGAATCTCCCCAGTCGCTCGCGAAGGGCGTGGATCTCTTCCCGCTGGCGGGTGTGACGCCCGGCTGCACGGGGCTGCTGCTCTCGATGCCCGATACGACGGTCTTGGTCTGCGGCGACGCGGTGCCCACCATCGAGCACTACAAGCGCGGGATCGTGCTGTCGACCGCCGCGGACGTGACGGCCGCCCGCGCCAGCTTCGCCGAAGCGTGCGAGATCGCCGACCTGCTGATCCTCGGGCGCGACAACGTGATCGTCAACGACCGCCTGCTGAGCGACGAGCCCGAGGAGCCCGGCGCGTGAAAACCGCCACCGACCACACAGGCCAGCAGGCGATGCTCGTCGACCGCGGGCCCTGCCCGCTCTGCGGCTCTTCGCAGCGCTCGCTCGTCCACGACTTCGATCAGATCCCCGTGGTCAAGTGCGGCTCGTGCGGGTTCATGTTCGCCAGCCGGGTCTTTACCAAAGAAGCCACGGAGCGCTACTACGCCCACGACTGGGGCTCGACCTGGCACCGCGTCGGGCAGCGCATCAACGCGCCGGTCAACCTTGTGGCGCTCGATCATCTGGTGAACTGGTCAAAGGTCCGCAGCGTGCTCGACGTGGGCACGGGCTACGGCTATCTGCCCGCGCTGATCAAACAACGCCGCGGCGTGCCGCTGGTCCGCGGCGTCGAAGTCTCCGCCGCCGAGGCACGCTTCGCACGCGCCGAGCTGGGGGTCGACGTCTTCCACGGCACACTCGACCAAGCCAACACGCCCGAGAACGCCTTTGACCTTGTCTGCAGCTTCGAAGTCATCGAGCACCTGCTCGATCCGCGACCCTTCCTCGCCTCGATGATCCGCGCCTGCAAGCCCGGCGGCACCGTGGTCATCTGCACCGACAACTTCGACGCGCCACTCGTCCGCAAGATGGGCCCCCGCTTCCCGAAGTGGATCCCGCACACGCACGTCTCCGCCTTCGACGCACCGTCGCTCCGCGATCTGATGCGTACGCAGGGCCTTCAACCCGGGCCCGAATGCTCCTTCACCACGTGGGAGATCGTCCTTCGGCACCTGCGCACGCGCTTCAGCAAACCCGTGAGCGTCAAAGAGGCGTGGAGCTTCGAAGCCGAGCTGCACGCGGAGATGAACCGCGCACCGAAACTGCCGAGGCTGCGCGAGTGGTTCAACCCGCGCTGGTTCAACCTCAACATGCACCGCAGCGCCGAGGCCGGCACGCTCATGTTCATCGCGGGCATCAAACCCGCTTCGTGATGCCTCCCACTTGCCGTGCAATCATCGGCACCTTTCCGAACACATACGCCGCCTCGTGCGTACGCTGAAGCATGGCACGCAAGAACACCCCGCGCACAAACGCCGCACGCTCTTCGCTCACGCCGCTGAGCACCATGAACACGCTGCCCGCGTCGACGCGCGCACGCGTTGTTGAACTCCTCGCCGCCCGGCTCGCCGACGCCATCGATGCACGCCAGCAGGTCAAGCACGCGCACTGGAACCTCCGCGGACCTTCGTTCATCGCACTGCACGAGCTCTTCGACGAAGTCGTCGGCAATCTCGATGAGGGCATCGACGAAATCGCCGAACGCATCGCGCAGCTCGGCGGCATCGCCCCGGGCACCGTCGCCGCCGTCGCGTCGTCAACCAGCATGAAGCCCTATCCGAGCGGGCTCGTGGCTGATCTTGACCATGCGAAGGCCGTGGGTTCGGTTCTTGCTTCGCTGGGCGGTGCCATCCGCGAGGCCATCGACACCGCCGACGACGCGCGCGACCCCGCCACGGCCGACCTCTTCACCGCCTTCTCGCGCGACTTGGACAAGGACCTGTGGAAGGTCGAATCGCACCTGCACGGACGCTGATTGCCGCCGCCGCGGGGGCTGCACCTACCATCCGGGCATGACCACCTCGACCTCTTCCGTGACGCGCGGCGGGACCTCCACAAGCGGCTCGAACGCCTCAATCCCCTCCACCATGAGGGCCCTCTTCAAGCATCACGCCGGCACCGAGCTCAAGCTCGCCACCGACCGCCCCGTCCCCCAGCCCGGCCCGCGCGAAGTGCTCATCAAGGTCAACAAGGCCGGGATCTGCGGCACCGATCGCCACATCTGGGAATGGGACGCGTGGGCCGCCTCACGCATCCCCGTGGGCATCGTCACCGGGCACGAGTTCGTCGGCACGATCATCAAGGTCGGCTCCGCGGTGACGCGCTACCAAACCGGTCAACGCGTTTCCGCTGAGGGTCACATCTCCCCCGGCACGGGCTACAACGCGCGCACGGGCAACGCCCACATCGCCGAGAACATGGTCATCCTGGGCGTCGACCGCGACGGCTGCTTTGCGGAGTATGTCTGCGTCCCCGAGGACAACGTCTGGCCCGTGCATCCGAGCATTCCGGACAAGGTCGCCGCGGTGCTCGACCCGCTGGGCAATGCGGTGCACACGGTGATGGCCGCGGACGTGAGCGCGAAAACGGTGCTGATCACGGGCGTGGGGATCATCGGGCTGATGGCGGTGACGGTCGCGAAGGCCGCGGGCGCGAGCCGGATCTTCGTCACCGACGTGAACGCCAAGCGGCTGGAGCTTGCCAAGCGTCTGGGCGCAACCGAAGCGTTCAATACGTACGTCGCGCCGCCGCCGCGTGAACCGACGGGCCGGGCCGCCTCGCCGACTTCGACCACGCCCGAGTGGATCAAGGAGATCCGCAAGGCCACGCGTGGCGATGGGCCCGACGTGCTGCTGGAAATGTCGGGCCACCCCGCCGCGATCAACGACGGCTTCACCGCCCTGCGCATGGGCGGCACCGCGGCGCTCTTGGGCATCCCCAGCATGCCCTTCACCTTCGACCTGACGAACCACATCGTCTTCAAGGCCGCGAAGGTCCTGGGGATCAACGGCCGCAAGATGTTCGACACCTGGTACCAGATGGAAGAGCTCTTGCTGGGCGGGCGTCTGCAACTCGACGAGATCATCACGCACGAGATCCCGCTTGAGAAGTACGCCGAGGGCTTCAGGCTGATGCAGAGCGGCGAGGGGATCAAGGTCGTGATGAACGTGGGGTGAGCGGTTCTCAGCGAGAACTTCCGCGCGATCGTTTTCTCTTCACTCCGTACGGCTTCGCTCGTTCGGTGCGCTGGTATGGCATCAACGAACAATCTGAACAACGCAAGCCAGTGGATTTGCTTGCACCATGGTAAACCCGTGGTATGGTGAACGGATGCGCACAAAGCTCATCTCGTTTTTGACCTGCGGCGTGGTCTGTCTCGGCGGCTCATTCTCCAGCGCCGGTCCGCTCAACCCGCCCGCGGGCGTCGTCGCCCCCACAGCGAAGCCACTCTCGGATGTCGAGCCGCGCATCGCCATCAACGCCGCCAACACCCCGGGCGATTCGCTCTCCGACGCGACCCCCAGCACCTTCAAGATCTCCCAGCCCGGGTCGTACTACCTCACAACCAATCTCGCGGGCGAGTCGGGCAAAATCGCCTTCGAGATCGCCGCCGACAACGTCACCATCGATCTCAACGGTTTCACCATCTCCAACGCCGGGTCCCACGGCATCAGCGGCACCACCCCGAGCCAGATCAACATCACCGTCCGCAACGGCACGGTGCAGTTCTGCGGCCTCGATGGGATCGACCTGCCGAACTGCACCAACGCCCGCGTTGAAAATGTCACCAGCGCTTCCAACACCGGCGTTGGAATCGAGGTCGGTTCCCGCGCCACCGTCACCAAGTGCCTCGTACGCAGCAACGCGAACACCGGCATCATCACGAGCAACGAGGGTGCCGTCTCCGACTGCACCAGCTCGCTGAACACCAACCCCGCCACAGCCAACCCCCGGGGCATTCAGGTCGGTTTCCGATCCGTTGTCTCACGCTGCGTTGTGAACGACAACGAGGGCAACGGCATCATCGCCAGCACCGCCAGCCGCGTCACCGATTGCACCTCCAGCGGCAACGGTTTCACCGGCATCGTCGGCGGTCAAGGTTCCGTGATCTCGGGCTGCACCAGCCAGGGAAACGCTGCCGGATTCTCGACCGACTTCGGCTCCACCTACAACTCCTGCACCGCGCGAGACAACAGCGGCACCGGCTTCGTTGTGAACGGCTCCTGCATCGCCACCGACTGCACCGCGCTGAACAACAACATCGGCTTCGACACCTTCACCAACGCCCGGCTGACCCGCTGCCTCGCTCAGGGCTCCTCCTCCCACGGCTTCAACATCGTCTCCTCCACCTTTACCGAGTGCTCCGCTTCAGCCAACGGTGGAAATGGCTTCAACGTCGTCTCCTCTTCGCCCGGCTCCACATTCACCAACTGCTCCGCCAATGCCAACACCCTCAGCGGGTTCAACATCCTCTCCCCACGCGCACGCCTCTTCAACTGCTCTGCCGAAAACAACTTCCAGCACGGCGTGATCATCGTCGTCTCGAACAGCCTCGCCGAAACCATCGTTCAGTCCTGCGTCCTTTCCAACAACGGCCTCTCCGGCATCACCGCGAGCGCCTCCACCTCCATCATCGATTGCAACGTCTCCAACAACGCCGACGTCGGCATCTCCATCCTCTCCAGTTGCACCGTCCGCGGGTGCACTGTCAACACGAACGTGAACTCCGGCATCCTCGCCAGCACGTCAAACTTCATCCAGAACAACACGATCTCATCCAACGCCGCGGGCACCGCCGGCGCCGGTGCCGCCGGCATCCTCTGCACCTCCGACGATAACCGCATCGACGGCAACTACCTCCTCTCCAACGCACAAGACGGCATCCGCCTGAACGCCTCGGGCAACCTCGTCGTCCGCAACACCCTCGCCCGTACCGGCACAAGCATCAACGCCGTCGCGGGCAACCGAATCGCGCAGACCATCACCCTCACCACCACCGGCTTCGTCAGCACCGACCCCAACGCCAACTACATCTACTGATCAGCCCACCACCCTCCCGCTTCGCTCATCGCTCACGCACCCTCGATCAGCCGCTTCATCTCGCGCACCGCCTCGCGCAGCCCCGTGTACACCGATCGGCTGACGATCGAATGCCCGATGTGCAGCTCGCTCATCCCCGCCAGGCGCGCAATCGGCTGCACGTTGAAATAGTTCAGCCCGTGCCCCGCGTTCAGCCTCATCCCCAGCGCCCGCACCGCGTGCCCCGCGTCGATGAGCTTCTGGATCTCGCCCCGCAGCGTCGGGCAAAGCATGTCGCCGCCAACGTTCGCGAAGGCGTGCGCGTACGGCCCGGTGTGCAACTCGCACGCGTCAAACCCCGCGCTCTTCGCCGCCTCCACCTGCTTCGCGTCCGCATCGATGAACGCGCTCACCACCACCCCCGGCGCCGGTCGGCCTTCCTTCAACCGCGCGATCACGCTCTTCATCCGCGCAAGCTGACCCGCAACATCCAGCCCGCCCTCGGTGGTCACTTCGTTGCGCCCCTCAGGAACAAGCGTCACCATCTCCGCCCCGTACTGCCGAGCGATGCCGACCATCTCGTCCGTGGCGCCCATCTCCAGGTTCACCTTCGCCTGCACCACCGGCGCCAGCCGCTTGAGGTCCAGATCGCAGATATGTCGGCGGTCTTCACGCAGGTGCACCGTGATGATCTCCGCGCCGCCCAGCTCCGCCTCGTGGGCGGCACGCACCGGGTCCGGCTCGCCATACCCGCGCAGCGATTCGAGCTTCTGATCGCGGTACCGGGCCTGCCGCAGCGACGCAACGTGATCGATATTCACACCGAGCTGAACCTTCATGCCCGACTTTAGCGCCCCACGAACGCCCCGGTCATCGATTACACTTGGCCCATGAGCAGCAAGCCCAAAGGCGACCCGCACCACAGCGCTCAGCCCACGCCGCGCCAGCACATCGCGATCTTCCCGGGCTCGTTCGACCCCGCAACCTTCGGGCATTTGGACGTCATCCGCCGCGGGCGCAAGCTCTTCGATCAGATCATCGTCGCGGTTGGGCGAAACCCGGGCAAGGACCAGCTCTTCACGCCCACCGAGCGTGTGAACCTCCTCCGCACGCTGTGCGCTGATCTCGTCCGCGATGAGCCCGAGGGCGCGCCCGTCCTTGTCGAAGGCTTCTCGGGCCTCACCGTCGACTTCGCCCGCAAGATGAACGCCACCGTCCTCCTCCGCGGCATCCGCAACCTCTCCGACCTGCAGAACGAAGTCCAGCAAGCCGTGACCAACCGCGAGATCGCCGGGCTCGAGACCGCCTTCGTCGTCGCGGGGCAGTCCTTCGCATACACCTCCAGCTCGCTGATCAAGCAACTCACCGCGATGGGCCACGATCTCACGCCGCTGGCGAACATGGTCCCGCCGCTGGTGGTCGAGAAGCTCCGCGAGAAGAAAGCCGCCAAGCACCCGGTGCTGCTGCGCCTGGCCGAGGAACGCGACGGCAGTAGAGCCTGAAGCAAACAAACGCGAACGTGAACGCGAAAGAGACCAGCGCGCTCAGCGCTTGTCTTGCATCTCATGTTCACGTTCACTCTTCTCGATCGCCCAGCGATACGCCCAGCCGTCCCACGCGCCCAGCCTCACCGCGCCGCTGCGCTTCAGTTCGACCGCCTGCGCCGACCGCACCCGCGCACCGCTCTCCGCCAGCAGCCGTTCGATTGGCTCAACCCGTGCGCCCCGCGACTCAACCCGCACGCCCAGTTCATCACCACGTCGGCCGTCGCCCTCACCATCCTCAAAGACCAACGCCAGCCCGTCATCAAGCTCAAGCCGATCGCCCGCGCGGGCCACACGGACGTTGACTCCTCTCGCTTCAAGCTGCCTCAGCAGCTCCGCCGCCGACGAGCCCGGGCGCTGCTCCGCCACGCGAGCGAACGCTTCGCCGATGATCACCTCGCGCACACCGAGGCGATCAACAACCCCCAGCGCCCCGCCCGCGCGATCCGCCGACGCACGCGTCAGCACCAGCGCCGAGCATCGCCAAACCCCCAGCGCCCGCGAAGCGTCGCTGACCATTCGACCCATGCCCACACTCCGCTTTGACGACGTGCTCCCCGCGTCGATGATCACCATCGCCCGCTGACCCCGCACCATCGCACATCGCCCCTTGCCAACCTCCAACCGATCCACCCGCGCCACCACATCGTCATCAAGCCCCGCGCTCCGCGCCGCCAGCATCATGCCGATCGCACCCCACGCGGCACACACCACCAGCCCCACCCGCACCGCCCGCGTCAGCCACACCGACCTCAACACCGGGAACCCCAGCGCAACCACGAGCAGCACCGTCGTCACCGCCGCCCACGCCCCACTCACCCCAGGCACCCACCACCCCGCGTGCGACCCGCCCAGCGATTCGATCCACGCCGTCAACCTCAAACTCACCATGCCCAACGCATCCACCACCCCCCACGCCCACACACCCACACCGCCCACCCCCACCACCCCCCCGATCAACCCCAACGCCAACGCCGCATACCCCGCCACCAGCGTCACCGAGATCATCGGCAGCCCCACCAGCCCCGCCAACACCCCCAGCGGACTCACCACCCCCGTCTGATACGCAATCACCGGCGTACTCACCACCCACGCCACCACACTCACCACCAGCGCCCGCACCACTCCACGCCGCACGCCGCTGATCATCCGCTCCGCCGTCGTCAGCCGAACACCCCTCACTGTCGGCCTCAACACCATCCCCTCAACCCGCGGCACCAACCACACCAGCGCCCCCGTCACCCCAAAGCTCAACTGAAACCCCACATCCCACAAGTCCACAGGCCTCACCACCAACATCCCCGCACCCACCCACCCCAGCACGTTCACCGCGTCCAACCTTCGCCCTGCCGCGAGCGCCCCCATCCACGCCCACAACATCACCGCGCTCCGCACCACCGGCGCCCCGCTCGGCACCACCAGCACATACACCCCGATCACCCCGCACGCGATCGCCAACTCCCACCGCCCAAGCTCCCCAAAGCACCGCACCACCAC
>JAVTWO010000196.1:0-26012 GCA_032229765.1 Phycisphaerales bacterium | reverse complement strand
AGTTGCGTCCTCTACGGCTTGCTCGAGTTCACCAGCCTCCGCACTGTTGAACCACTCCCGGGCCTCCGCGTGCCAGAAGCCGTCGCCTTGCTTGCACCGGTTGCGATCATCTCCGTGCTCTTTGTTTCGGTGTTCTTCAAACGCATTCGACTCGTGAGCTTCGACCCCGCGCTCGCCCGCGCGCTGGGGATCGCTGTGGGGCTTCTCTCTGCCGCGCTGCTCACGCTCACCGCCGCCGCCGTCGTCGCGAGTTTCCAAGCCGTGGGCTCGATCCTCGTGGTGGCGATGCTCGTCACGCCCGGCGCTACCGCCCAGCTCATCACCACGCGCCTGTGGTCGATGCTCGTGCTCTCGTGCGTGCTGGCTGTCTCCGCGGCGGTGGGGGGGTGCCTGATCGCCATCGAAGTCGACAGCTCCGCCGCGGGGTGGATCGGTGTCGTCAGCGGCGTGCAGTTCGCACTCGCCGTGATCTTCTCACCTTCGCAGGGCCTGCTCATCAAGCACCTGCGATCGTTCTCGCTCCGCGTGCGCATCGAGAGCGAAGACCTGCTGGCGACGATGTACCGGCGCGAAGAACTCCGCAGTGGTCAGCGTGCCGACATGCCCGATACCAGCGTCGATCGTTTGCCCAAGCGACGATCGCTCGTGACGGTGCTGGCGATGCGCTCGCTGCGCAAGGGTCGACTGCTCATGAACGCTGGAGCTTCGGTCGAGTTGACCGATCGCGGCCGATACGCCGCGGCTGAGCTGGTCCGCCGGCACAGACTCTGGGAGCGCTACCTCTCCGAGAATCTCGCGCTCCCGCTGGATCACCTGCACGAACCAGCCCACAGGCTCGAACACTTCGCCGACCCCGAACGCGACGAGACGATCGAACGCGCGCTGAAGGACGCGAAGGCCAGCCCGCTCGATCCGCACGGCCGCCCGATCCCCCGCACCGAACGCGATCAACCGCCCCCCGCGCGTTGATGCGAACGTCACTGACAAACGATCCGAGCCGATCGTTCGACAGTCCCACGGTTATCGGCCAGTGCAATCGCAGCACCGCCCGTCTCAGCCCCGTTTCACCCGAGCGTCGGCCGGTCGACGCGCAGATCACGCCCCGACGCGTCGATACTGGAAGTACTACCCGAGCGTCGCGAGTGCTGCGATCACGCCGCCGGGTCTTCTTGGGGCTTTCGTTCATGCTCAGGATCGACACATCACGCGCACGCGAGGGGATGATCCTCGGCGCTCAGGTTGCGCACCCGCACACCCCCGGGCGCGTGCTGCTCAAACCGGGCTACCGCCTCGACGCCGGCGCACTCTCACGCCTGCACGAACTGGGCGTTCGACAGATCTGGGTCCGCTATCCGGCGCTGGGCGAAGTCGCCCACACGCCCAGCACCTCCATGCTCCAGCGCCACATGCTGCTGGTCTCTTCGCTCGACAAAGTCTTCGACCACTGCGGCGAGCGCTGCAGCGTCGACTTCGAATACGAGCAGTACGCCTCCGTCGTCCGCGGGCTGGTGGATCAGCTCCACGCCGACCCGCTCGCGGCTTCGTGCATCGCCGACATGATCGGCTCCTCACCCAGCCTGGGTGAACACGCCGGCGCGGTCTGCTTCCTTTCCATCATGATGGGGCTGAAGCTCGAAACGTACCTGCTGGGTCAGCGCAAACGCCTGGGCGGCATCGCTGCAAAGCACGTCGAGAACATGGGCCTGGGCGCGCTGCTCCACGATGCGGGCCTGCTGCGGATCCCGCACGCGCTGCGTCATCTCCGCGATGATCCGAGCGACTTTGAACGACTCAAGCTCTCCCCCGAGCAGATCGAACTCTGGCGCACCCACCCGCACGTCGGCTGGCGCATCGTCCACGAGCACGTCGAACCCACCGCCGCATCGGTGGTACTGCATCACCACCAACGCACCGACGGCCTCGGTTTCCCGAGCCTCGATCTCCGCGACGGTCCGCCCCGCCCGCTCCACGGCGAAGAGATCCACGTCTTCGCGCGCATTGTCGCCGTTGCGGATCAGTTCGACGAGCTGCAACGCGCACGCCCGGGTGACAGGGCCGAAGCGGTCCTTCCCACCGTCGGTGCACTGAAGGAGATGGTCGACCGCGCCCGCGCCGGCCGCGTCGATCCCGTCGTGCTCAAGGCCCTGACAAGCGTCATGCCCCCCTTCGCGCCCGGCACGCTCGTGGAGCTCTCCAACGGCCAACCCGCCGTCGTCATTCACCACAACCCGCTCCGCCCGTGCCGACCGAAAGTCCGGCGCGTGCGCTCGCACGAAATCCCCGCCGACCTGCACGAGCAATGGCTGGAAGAAGAGATCGACCTTGCCAGCGAGCCGGCGCTGCACGTCTGCAAAGCGGAAGGACGATCGGTCGAGCGGTACCTCTTTGAGCCAATGAACGCGGAGGAGTTTGATCTGCGCATCCAGCGCGCCGCAGACAACCGCGCGGCGTAACGATCGGGCATGCGTCGCTCGGTGATTCGTCGTACCCTCGTTCCATGTCCACGCCGCCGGGCCAGAGTTCACCAAGCCAGACGAACGAGCCTCAGCAGGCGTTCGAAGGGCAAACGGCCGTGGTGCCCGCCTCGTCGCCAGAGCTGGAACATGTTGAATGCTTGGGCTGCGGGTACAGACTGAAGGGTCTGATGCTGAGCGGCAAATGCCCCGAATGTTCAGTGAGCATTCAAGCCAGTTTGGAATACTCGAACACGTTTCCCGACCACCGTGCTCGCGACCTCTTCCGGGGTCTTCAGTGCCACGTCACTGCTGCAGTTGTCTTCGTTCCGTCCGTAATCGTGACGTTGGCTCTGTCGGCCCAGCCGTTGGTCATGGTTCTCGGCATTCCCACCGTGCTCATTTTCACAGCGGGGACGTGCAGCCTTGCAGGACTTCTGAGCGAATCTCGAACACGCAAGCAGAGCGTGTTTCTTGCCCTCATCGTTGTGTCAACGCTGAGTCTTCTGTTTCTGCCAGTTGCTCTGGTTCGGTACCAAAGCTACATGCTGGCGGCCGCGTTGCTGGCGATGGCGATTCCGGGCACCGTGTTGCAGATCTTTCTGATCATGGTTGCGCACTTGCAGATTCCCGCATTGCTCAACCCTGAATCACAGCGTGAACCCCAGGGAACATTTCCGATGGCCACCGGAGCGCTGAACTTCTTAGTTGTTCTGCCCGGTCTGTGCCTGGCAACGATGGCCTTCCTTGGGGGCGGTTGGGTCGCCCCTCTTGGCGTGGTGGTTCTGCTGGTTGTACTGGCATTCCTTTCGATTTGGATTCTCTGGCTCGGCTTTCAAAGTGCCGTCCTTTCCGGGAGAATGAAGCACCACCGCGGCAAGATCAAGAAGCGCGCCAGAGCGAAAACGTGACGAGGATTCATGATTCGCGTGGACGAGTATCCACGCAGCTCCACGCTCCGTACAAGTTCTTCAGCAGCTCGGCGGCATCGGGCTCGCATGCCAAACGCTGCTGACGTACGCTCCCTTCATGTCCACGCGACCGGGCCAAAGCTCGCCGGGCCAGACGAACGAGCCTCAGCACGCCAGCAGTGCGGACGCTACCGCGGCACTCGCTTCGCCCGAGCTCGAACGCGTCCTCTGCATGGGGTGCGGCTACAACCTCAAGGGACTTGCACTCACCTCCAAATGCCCCGAATGCGGCGTCGCCGCCCAGGACAGCCTCGAGTTCGCACGAAACCTCGGCGGGCTCACACACCAGAACGTGCTTTTCGGCTTGCGTGTGCACGCGATCGTCGCCCTGCTCAGCGCGGTGGTTTTCGTTCTGACCTTGGCCGCCCCGGTGTTTGCTCTCGCGGCACTTCTTCTCTGGATCCTCTTCACCGTGGGAACGTGTCATCTCGCCGATCTCGAACCAAGCTCCCCATCACGCATCCGTACCCTGGCCTTCTTCCTGATCGTGGTCTCCACCCTGCTCACCGCGCTCTCGCCGTTCATCGCGATGAGCATGCAGTTTTCACCCAACATGGGCTTCTTCTTCCTCCTCATGGCCTTGGGCAACGCGCTGCAGTTCTATTTCATCATGGAGCGACACCACGCAATCTCGACCGTCTTCGCGAAGTTCGGCCAATCACGCACGCCCATCCTCTTCACCTATGTCACCGCCTTGCTCCACGGCATCGTCGGACTTCCGCTGGTGGTTTTTCTTTCCCTCGCTCTGTTGTTCGACAAGAACGCCGCCCTTGGACCGGGTATGTTCATTCTCTACTCCCTCCCGCTCCACGGTGTATGGCTCATCTGGCTCGGCATCCGCTCCGCCCACTACGCAAAGAAGCTCAGCCGATGGTCAATCACGCCGCCGCCTCAACGCCCCGCCTGATCCGCGCACGCCGCAACATCAACCCGCATCTTTCACCCTTCAAACCCGCGGCACACCGTCCCTACGCTTGTCCCCTATGACCGCGCAGCCCCTCAACGCCGCCCAGCCCATCGTCACCCGCTTCGCGCCCAGCCCCACCGGGCACCTGCACGTCGGCGGCGCACGCACCGCCATGCTCTGCTGGGCCTTCGCGCAGAACATGAAACGCCAAGGCCTCGACGGGCGCTTCATGATCCGTATCGAAGACACCGATCAGGCCCGCTCCTCCGACGAATCCGCCAAGGGCATCCTCGACGATCTCGCCTGGCTCGGCATCACCTGGGACGACGGCCCGACCCTCACCACCCCCGCCAACGCAACCATCGGCGGCGACTCCCGCAACGTCGGCCCATACTTCCAAGCCCGGCGCATCGACATCTACAACGCCTATATCGAGCACCTCGTCCGCTGCGGGCGCGCGTACCCCGCGTTCGAAACCTCCGACCAGCTCAACGCCGATCGCAAAGCCGCCGAATCGAAGAAACAGACGTACAAGTACCCGCGCCCAACCGACGTGCAGCTCGGCATCTTCAACGAGCACCGCTGGGCACGCGCCAAAAACGGCGAGCCCCACGTCATCCGCTTCGTCATGCCGCCCACGGGTATCACCGTGACGGACCTGGTGCTGGGCGAGGTGAAGTTCGCCGCGGGCGAGGTCGACGACTTCGTCATCCGCAAGCAGGATGGCTTCCCCACCTACCACTTCGCGGTGGTGATCGACGACGAGCTCATGGGCGTCACGCACGTCATGCGCGCTCAAGAGCACCTGATCAACACCCCCAAGCATGTCGCGCTGCAGGGCGCTCTCACGCGCCTGAAGAACGACCGCGACGCGATCTCGGGTAGCAACGGTCAAGCTTTCCGCGTGCCGCACTACGCGCACATGCCGCTGATCTTCAATATCGACGGCACCAAAATGAGCAAACGCGACAAGGCCAAGGCCGCTCGCAAAGCCCTGAAGGACCTGCTCACCAAAGACAAAACGCTCACCGCCGACGCCATCGCCAGCGACTTGAAGCTCGACGCGAAACTCCTTGCGGACTTCATCGCCGCGGAGAACGACTCGCTCGACATCGCCCAAGCCGTCGCGGCGAAGTTCAACGTCCCGCTTCCAGAAATCGAAGTCTGGGACTATCGCAAGAGCGGCTACCTGCCTCACGCCATCACGAACTTCCTCTCGCTGCTGGGCTGGTCCCCTGGCTTGAAGGACGAGCAGGGCAAGGACATCGAGAAGTTCGATCTGAGCTTCCTGTCGCAGCACTTCTCGATCGATCGCCTCGGAAAGACGGCCGCGAAGTTCGACCGCGTGAAACTCCTCTCCTTCAACGCCGACGCGATCGTCGCACTCGCCGACGACGCCTTCGACCGCGAGCTGACCAACTGGGCCAACCAGTGGGAGCCGACCTTCGCGCTCCGCCTCAAGCACATCGACGGCCAGCGCCGCCAATCCCTCATGCGTGCCGGCAAGCCGCGCTGCAAAACCCTCCGCGACGCGGTGAAAGTCATGGACTTCGCCCTCACGCCCGACGATCAAATCACCTTCGACCCCGCCGCGGTGGCAAAGGCCAACCTCGCCGCGGGCGCAACAGGCCACACAGCCGTGTCGAAGTTCCGCGCGATGCTCAGCGAACTCCCCGCCGCCGGAGCGTTTGAGCCCGCCTCCATCGACGCGTGGATCAAGTCCTACGCCGATGCGAACCAGCTGAAGATGGGCGACGTCGCGCAGCCCATCCGCGTCGCCCTGACAGGCACCACCGTCAGCCCCCCGTTGGGTGATGTCGTCAGCGTGCTGGGCATCGCCGGCTCACTGACACGCCTCGACCGCTGCCTGACCACCTGCGGCACGCTCGCTCCCGCCTCCGCCTGATAGACTCGCGGTCGATGCCCTCACCCTCCGCACGGGCGGCCCAACTCACGCAATCCGCCGAGGCCGGCGAATCCCGCGGGCCCGGCAGCGGTTTCTCTGTCCGCGCTCGTCTCATCCTCTGGTTCATCGTCCTCGCCCTGCCGAGCATCGCCTTCGCACTCATGCACTTCAGCGGGCAGTTGCCGCTCCACAGCATCCTGCTTGCCATCGCGATTCTCGCCGCGGGTCTGTGGACCACCGAACTGATCGACCCCGCCGCCACCGGCGTGCTGATCATCGCCCTGCTCGCCGCGTGCATCGGTCTGCCGGCCAGCCTCGGCGCGCCGTGGGCGTCCGTCGTCGCGCCGGGCGGCAAGCCCATCACCGGCGTCGGCACCGTCCTCGCCTCGCTCTCCTCTGACGTCATGCTGCTGATGTGGGGAAGCCTCGTCCTCGGCCGCGCCAGCCTCGTCACAGGCCTCAGCGAGCGCATCGCCCTGGTCATCCTCAAGCCCTTCGCCTCATCACCGACCATGCTCGCCGCGGGCTTGCTCATCTCCAGCGCCCTGCTGAGCATGTGGATGACCAACACCGCCTCCGCCGCGATCATGCTCGCGGTCGCCGCACCGATCGTCACGCGCCAAGACCCCCTCGCCCGCGCCGCAGTGCTCGCCATCGCCGCGGGGTGCAACCTCGGCGCCGTCGCGTCACCCGTCGGCACGCCGCCCACCGCGATGGCGATGCAGCAGCTCCGCGAGCTGGGCACGGGCGTGACCTTCACGCAATGGCTCCTCTTTGGTCTTCCCTTCGCCTGCGCCCTGCTCATCGGCGCGTTCATCACCATCAAGCTCCTCATCCCCATGCCGCGCCGCTGGGACGACTCGATCACCAACCCGCTGATCAATGAGCACCCGCACAGCACCCACCACACCGGTTCTCATCTCAACAAGCACGCCATCACACTCACCGCAATGGTCTTCATCGCCTGCGTCCTGCTCTGGATCTTCGGCTCAAGCCGCGGCATCCCGCCGGGCGTGGTCGCACTCTCCGCCGCCAGCGTGCTGATCGTCACGGGCATCGTCAGTGTCAGCGACTTGCGCTCGCTGCAGTGGGACGTGCTGCTGCTGATCTTCGCGGGGCTCTGTCTGGGTGAGATGCTCGACCGCACGGGCCTCGCCCGTCTCGCGGTTGAAGCCTCTTCGCTCCACACACTTTCACCCGCCATCATGGTCGGCTCTCTCGCCCTGATCGCCATGGTCCTCTCCGCGTTCATGAGCAACACCGCCGTCGCGGCCTTGCTCCTCCCGGCCGCACTCTCGATCATCCTCGCCGCCGCAACGCGACCCACCGACACCGGTCTCTTCTCCAGCGAGACCTCCGACGCCCTCTTCCGCTCCGCCTTCGCGGTGGCGATGGGCGCCGCCTCCGCCATGCCCCTGGCCGTCTCCACACCCGCCAACGCCCTGTGCTTCTCCAGCGGTGCCGCCCGCTCACGCGATTTCCTGATCCTCGGCACCGTCGTTGGGCTTATCGGTATCGGCCTCTGCGTCGCGCTCGAGCTCATCCCCTGATCACGAACACATCCGAGTACGTGCAATCCGCACAGAGCGCGAACGGACGCACATTTCGCGTGACAGGCCCGCATTTCTGGTGTAGCTTCTTTCGGTCGGTGTACGCAAACTGCCGCCGCTGAGGTCTCAGCCCGTCCGCCGATGATCACCCGACCATCGCGTCAACCCACCTCGCAGGAGCCCCGCGCATGTCCCGTCTCTTCGCTCGCACGCTGCCCATCACCCTCGCCACCCTCGCATTCACCTCCCTCGCCCTCGCCGGTCCGCTCTCGCCCCCCGTCGGGCCCGTCGCCTCCACCTCCAAACCCATCGGCGAGATCGAAACCCGCATCGCCATCAACAGCATCAACACCCCGGGCGACAACGACGCGTCCCCCAGCGTCTTCAAAATCACCCAGCCCGGTTCCTATTACCTCTCCTCCAGCTTCAGCGTCCCCAACGCCACCCGCGGCATCGAGATCACCGCCAACAACGTCACCATCGACCTCAACGGCTTCACCATCACCGGCCAGACCGGATCCATCAACGCCATCGCCAACTCGGGCGCTACCGACAACGTCTCCATCCTCAACGGCACGATCCAGTCCTTCGGCGGCACCGCCGTCAACCTCTCCGCCGTCGCCTACGGCCGCATCGAGAACGTCACCGTTCAAAACGGGGCCAGCGATGCCTTCCGCACCAGCATCGGGTTCATCATCCGAAACTGCGTCGCCCGATTCAACGCCGGTTCCGGTTTCATCGTCGGCGCAAACACGTCCCTTGATTCATGCTCGGCCAACAGCAACTCCATCGACGGCTTCAACGTCGGCTCGGTCAGCGTCGTCCGCAACTGCCTCGCCTCCGCGAACGGGGGCGCCGGGTTCACCGGCGTCGCCCGCGGCATCATCACCAACTGCACCGCCAACCAGAACAACCAGGGCATCACCGTCGCGTCCTTCTCGCTCGTCACCAACTGCAACGCCAGCTTCAACAGTGCCGACGGATTCATCATCAGCTCCAACTCAACCGTCCTGAACTGCAACTCCACCAGCAACGGCACAACCGCCGTCGGCGCCGGCTTCAACGTCACCGGCAACAACGTCCGCATCGAGAGCAACAACGCCGTCGGCAACGACGTCGGCTTCCTCGTCGCTTCCACCAGCAACATCATCATCCGCAACACCAGCTCAGGAAACACCACCGCCTGGAACATCGCCGCCGGCAACGCCATCGGGCCCATCGTCTCCACCGTCAACTCCGCCGCCGTCAACGGCAGCACCGGCGCTTCCTCCCTCAACTCCACCGACCCCAACGCCAACTTCTCCTTCTGATCAGGCCCCGCGCAAACGCTCCACCCAAACCACGCCCAACCCCTCCTCCCGCTTCTACCATCACCTCCCTATGACGACCGACGCATCCAAAGCCCCCGCCCCCGCGCCCTCACCCGCTCGGCACTTCATCCACGACCTCATCGACGCCGACATCAAGGCCAACCGCTGGGGCCTGGGCACAGACCTCGCCACGCGCGAGGGCATCTGCATCCACACCCGCTTCCCACCCGAGCCCAACGGCTACCTCCACGTCGGGCACGCCAAGAGCATCTGCCTGAACTTCGCCATCGCCCAGGCCTACAAAGGCAAGTTCAACCTCCGCTTCGACGACACCAACCCCTCCAAGGAAGATCAGGAATACGTCGACGCCATCAAGGACGACGTCCGCTGGCTCCTCTCCGCCTTCAACGCCGGCGACTACGAGACCGGCCCGCACGCCGGCGGCATCTTCTGGGCCTCCGACTACTTCCAGTTCATGTACGACCGCGCCGTCGAACTCGTCAAAAAGGGCAAGGCCTACGTCTGCCAGCTCTCGGGTGACGAAGTCAGCAAACGCCGCGGCACCCCCAGCGTCCCCGCCACCAGCCCCTTCCGCGATCGCCCCATCGCCGAGTCCCTCACCCTCCTCGAAGAAATGCGCGCCGGCAAACACCAGAACGGCGCCATGACCCTCCGCGCCAAGATCGACCTCGCCTCCCCCAACTTCAACCTCCGCGACCCCGTCCTCTACCGCATCGTCCACGAGAGCCACCACAACACAGGCTCCACCTGGTGCATCTACCCCATGTACGACTGGGCCCACGGCTTCGAAGACTCCCTCGAAAAAATCACCCACTCCATCTGCACCCTCGAGTTCGAAAACCACCGCCCCCTCTACGACTGGTTCATCGCCGCCGTCAACGAAGGCCGAACCGACGACGGCTCCGGGCCCTTCGGCAAAAAAATTCACCACCCCCAGCAGATCGAGTTCGCCAAGCTCCGCCCCACCTACACCGTCCTCAGCAAACGCAACCTCCTGAAAATGGTCCAGGACGCAACCGTCCGCGGCTGGGACGACCCCCGCATGCCCACCATCCGAGGCCTCCGCCGCCGGGGCTACACCCCCGAGTCCCTCCGCACCTTCGTCGAAAGCGTCGGCGTCACCAAGGTCGAAAGCTCCATCGACGTCGGCAGAATGGAGAACGCCCTCCGCGAGCACCTCAACAAAGCCGCCCCCCGCGCCATGGGCGTGCTCAACCCGCTCAAGGTCGTCATCGAGAACTGGCCCGAAGGCCAAGTCGACAACCTCGACTTCGTCATCAACCCCGAAGACCCCGCCGCGGGCAAACGCACCGTCCCCTTCACGCGTGAGATCTACATCGAACGCGACGACTTCATGGAAGTCCCCGCGCCGAAGTTCCACCGCCTCGCCCCGGGCGCAGAGGTCCGCCTCCGCTGGGCATACTTCCTCACCTGCACAAGCGTCATCAAAAACGCCGCGGGCGAAATCACCGAGCTCCGCGCCACCATCGACCCCGCCACCCGTGGCGGCGACTCACCCACCGGGCCCGACGGCCAGCCGACCAAAAAGGTCAAAGGCACCATCCACTGGGTCAGCGCGCAGCACAGCTTCCCCGCCGAGGTCCGCCTCTTCGACCGTCTCTTCACCGCCGAGGAACCGGGCCTCCGTACGGGCAACTGGCTCGACGACCTGAACCCCAAGTCCCTCGTCACCGTCACCGCCCGCCTCGAAGCCGCCCTCAAGGACGCCCCCGTCGGCCAGCGCTACCAGCTCGAACGCCTGGGCTACTTCATCGTCGATCAGGACACCAAGCCAAACGCGATGGTCCTCAACCGCATCGTCACGCTCAAAGACGACCTCGCCGCCGCGGCCAAGGGCGAAAAGAAACCCGTGAGCATCCGCATGTACTCCCTCGCCGAGGCCGCCCACGAACTCAAGATCAAGCAGGACAAACTCCTCACCGTCATCACCCAAGGCGGCCCAACCGACTTCGCCGCACGCGAAAAGAAAGAACTCACCCTCGACGAAGTCCGAAAGCTCAAGGATTGGGTGAAGGCGAACCCGGTGAAATAACGTTTCAACTCGCACGCGATCGCGTCGCCATCTCAATCCAATCTTCCCCATCTTCTCAGCACCTATTCAGGTGCCCCTTCTCCATTCTCCCAAACTCACCCAACCGCACTTTCCCGGACCAAGGTGTTTTGCCGGTCTTGTCAATACTCCGTCAAGAAACCAGCCCAAAAAGCACACAATTCGGGAACCTTCGGGCCCAAATGCCATAATCAGGGTGTGGGAGGAGGGGAACGCCGAGGGTTGAATCTCGGTGGACATTTTTTCGAGGAGAGAGAGAAATGGCTATCCGTCCGTTCGCTGTTGTTTCGTCCGCTCTGGTCGCTGTCGCCGGTCTGTCGAGCGTCGCCTCCGCCGGCGTCGTGGTGAACCTCAACGCCAACCCCGCCAACTACACCACCGGCGCGACCCTGGGCCTCGCCCGCTATCGCGTCTCCCAGACCAACTGGGACCAGATCATCGCCACCAGCTCGTCGATCACCCCCAGCACCATCGTCCAGCAGGCCAACGTGGGCACCAACAACCAGCTCCAGGGCACCCCCTTCAACTTCAACCTCACCCACACCGTCGGCGTGGGCTACTCCTGGACCCTCACCAACACCATCACCAACGCCGTCAGCACCGTCTCCTGGACCGCGCCGCACAACGGCTCCAGCCCCAGCCAGCCCGTCAACGCCATCCGCTTCTACACCCAGGCCGGCGGCACCCTCCCCGGCGGTGTCGCCTCCGCCAGCTTCTCCGCCACCAACCTCGCCTTCACCGGCGCTACCACCGTCGGCTCGCTGGTCAACCTCTCCCAGAGCTGGGTCGCCAACACCAACAGCGGCGAGCCCCCGTCCCAGCTCATCGTCGCCGACGGCGACCTCACCACCTTCTCCTGGTCCTTCACAGGCACCGTCGTCGCCAACTGGACCTACCTCCCCGGCTTCACCGCCCCTCAGGGCAACCTCGACGAACGCCTCAAGCTCGACATCAAGCTCACCAACGCCACGCTGATCCCCGCCCCCGGCGCGGGTCTCGCCCTGGCGATGGGTGGCCTCGTCGCCGCCCGCCGTCGCCGCTCCATCCGCTGAGTTTTCGCCGGTTGCGCCCTCGCGGTCACCACCCGCGAAGCGTCCCCCGGCATTCACGTTTCTTCTTCACGTGACCCCTCTTTCAAAGGCGCGCACCCTTCGTCGGGACGCGTCTTTTTTCATTCCGGGTACCGCCACGCTCCGCGTGGCGCGCAGCTCCAGCCCACGCTCAGCGTGGGCGAAACACCCAAGTCCGACGAATCCTCCTTGGCTACCTTCACCAAATGTCCAAACGCCCAAGCGACATCCCCGCCGCCCGCGTCAAAGCCCTCAACCTCGGCGCCGAATCTTCCAACCTCGCCGAACTGCTGAGCATCGACTTCGCCAAACTCTTCGCCGCCGCCGTGCCCACCGCCCCCGCCTCCGCCATCGACACACTCAACGCCGCCACCGAAAACAAACTCGGCATCATCGCCCGCATGACCCTCGCCAGCGACCTGCTCACCCTCCACGCCTCCAAAGACCTCCCCAACCTCGCCTCGCACACCAGTGACACGATCCGCGGCTGGGCCTGCCTCGCCCTCGTTCGCACCCCCAAACTCTCCTTCGCGCAACGCCTCAAAGCCGTGCGACCATTCGCGGACGACCCAAACTCAGGCGTCCGCGAATGGGCCTGGATGGCCCTCCGCCCCACCATCGCAAACAACCTCGACCTCGCCATCGAATCCCTCATCCCCTTCACCACCGACCCCTCCGCAAACATTCGTCGATTCGCAACCGAAGCCACCCGCCCCCGCGGCGTCTGGTGCGCCCACCTCACCGAACTCAAGTCCAACCCCGCTCCCGCGCTCCCGCTGCTTCAACCCCTCAACAACGACCCCACCAAATACGTTCAAGACTCCGTCTCCAACTGGCTCAACGACGCCGCCAAGTCGTGCCCAGACTGGGTCCGCGACCTCACGAGCCGCTGGCTGAAAGAAAGCGACACCGCCGCAACCCGGCGCATCTGCCGCCGGGCCCTGCGTTCGATCGACTGACGATCAACCAACCGACATCTTCACCTTTGACCGGTCGCCGCGTAATCAGGCGCGGACCATCGCCGCGAACTCGCGGTACCGCGCGTCGAGCTCCGCCTTCTTCAGCGTCTCCAGCCGCGACAGCGTGAAGCTCTCGATGTTGAAGCTCGCCACCACCGTCCCGTGCGCCAGCGCTCGCTGGATCACATCAAAGTGCACGCGGTCCTTCACCGCGTGTTCCTTGTGGTTCGCCGCGATGTACCCCATCATCCCACCCGCGAACGTATCGCCCGCGCCGGTGGGGTCGATGACCTTCTCCGCGGGATACGCCGGCAGCATCGCCACCCCGTCGCGGTGCACGAACAAGCACCCGTGCTCGCCCTTCTTCACCACGCAGAAGGTCAGCTTGCTCTCCGCGATGATCTGCTTCGCCGCCGTCACGGGGTTCTGCTTGCCTGTCAGCAGCTCCGCCTCGTCATAGTTCAGCACCAGCCCGTCGACCTCGTTCAGCAGCGCCTTCAGCTCGGGCTTGGCGATGTTGATCCACAGGTCCATCGTGTCCGCCACCGCGAGCTTCCGCTTGGGGAACTGCCTCAGGAAACCGAGCTGCACCGCCGGGTGCGAGTTCGCCAGGAAGACATACTCGCTATCCGCGTACGCCGCCGGCACCGCGGGCGGCGCTTCCGTCAGCACGCCCAGCTCGGTAAACAGCGTCTCCCGGCTGTTCATGTTCTGGTGATACTTCCCACCCCACGCGAACGTCTTGCTGTTGGGTCGAGATTCCAAACCCCGCGTATCCACCCCCGGGAACTTCGAAAACACCGCGCGATACTCGGGCGAAAAGTCCCCGCCCACCGCCGCCACCATCCGCACCGGCCCATGAAACGACGCCGCCGCCGCGAAGTACGTGCAACTCCCACCCAGCACGCGTTCCGCGTGCCCGTGCGGGGTATACACCGAGTCGATCCCAACCGTGCCGGTAACGATGAGTGCCATAGTCGCCCAGCGTAGCGCCGCAACGTCCGACTTTCACCTGCACTTTCCCCGGTTTCACCCCAATCCGCACCTTTCCGCCGCAACACGCAACCTCCGCTTGCGGTATCGTCTGGTGCGATGCCCCGACGCGTTGAACATCACCAGCCTCTCAATCCCTCCACGACGCCGTGGCACGCCCCAACCGCTTCGCACGCGCGCCCCTTCGCCGCTTCCGCCTCCTCCAATCTTCTCCGCTTCCTCCTCCCCGCGCTGCTGCTCATCCCTCAACCCTCAACCCTCGCCACCGAACCCCCGCAACCGACACCCTCATCCACCTCCTCTCCCTCCATCATCCGCTCCGTCGTTCATCACCGCGTCTCCAACGTCTACTCCATCTCACTGAAGGGCCAGCGCGTCCTCGTCCATCTCCGCCCCATGCCCGACGCCATCGGCATCTCCCTCTGCATCCGCATGATCGGCGGCGAGCTCAGCGAAACCGCCCAAACCCGCGGCCTCACCGCCGCCGTCGTCGCCGCCTGGTCATTTCCCAGCACCGACGACGCCAAAGCCCCCGACACTCTCCGCTCCGCCGTCACGCCCGAGTCCGTCACCTTCACCCCGCGCACGCTCGACAAGCCCGAGACCCTCCGCCGCGCCCTGAGCTCCTTCGCCTCCATGCTCACCGCGCCCACGCTCGACGAATCACGCTTCAGCACCGCGCACCGTCAAACACTCTCCCGCGCCCGCGCCGCGGGCTCGCCGGGCTTCGCCGCCGTCGTTCAGGCCATGCGCCAAAGCACCGATCCCCGCGCAGGCGTCCCCCTCCCCGCGCACGTCGAACGCTGGAATCTCACTCTCGCCCGCGAACACCTCACCTCCCTCGCCTCCACCACGCCCATCGAGATCGCCATCGCCGGCAACATCACCCTCACCCAGGCCCTGCCCATCATCGAGCAAAGCCTCGCCCCCATCATCGACGCCCAGCCTGCCGCGATCTTCACCCCGCCATCGATCTCCCGCACCGCCGATCGCGATATCACCGCGGGCGTCGTCGCCGCCGCCTTCCCCGTCCCCGATGGTCCGATCGTCCAAGCCCTTCTCCCAGGCCCGGATATCGACGACCTCGCCGCCGTGCGACAGTTCGCCGTCGTCGCGCAGTACCTCCAGAGCGAGCTCGACGCCTCGTTCAAAGCCCAGCCCCGCCGCGCCACCGTCATCGGCTCCGTCGTCATCCCCTCCCGAGGCCTGAAAAACCTCGGCAGCCTGATGCTCACCATCCGTCTGAAAAACCCCGAGCCCGCGCCGACCCTCGCCGACAACCCCGAGAATCCGCCCGCTCAACCAACCTACCCACAGCCCGAAGCCATCGCCGCGGAAGTCCGCACCGTTCTGCAAGGTGTGCTGGAGCGCTGCGCCGACGCAAACCAAATCGACCAGCCCAGACTCACCGCGGCCATCGACACCATCACCGCCCAAGCCGCTCAGCGTCTGAGCGATCCCGACTATTGGTCCAGCGTGCTGAGCTTCACCCGCTTCTACGCCATCAACCCCGACGACCTCGCCCACCCCGCCCGTCATTACCAAGGCCTCTCCCGCAACGACATCGCTTCCCGAATCGCCGCCCTCGGCCCCGGCACCACCCGAACCCGCTTCGTCGTCCTCATCCCCCCGCCCCCAACCTCCCCAAAGCAAACCGCCCCAGAAAAATCGCAATCCCCAGACGATCGCTAATGTATCGACGCAAATGTCGCCATATTCGTGGAAAATAACCGCAGATTGACCAGCCTACCCGCCGACCAACCCGCACCCACCTCCCTCTCTGCTTCACCCGCTCACGGTCACCCTCGATCAACCCTTCGCAATGCCGCCGACCCCTCCGTGCGGAATCTTCAAACCTCCACCACGTCCCGGCTTTTCCGTATCGCCCCGTTCCCCCAGCCCACCTAGACTTCTCCCCTGTCCTGCCCGCGACCAAACCCGCGGCGGAACCGCTCGACGCGCCCTGCCCTCCACCGCCATCGTGCCGTGGTCGCTCGGTCCGGTCGGCGTCCGCGTCCGGTCGCGTGCGGGTGTCACATCGCACCACGCGGGTCAAGGTTTCTTTCCTCATGATCGATCACAACCTCATCGCCTCCCTTGGTCTGAACAACGACGCCCTCCTCGAGACCGACAAGCTCCTCAAGGACTTCGGTGGCGGCGTCGCCGGCGGCGACATGGCCTCGGTCCTCGGCAGCAACCTCGCCGACCTCGGCGAAGGTCAGATCCTCGAAGGCATCGTCGTCGGCTTCGCCGGTGATGACGTCGTCGTCGAAGTCGGCCTGAAGTCCGAAGGCCACATCCCCAAGGAAGAGTTCGATGACACCGACGTGAAGATCGGTGACAAGGTCAAGGTCTGGCTCGACCGTATCGAAGGCAAGGACGGGCTCGTCGAGCTCTCCAAGCGCAAGGCCGACCGCCACCTCAACTGGCAACGCATCATCGACACCACCCGCGAAGGCGACGTCATCGAGGGCAAGGTCACCCGCAAGATCAAGGGCGGCCTCCTCGTCGACATCGGCGTCCCCGCCTTCCTCCCCGCCTCGCAGGTCGACGTCCGTCGCCCCGCCGAGATCGGCGAGTACATCGGCCGCACCGTCCGCGCCAGCGTCCTGAAGATCGACCTCGAGCGCAAGAACATCGTCGTCTCCCGCCGCAAGCTCATCGAGGAAGAACGCGACACCGCCAAGAAGCGCCTCATGGAAACCCTCAAAGAGGGCGACCTGGTCAGCGGCGAGGTCAAGAACATCGCCGAGTTCGGCGCCTTCATCGACCTGGGCGGCATCGACGGCCTGCTCCACATCACCGACATGTCCTGGGGCCGGGTCAACCACCCCAGCGAACTGCTCAAGCTCGGACAGAAGATCGAGGTCAAGGTCCTCAACATCGACCGCGAGAAGGAAAAGATCGCCCTCGGTCTCAAGCAGAAGGAAGTCTCCCCCTGGGAGGAGATCGAGCAGAAGTACCCCGTCGGCTCGCGCGTCCACGGCGCGGTGGTCAACATCGTTTCCTACGGCGCCTTCGTCCGCCTCGAGGACGGCATCGAGGGCCTCGTCCACATCTCCGAGATGTCCTGGACCCGCCGGATCAACCACCCCTCCGAGATGGTCCAGCCCAACCAGGAGGTCGATGTCGTCGTCCTCGAGATCGACAAGAACAAGCAGGAAATCTCCCTCGGCATGAAGCAGACCGAGGTCAACCCGTGGGAACTCGTCTCCGAGAAGTACCCCCCGGGCACCGTCATCGAGGGTGCCGTCCGCAACCTCACCAACTACGGCGCCTTCGTCGAGATCGAGCCCGGCATCGACGGCCTGCTCCACGTCTCCGACCTCTCCTGGACCAAGAAGGTCACCCACGCCAACGAACTGCTCAAGAAGGGTGACACCGTCCGCTGCGTCGTCCTCGATGTCGATCGCGACAAGCAGCGCATCGGCCTGGGTGTCAAGCAGCTCACCGAGGATCCGTGGCTCACCGCCATCCCCGAGCACTACAAGCCCGGCATGGTCGTCCGCGGCAAGGTCACCAAGGTCACCAACTTCGGCGTCTTCGTCGAGCTCGAAGCCGACCTCGAAGGCCTCCTCCACATCTCCGAGCTCTCCGACCAGAAGGTCGAGAACCCGCAGGACGTGGTCAAGATCGGCGACGAGGTCGACGTCAAGATCCTCCGCGTCGACACGGGCGATCGCAAGATCGGCCTCTCCCTCAAGCGCGCTCAGTGGGGCGACACCACCGGCACCGGCGCCACCGGCTCCGGCTCCGCCTCCACCGAGTCCCGCGGGAACCGCGGCACCCCCGCCCCCACCCGCGGCGGCATGGACGCCCACGGCGCCATGGGCACCGACAAGATCACCTTCGGCAAGAACTAACCCAGTCCTCGCCGCCTGACTGATCTCATCAGACTCACCCGCACCGACCAGCCCTCAACAAGCCGGTCGGTGCGTTTCTTTTTGCACCAAACGCACGTGCCACCGATCGTCCAAACGACGATCGGCGCCCTCCGCGTTGCTCATCTCAACCCAACCCACAACCCCACAACCCCTCAACCCCTCAACCCCGCTTCTTCAAGACAGTCTTCCCAGCCACCTTCTTCGATCTCTTCCCTTGCTTCCCTCCCTTCGTTGAAACACGCTCTGCCTTCTCTTCGAGACTTCGCGCCTTCGTGCTACCCCCGTCTTTCTTCTCGCTCAAAGCCACAATCGCAACCGAAGCGATCTCCCCGCGTGCGATCGCCCGCAGCCGCGACACGTTGATCGTGTCGAACGCCTCGCCGCCTTTCGTTTCACCCTTCGGCGTTTCCATGATCTTCGGCACCCCGCTGAGCACCTCATCCCTCAAGAACGCCTCGAACCCCTTCAGCCCGATGGTCCCCTCACCGATGTGCTCGTGCCGATCCAGCCGCGAGCCCGCGACGCCCTTGCTGTCGTTGAGGTGCAGGCACCGCACGTTCCGAATCCCCAGCACCGCGCGCACCTGCGCCAGCGCCGCCATCCCGCCGTCGTTGCCGCTCGCGAGGTCATACCCCGCCGCGTGCATGTGGCACGTATCCAGGCAGAATCCAACACGCCCCTCCGCCTCACGCGCATCAACGCCCAGCTCAATCGCCAACTCAAGAATCCGCGTGCGCAGCCCCGCCAGTTCCTCAAACGTCCGCCCGAGCGTCGAGCCCGCGCCCGCGACGTTCTCCAAACACAGCACCGTGCGATAGCCCCGGGTTTCGTTCAGCAGCCGGGCGGCCCCACGCGCAATCCGCTCCGCACCTTCCTCGCGCGGCGAACCCGTCGACGAGCCCGGATGAAAAACCAGCAGCCCGATCTTCAGTGTCTCGCACCGCTCCACCTCTTCACGCATCAAACCGACGGACTTCTCCCACAGTTCCGCGTCGGGCGAGCCCATGTTCGCCAGATACGACGCGTGCGAAACCACCCGCTGCGGCCCGTCCGTTGACGCCGCCCACCCCGCCTCACCGATCGCCTCGTTCCACATCGCAACCGCCGCAGGAGCCAGGGGCGGCGCTTTCCACTGCTGCTGGTTCTTCGTGAACACCTGCACACAGTCCAACCCCAAGCGCACGGCTTCCCGCACCGCACCGCTCATGCCCTGCTGCCCGCCGATCGATAAGTGGCTTCCGAACATGATCGAACGCTAGCCCACGGCGGCTCAGCTCGCCAGACATCCGCGCAACCGTCTTTGGTGGCACGGCTCTCCAGAGCCGTGCGATTTTCATTCGCTCGCGAGACAGACACACCACACGACGAAAAAAAAAGAACCGAGCACTGATGTGCTCGGCTCTGAACATGCTCACAATGTGAGTGCCCTCACCCATCAAATCTTCAACTGCGGCCGGCCCTTCTCGGGCCAATCGATGTGGAAGAACTGACCCCGCGCCGTGTCCACACGCTCGTACGTGTGCGCACCGAAGTAATCCCGCTGCGCCTGCAGCAGGTTCGCCGGCAGCCGCGCACTGCGGTACGAGTCAAAGTACGACAGCGCACTGGCAAACGCCGGCACCGGCACCCCGTCCACCGCCGCCCGCGCCACCACCGCGCGCCAGTTCGCCTGGTTCTGCTGGATGACACCCGCGAAGTACGGATCGAGCAGCAGGTTGGGCAGGTCCGCGCGGAGCTGGTACGCCTCGAAGATCTTCTGCAGGAACCGGGCGCGGATGATGCACCCGCCGCGGAAGATCATCGCGATCTCCCCGAGCTTCAGGTTCCAGTTGTTCGCCTTGCTCGCCGCGGTCATGAGCGCAAAGCCCTGCGCGTACGAGCAGATCTTCGAGCAGTACAGCGCATCGCGCACGCACTGCACCCAGTTCCGCTGCGTGTTGCCGTGATCGTGGTGGTGCTTGTCCGGCGACAGAAGCACCTTGCTCGCCGAGACGCGTTCTTCCTTCTGCGCGCTGATGTTGCGGGCGAAGACCGCCTCCGCCATCGTCGGCGCGGGCACGCCCAGGTCCAGCGCGCTGTTGATCGTCCACTTGCCCGTGCCTTTCTGCCCCGCGGCATCGAGCACCACGTCCACAAAGTCCTTCCCCGTCACCGGGTCCTTCTGCCGCAGGATGTCCGCGGTGATCTCGATGAGGAACGAGTCCAGCTCGCCCGTGTTCCACTCGCTGAAGACATCCGCCATCTGCACGTTGCTCAGCCCCAGGCACTCGTGCATGAAGTGGTACGCCTCGCAGATGAGCTGCATATCCCCGTACTCGATCCCGTTGTGCACCATCTTGACATAGTGCCCCGCGCCGTTGGGCCCGATGTACGTCGTGCACGCAACCCCGCCCTTGACAGGCTTCCCCGGGCCCGCACCATCAATCGGCTTGCCCGTCTTCTCATCAACCTTCGCCGCGATCGCCTTCCACACCGGCTCAAGGTGCTTCCACGCCTCCGGCGCACCGCCCGGCATCAGCGAAGGCCCGAACCGCGCACCCGTCTCGCCGCCGCTCACCCCCGAACCCACAAACAGCAGCCCCATGTCGTTCAGCGCCTTCTCACGCCGGATGGTGTCCTGCCATTCCGCGTTCCCGCCGTCGATGACGATGTCCCCCGTCGACAGCAGCGGCTTGAGCGCATCGATCGTCGCATCCGTCGGCCCGCCCGCCTTCACCAGAATCACAATCCGTCGCGGCGCCTTGATCGAAGCCACAAAGTCCTTGAGCTCCGCCGCCGGCACCAGCCCGCCGCCCGTCGTCCCGAAGACGCTCGGCGGGTTCTCCGCCATGAACGTCTCCGTCTTGCTCGTCGTTCGGTTGTACACCGCGACCTTGTACCCGTGGTCGGCCATATTGAGCGCCAGGTTCTTCCCCATGACCTCGAGCCCGATGAGCCCGACGTCCGCGGTGTCCTTGGTGGGGGGGGTGATGGGCATAACGGAACCTCCTGAAGATAAAACCTTCGCCCGCCAGACTTCCGGGCTCACTGAAGCCCTGAGCGTAGCGGCTTCCAACCCCCCTTGACACTTCGCCTCCCCGGTTCCACGCCCCTTTCCACACCAACAAACGGGTCTTCACACCCCAGCAACCCACTTGGCATCACCCCCCGGACATACAGCCCCAACTTCGGTATGATGCCGATATGGAGCCCCCCGTGACGGCGGTCAACAGCCTGGCCGAACGATTCAAAGACGTCAAAGAGCGGATCCACGCCGCCGCGAAACTCACCGGCCGCACCGGCAAGGACATCCTGCTGGTCGCCGTGTCGAAGTACGCCGGCATGGACGAAGTCCGCGAGCTCATCGCCATGGGCCAGCGCGACTTCGCCGAGAACCAGGTCCAACAGCTCCAGCAACGCGCCGCGATGATCACCGAATGGCAGCAACGCCAACGGGGTCTCGCCGCCGCCATCAAAACCACGAGCAGTGGGGGAGTCGTCAGCGACGACACCACCGTCCGCTGGCACATGATCGGGCACCTGCAACGCAACAAGGTCCGCAAGGCCGCCGAGCTCGCCCGCCTCATCCACTCCGTCGATTCGCTCCGCGTCGCTGAAGAGCTCCAGGCCGCCGCCATGCGCATGGACCGCACCATCGACGTGCTCATCCAGGTCAACGCCTCGGGCGAGGGCACCAAGTTCGGCGTTCTCCTCCCCGCCGCCATCCACCTTGCCGAGCAGATGGACTCCATGGTCAACCTCCGCGTCCGCGGGCTCATGACCATGGCCCCGCACGACGACTCCTCACCCACCGAGGCCCGCCTGACCTTCTCCCGCACACGCGAGCTCTTCGACGAAATGAAACGCATCGGCGTCGTGGGGCCCGCCTTCAACATTCTTTCCATGGGCATGTCCGGCGACTACGAGATCGCCATCAGCGAAGGCGCCAACCTCGTCCGCGTGGGCTCCGGTATTTTCGGACACACCGCCCCGCAGTCCGGCGACGATTCCACCGACGACGACGCCGACCGCGCTCAGAACGACCCCGATCAAGCCGATGATGATCCACTGGCGTGATCCCCGCAATGGGGCTTACGCCGCCGCCCTGAGCGGTGGTCGTTCGGCATTTCCGACATCCCGACCACCGTTATCAGACGCGCAACGTGCGATCGTTCATGCAGGGATGCGCAAAACCCGTCCCCTTCGTTTGAGACTCCGCGGTTTTTCGACGACTCAAAGGACCCGAGAACACCTATGCCGCATGCAAACTTCCCCACCGGTCCCAAGCACCCCACCCTCAGCCCCAGCCAGGCCCGCATCCAGAGCTTCCGGGTCGTCCCCTCACTCCCCGAACCGCTCAAGCCCCTGCTGACCATCGCCCACAACCTCTGGTGGACATGGAACTACGACGCCATCAGCCTCTTCACCCGCCTCGACCGCGACCTCTGGGAGCAGTGCAACCACAACCCCGTCCTCATGCTGGGGCAGATCTCCCAGGAAAAGCTCGACCGCGCCGCCTCCGACCGCAGCTACCTCCACGCCCTGGGCACCGTCTATCAGCAACTCCAAGAACATTTCCAGCAGGGCGGCTGGTTCGCAGAAAACACCGGCTCCGTCACCCAGGCCCAAAAGCCCCTCCGCATCGCCTACTTCTGCGCCGAGTTCGGCCTCACCGAATGCATGCAGATCTACTCCGGCGGTCTGGGCGTCCTCGCCGGTGACCACCTCAAGTCCGCCGCCGAGCTGGGCCTCCCCCTCGTCGCCGTGGGCCTGCTCTACCGCCGCGGCTACTTCCACCAGTACCTCAACCCAGACGGCTTCCAGCAAGAGCTCTACCGCGACCTCGACGCCCCCAACCAGCCCGTCCACCGCGTCATGGACCCCCAGACCAACCAGCAGCGCAAGGTCTACGTCGACCTCCCCGGTCGAACCCTCGCCCTGGCCATCTGGCGCTGCGATGTGGGCCGCGTCCCGCTCTACCTCCTCGACGCCAACCTCCCTGAGAACGCCCGCGAAGACCGTGACATCACCGCCAATCTCTACGGCGGCGATCACGAAATGCGCATCAAACAGGAAATCGTTCTGGGCATCGGCGGCCGCCGCGCCCTCAAGGCCGTCGGCGAAGAACCCACCGTCTTCCACCTCAACGAAGGCCACGCCGCCTTCCTCTCCCTCGAACGCATCGCCGAAGCCCGCGAGCAAAACCCCGACCTGAGCTTCGACCAGGCCCGCGAGGCCGTCGCCTCCGCCCACGTCTTCACCACCCACACCCCCGTCCCCGCGGGCATCGACCGCTTCCACCCCACCCTGGTGGAAACCTACATGTCCAACTACCTCCCGCGCCTGGGCCTCGACGTCGAAGGGCTCCTCGCCCTCGGCCGCGAGAACACCGCCGACAAAAAAGAGTTCTTCTCGATGGCCGTCCTCGCCATCCGCACCGCACGCTTCTGCAACGGCGTCTCCGCCCTCCACGGCGAAGTCTCCCGCGGCATGTGGCGCAACATGTGGCCCGGCACCCCCCAGCAAGACGTCCCCATCGGGCACGTCACCAACGGCGTCCACGCCCGCTTCTGGGTCTCCAGCGAACTCACCCGCCTCTTCGACCGCTACATCGGCGACCGCTGGCACCACGCCCCTCAGGACGCCCAGATCTGGGACGCCATCAACGAAATCCCCGACGAAGAGCTCTGGTCGGCGCACTGCCGCCGCAAGGAGCACCTCATCGCCTGGTGCCGCCGCCGCATCCGTGATCAGATGCTCGCCCGCGGCGCCGGCGCACTCGAAATCGAACGCCAGGCCTCCGCGCTCGATTCCGACGTCCTGACCATCGGCTTCGCTCGCCGCTTCGCCACCTACAAGCGCGGCACCCTGCTCATGCGCGATCAGGGCCGCCTCTCCAAACTCCTCAACAGCGACCGCCCCCTCCAGATCATCATCGCCGGTAAGAGCCACCCCGCCGACGGCGGCGGCAAGGCCCTCATCCGTGACATCGTCTCCTACATCCGTTCCAGCGGGCACCACCGCCGAATCGTCTTCATCGAGGACTACGACATCCACGTCGCCCGCCGCCTCGTCCAAGGCTGCGACGTCTGGCTCAATACCCCCATCCGCGGGCTCGAAGCCTCCGGCACATCGGGCATGAAGGCCGCCATGAACGGCGTCGTCAACTGCTCCATCCTCGACGGCTGGTGGGACGAAGGCTGCGACCCCGAGCTCGGTTTCGCCATCGGCCGCGGCGAGGAATACCCCGAGTCCAACCCCGAAGCACGCGACGACATCGAGTCCCGCGCCCTCTACCAAGTCCTCGAATCCCAGATCGTCCCCGAGTACTACGACCGCGACGAGGGCGGCCTGCCCAAGCGCTGGGTCCAGCGCATGAAGCGCTGCATCGCCCAGCTCACCCCCGCCTTCAACACCCACCGCATGCTCTCGGACTACGCACGCAAGTTCTACTTCCCCGCCCACAACGCCAGCCAGCGCCTCATCGCCAGCAACATGCAGCAGGCCAAGCAGCTCGCCGACCACCTCGACCACTTCCGCCGCCATTGGCACGAAGTCGCCGTCCTCGAAGCCTCGACCCAGGTCGCCTCCGTCGGCACCGTCGCCGTCCGCTCGCCCGTCCGCGTCTCCGCACGCGTCAACCTCGGCAAGCTCAACCCCGACGAAGTCCTCGTTCAGCTCTACCACGGCCGCGTCAACGCCCTCGGCGAACTCGTCGACGCCCAAGCCATCAACATGCAGCACGGCGAATCCCTGGGCGACGGCACCCACCGCTTCGTCGGGCTCTTCGCACCCTCCGCCAGCGGGCAACACGGCTTCTCCGTCCGCGTCCTCCCCTACGACGACCGCCTCGTCTCCCCCTTCGTCCCGGGCCTCATCACCTGGGACACCGGCGCACAATCCCCAGTCTCCCAAGTCGCCGTCCACGCCTGATCCGTCTTCACAACCTCAACCAAACCCCAAAGCACGGCCCCCCAAAAGGGCCGTGCTTTTTCGTGCCACCGATCGTCCAAAGGACGATCGGTGTCCCCACGTGTACGTGCTCCCTCCGCGTCGTTCAACCGATTCCCACCAGACCCTCTCCCCAAATCTCCGCGCCTCTGCGGTAAACAGCCTTTCACTTCTCCCCCGAATCACCAACCGTCTTCTCCGCAATCCCATACACCCGAGCAAAGTGCGCAATCGCATCCCCAAGATCCCGCGCCATCTTCAACGTCGAGTTCGACCGCTGCGCACCGATCTCCACCTGAATCGCATCAACCCCATCGGCATTCTGCGATCCATAGTGCGCCACGATGTACCCGCCATCAAAGAACGTCTCGCGCCCGGGCGACATTCCCTCCTCCGCAGCGTCCTCGTCCGCGTTCAACTCCGGGATCACCGTGTACCCCATCGCCTTCAACCTCCCGAACACACTGTCAGGCCCCGCGAGCGCCGCGACGCCAAACTTCTCCACCAGCGCCTTGACGGTCTGCCCGTTCCGCGTCCCGCGCACAATCGCCTCGGGCCTCCGCACCTGCCCGTGGATATCGATCACAATCGCCCGCCCGTGCACACGTCGGCACTCGTCGACATACTCCCGCATCGCCGCGTGATACGCACGCCACTGCGCCCGCGCCGCATCGTTCTCCACACCCTCCGCCTCAGACCGGTTCGCGTCCGCGTCCTTCCGGCTGAACTGCGCAATCACCACGTACGGCTTCGCCCCCAGCTCCGCCGTGATCCGCTGCGCCGTCAGCAGCGCGATCTCCGCCGTATTCACATCACGCACCTTCACCCCGCCCTCGCGTTCCTTCGAGCCCTTCACCCGCACCATCCCGCCGTGCGGCGCACTGATGATGATCGCCACACTGCCGCGCTGCACGCTCACCAGATCACTCGCACGCACAGCCTCGCGCGGCCGCTCCGTCGCCGATGTCTTTGCCCCCTCCGCCGGCG
>JAVTWO010000195.1:0-4241 GCA_032229765.1 Phycisphaerales bacterium | reverse complement strand
CCCCATTCGGAAATCCCAGGATCAAAGCTCGGTTACCAGCTCCTCTGGGCTTATCGCAGGTTCCTACGTCCTTCATCGCCTCTTGACGCCAAGACATCCACCGTGTGCCCTTATGGCTCGACCATCAACCCGACGCCGCCGCTTCCACCGGTCTTTCAACCAGCTTCCGCAACGGCCGATTCGATGACGATTCCACAATAATGAGTATCAACGATTTTCGCCTAGCTTACAAAACTAACGCCTTTGCGCTCTTCTGTCTTCTATTACAGCAATACAACCTCTCGACCATTGGTTTCATCGTTCCGCCAACCATCACGTCGGCAGCTCAACTACTTGATCGAGAGGGACTTTCGTCCGTATCCAGTTTTCAAAGAAGTCCGCCGCGGTTTTCCCGAATCGGCCTTTCCATCGTCTGGAGGGCTCTTTCGGGCACGGCCCGGTGACACGTGCGTGTCGCCGAGTTGGGTGAGAAGCATAGCCCCCACGCCACCACGGTCAAGCCAAGGACCAGCTTCGCGAAAATTTTTTTCTCCACACCCCCTTCTCCACACCCCACCCACCCCCTGCTCATCCTTTCATTCACCTGACAAACCCGCTTTTCACCCATTCAAAGTCCACACAAACAAACAAGCCCCAATCAAATTGGGGCTTGTTCGGTGTACTTTCATGATTCAGGGGTTGGGATCAGCCACCGGCGCCGCCGCCGCCACCACCGCCGCCGCCCGGCTGGGGCGGGGGAGGCGTGAACGGATCGGGCTGTGGGCGGTTGGGACGCGGGGCTGGTGCGGGCTCGGGCGCGCCGGCGAACTGGCCCTTGAGCTGCTTTTCGCCTTCGTCGGCGGAAGCGTCGAGCCGCTTGTACAGCGCACTGGCTTTTTCACCTGCGGGAATGCGGACCACCACCATGCCGCGGGGATCACGCACGAAGACCTGGACGGGGCGTTCTTGGCTGCCACCGATGCCTTTGGTGGTTTCCGGGGCGTTGACGGTGTCGAGCATGATGGCGTTGTCGGCGATAGAAACTTCCACCACGGGGAGGGGCTCGATGGCACCGGGCGTTGCGGGCGTGTTGCCCGGGGTGCTGGGCGTATTCGGAGCCGCACCGCGCGGTCCGCGGCCTGAGGGGTCCGGGGTGTTCGGAGCCGCACCGCGCCCTGGTGACGGTTGTGTGGGCAGACCTGGGGTGATGCTGGGACCGGCGGGACCAGCCGGCGGCACGTTGGGCCCGGCGGGGTTCGGCGCCGAGCCCGGGTTCGCCTCGGGCAGCGACATGACCTTTTCAGAATCGGGGACTTGTGTCTTGCCAACGAACGCGTCGCCGGGCTCGAGGGCGACGCGGGCGCGGCGCCAGTAGCCCCACGAGAACTTGTAGAGCTCGGCGGAAGCGGTGGGCGTTGGGTTGAGCCCGCCGCGGGTATTGCCGCTGGTGACGAAGGAGTAGACGTCGGGGTCGGTGGTGACGGGATCGGACCAATCGCTGAAGGCGGTGTAGAGGACGTGCTGGCGAGAGAGCTCGTTCTGATCGGACTTGAGCTCGCGTTGCTGCGCGTAGAGCGGGTTGGTCAGACCCAGGCGCATTTGGTATCGGTAGGTCTTTCCGCGTTGCACGCCCAGATCGTGCGTCCAGACCTGCACGGAGCCTTCACGCAGAATCTCGGAGAGGTCGCCGTCGGTGCCGACGGGCTGGGGCGGCTTGGCCTGAGGGGTGCGTACGCCGAGCTGCTGGAGCTTTTGACGGAGGTTCGCGATCTCGGTCTCGATGTTCTTCAGATCGGACTGGAGCTTGGTGATCTGCTGTTCGGAGGTGCTGGGGCCTGAGGGCTGGGGTGCCGGGCCGCCGCCGGGGCCACGAGCGCCGGGACCGCCACCGCCGGGACCGCGACCACCCGGACGGGGCGTCGGCGTTGCGGCGGGTGCACGAAGACGTTCGATGGCGGCCTTGATGTTGCGTTCTTTGCGGAGGACGTCGGAAAGCTGCTGCTGCAAACGCTTGGCTTCTTCGCCTTTTTCGGCGACGGCGTTCTGCTGCGAGGGTTCGAACCAGTCGTCGCCGACGGGGTAACCCATGATGCGGGCCCGCGCGTAGAAGGCGGGGCGGAGCACTTCTTCACGGTGTTCTTTCGCCTTCGCGACCAGCTCGCCCATGTCGAGATCGGTCTTTGCGAGGGTTTCTGCGAGCGGAGTGCGGCCGGGCAGGTCGGCGACCTTGACCGCGTCGCTCCAGGTGCCGTCGGGCTTCTGCTCTTGGCGATAGACCTCGACCTTGACGATCTCGGTATTGGCCCACCAGCTCCGCGGCAGAGACTTGAGCTTCGCGGCTGATTCGTCGCGCTGATACTCGGCGCGAAGAGCGGCGCCGTCGAAACTGGTCTCGATGGAGATCGAGGCGGTGTCGTAGGGGGCGGTCTTGGGCAGGAACTCGGCCAGCCCTGCGTTGTTCACCAGCTCGGTCGCGTCGATCGTTGAAAGGTGCGGGGCGACGACGGGTTTGCCCGGTGCCGGGAGATTGGGGATTCGCACATAGACCGCGAGCGGGTCGGCGGCTTGCGTGGTCTGACCGAGCGAAACGCCCGTCAGTTTCGGCATCGCCCACGCCAGTTCCTTGCTGCCCGAGACCGGTGCGCTCGAGCGTTTCGTGAAGTCGCTCTTGATGTCCACAGCGGGGACGTCGGGCTTCTGCGGCTCTTTGCTCAACAGGTCCGTCTTGACCTGGTTTGCCACGCGCTCAAGCTCGCTCATCCCCGATGAAAGCGGGATGTCCTTCTTTTTACCCACGTCGACCGTGGGGGCGCTGGCAAGCTGCCAACCGATCACGCCGATCACACCCGCCGCGGCACCCGCGGCGAGGATCTTCTCGAAGTGCATCTCCAGGAACCCGATGCGTTGAACGGCCATAAGCGTCCTTCCCTGTCAGTCCGGCCGACGAATCTTCGCGATCATCGACCGGGGTGTTCTCATCAACAAACGCACTGAACTCAAACTCAGAATCAACTCGAATCCGAACCGGATGTTTCCCCCACTCTCACTGTTTCTGGCTGACCCTTTGGGTTGCGTGCTCGGCTTATTCAGCCGTCACGTTGCCCGTTTGGTTCACTCGAAACGCACTGCTGAACAACGAACGAAAAGCGATCAGCCGGCGGCGGGTGCACCCGAGCCGCCCGGTGCCGCCGCAGGCGGGGTCGTCCCCGGAGCGGCGTTGGGATCCGCTGGGGGCGTGCCGGCGGGCGGGGTCAGGTCGGGCACGCCCAACTCCGCACGGACGTCCTTGGGCATGACGAGCTTTGTCCAATCGCGCAACCAGATCGATTCGAGGTCGAGGGTCATCCGCACCACGGCTTCCTCGCCGTAGTAGAACCCTTGCTTCAGGTCGGCGTTGGGATCGACGGCTTCGATGTCGACATCGAGGACGGTGATGAAGTTCACCTTGGACAGTGCGTCGATGAACTTGGTGGCGTTCTTCGCGGAGACGACCGCGACGACCCGAGCGCGGCGGATGTCGTAGAGGTTATTGCCGGTCCCGGGGCCGCTGATTCGACCGGTGACGGAGCGGGTGGGATCGGTGGGGATGACGCCACCGTCGGGCCCGACTTCGGTCCCCGCTGGGGCGGGGGCGCCTTCGGGGGAACCCGCGGCACCGCTCGGGGTGGGCGATGCGGAATCGCGACCGAACTTCGGCGCTACCGCGAGATCTTCAAGGCGCTTGACGACGGAGCCGGGGATTCCCACGGAGCTAGCGCTTTCGTTGGCTTTGTCGATGGCCTGAAGGATGTCCTCCATGACCCAGTACTGCTGCTGCCAGTCGTACGCCTGCGCCATGGTGGGGCGCTGCCCCTCGGCCAGTTGCGGGACCCTGAAGACGTATTGGTCGGCGTAGAAGCTCAGACGTGCCGCGACCTGCTGGTACTTCTCGAGCCTGAACTGCAACAGCCTGCCGCGGATCTCGATTTTGTCCGCTTCGTTGAGGAGGTTCGGGTCGTTCTTGCCCGGGGGCAGCTTGCCGCGGAGCAACTGGTCCGCCTGCGTGTTCAGCTCGCGTTTGAGCGACTCGGGGTCCATGGGCGGTCCGGCGCGGAAGCGCTGCAGCAGGTTGCGCGGTGCGAACTCGGTGAAAGCGCGTGCGAGCTCGGCACGCTTGATCTCGGATTCGAGCTCGGTCGGCTCGGGGAAGAGACCCTTGACGAGCGTCTGGATGCCGCCGTCGGGGAGGGCGCGTTTGCCCTTGTTCAGCTTGATCGCCTCGG
>JAVTWO010000194.1:0-26139 GCA_032229765.1 Phycisphaerales bacterium | reverse complement strand
CGGCGGCGCCGCCGGTGCCCTTGATGTCCTTGGTGCTGCCGGTTGAGACCTGCGGCTTGAGCTCCATGCGGATCTCGCCGGAGGTGGAAACGAACGGGCGGAAGTAGAGCTGCACACCGGTGTCGAGGAACTGGACGGTCTGCGTCTGGCTGGTTTCGGTCTGCGTGGTGGAGATGTACGCGAGGCGGTCGATGACCTGCACGCGGGCGGGCTGGCGGTTGAGCACCAGCAGCTTGGGGTTGGCCATGACGGTGGTGTCGCTGACTTCGTCGAGGAGCTTCATGACGAGGGCGAGGTTTTTGGAGATGACGCCGAGCTTGAGGGTGCTCTTGCCGCCGGTCTTGCCGGGGGTGCTGGCGACGCCGAAGCCGTTGTTGTTGCCGGGGCTGAAGCCGCCGCCCGCGCCGGCGCCGGTGCCGGTGCGGAGGGCGTCGGCAACGCCGAGCGGGCCGCCGACGGTGGCGAAGTCGGTGAAGTTCACGTCGCCGATGACGGAGAAGTCGATGCCGAAGGCGTTGGCCTCGTCGAGCTTGGTCTGCATGACGGTGGCTTCAACGAGGACCTGAGCGGGCTTGGTGTCGAGCTCGGCGAGGAGCTTCTCAACCGCCTTGATGTTCTCCTCGTAATCGATGACCACGAGCGTGGCGCCAAGGGCGAAGTCGTCCTTGCCGCCCGGGACGTTGTCGGAGATCTTGAACTCGTCGGTCTTGGAGCTGGTCTTGATCTCGCCGCCGTTCTGGCTGAGCATGGGCTTGACGAACTCAGCGGCGTCGTTGGCGTTGAGGTAGTTCAGGCGGATGATCTTGGCTGTGCGCTGCTTGGTGGCCTTCTGGATCTTGTCGAACTCTTCGGCCGTGTAGACGTAGATGAAGTTGCCCTTCTCGCTGAAGACGAACCCGTTGACGTGGAGGATGGAGTCCAGCGCCTCGTAGAAGGTCACGTTGTAGAGGTCGGCGGAGATCTTCCCGCTGACGCTCTTGCTGGCGATGATGTTCTTCTGGCTCTGGATGCTCAGCAGCTCCAGCACGTCGGTGATGTTCTGGTCCTTCACGTGCAGGTCAACGAGCATCTGGTCGCTGACCTTGACCTTGCCCTTGAGGCCTTCCTTGCCGTCGGCGGCGGGGGCGTTGCCGGCCGGTGCGGCGGCGTTCTGCGCCGAGACACCCGGGGTGAGCACGAGGCTCACCAGCGCCAGGGTCCACAAGGTGCCGGCGGAAGCCAGCAGTTGAGCGGGAGTACGTCCGAAAAAGCGACCGGCCATAAGTATGCTCCGTGTACGTTCGAAAGTGGGCGGACATGAACAGCGAGTGTGTCCCACGCGGCGCGTGGGCCCTGAATGTGTGTCGTCTGTTCCGACCGGGGACTTTGGGGAGCTTGCCCAGATTGATGCGCGCGGGCAAAGTTCGACGCGCCGGTACGGTCCCTTTCACCGCTCGACAGGCCCAAAAACAAACACGCCGCGATCGAAACGCGGCGTGGGACCGAGAACCAGGTTTGTGCTTTTCCCGCGAACGCATCGCAAAGACAACGACGCGTCATGTCGCGGTTGCAACGCGGCGTGGTGCGGTGCGTGAGACTTTTCTGTGCTAGTGCGACGCGACAGGCGTGCTGGGCTCGTCGCTCTGACCGATCGCCTTGCGGTTGATCGGTTGGGCGGGCTTCGCCTTGCTCGGTGGGTTGATTTCCGATGTCGTGGGTGATGTCGCGGTGCCCGAGGGTGCCTCGGGCGTGGCCATGGCGGTCTTCGGGTGACCGGTGATCAGCAGGAAGCGTGCCCACAGCAACAGCCCCATCGCCACCATGGCTGCGCCGAAATACCCCGTGCGTCGGCGGCTGAAGTACTTCATCACTCTCCCGCGGTCTTGCGGACTGTCACGCGCCCGGTGAAGGGCTCGATGACGATGTCCCAGGTGCTGGTAGGGCACTGCACGGTGATCACGCCGCCCGTGCTCGCCTGGTCACTCGAAACGCTCGCCAGCGGCCCGCCCAGATCGTCGAAGACCAGCGTCGTGTTGGTCTCCGATCCGTTGAAGGCCACGCGCGTGATCCGCGCGCCGCCGTACTGCGGGTTGGTGAAGTTCACCTGGTACCGCCCCTGCGGCTTCGTGGGGTCGAACATCATCTGCGTGTCGAGGTCAATCTCCGAGCCCGGCACCGCGAGGACTGAGTACTGGTTGTTCGTCACGTCGAAGACGATCGCGCGTTTCTCCTGAAAGGCGATCGCGTCGGACTGGGCGAAGGTGATGTCGCTGACGATTGTGCGCAAGGCCGCCTGAACACGCAGGCCTCCCACCGAGCCCATCGACGGGATGACCATCGCGCCGGCCAGCCCCAACAGGGCGATGACCAGGATCATCTCGATGAGTGTGAACCCGCGTGTGCGTGGGGCTGACATGCGTAGCTCCGGGCCTCCGACAGTGAACAATGAACGATTTGCTGCTGATCCGAACATCAAGCTGCGCGGGTGCTCAAGGCTGCGACTTCGTGCCCGCCTCGGCGCTGTCGCTCTTGGGCAGACCCGTGACGGTCAACGGGACGCTCTCGGTGATCTTCACCGAAATGGTCTTGTCGAACTTGGATTCGAGGCGAGCGATGCGCTGGTTCAGCTCGGTCACGCCGTCGGCCGTGCGCCGCGCGAACTCGCTGCTGTTGAACGGGGTTGAGGTCTGATTCTGCGCCAGCGCGGGGCTGGTGATGTTCAGACCCTGACCGGAGCCACCGCCGAGAACGAGGTTCAGGCCCAGCAGAACCGCGATGCAGGCGAGCAGGGCGTTGGTTGTGCGATCGGATTTCATGTGCGAGCTCCTGACCCGTGTCGGCGTGGGACAATCCTCGGTGCGCACCGGCGGCGTGCCGGTCCACCCATCTTCACATCCATCGGACTCTTCGCCAAGGCTCTTCAGCCCCGATTCAGATTCCCCGACCGTGACAACCGGAAAGGTCCGCCGATCAGGGCTGATTTCAACGCGTGTTGGTCGTGCGTTCGGTTGTGATGTGTTCGCTTCCGCGTCGCTGATAACGTCGCGACGGATGGTCCTACGTTTCTCGGACGTTCGTGTTCAACCACCTTTCCGCCATGAACATCCGCGTGGTCATCGATGCGTCGCCCGCTTACCTGGTGCTGAACAAGCCCGAGGGTGTGCTTTCGGTGCCGGGTAAAACGCCCGAGAACCAGAAGAGCTGCGTCTCGTGGATGCGTGAGAACTTCCCGAACACCACCGGGCCCATTACCGTCCATCGCCTCGACATGGATACCAGCGGCCTGCTCCTCGTCGCGCTCAACGACCACGCGCAGCGCGAGCTCTCCGCACAGTTCGAGGCCCGCGCTGTCGAGAAGTCCTACACCGCCGTGGTCGAAGGGCATGTGCGGTTTGAGTCCGGGACGCTCAACGCCCCGATGAGGCCCGACGTCTCTCGCAGGCCCATGCAGATCATCGACCGCGCCCACGGCCGACCGGCCGTCACTTCGTACCGCGTGCTCGCGTACGAGCCCGACCGCACGCGGCTTGAGCTCATCCCGCTGACAGGCCGGACGCACCAACTCCGCGTGCACTGCGCCTGGGCAGGGCCCGGGAGCTTGAAGGGCCCGCTGGGCGATCCGTCGGGCAGGGGCCACCCGATCATCGGCGACCCGCTCTACGGCGATCCGACCCTCGCGCCGCGATTGCTCCTGCACGCCACACGCCTGGTCTTCACCGACCCGACAACGCACCGGCGTGTCGAGGCGATCTGCCCGCCGCCGTTCTGATGGTGCTTGCCGAGCGTTGAAATCTCAGACCACCACCACGTCCGCCGCGTCGCTGGTCATGTGCGCCGTGAGGCCCATCTGCGAGAGCAACCGGCTCAGCGACAGCGCGTCGTGCACGTCGAAGGCGTTCACATCGTGGCTATCGATATCGAGCACTGCCCACGCAGAGCCCTGATCGATCACGCACGGCAGCACAACCTCTGACCGGTCGCGCGGGTCGCAGGCGATGTACCCCGCGCCGAGGTTCGCAACATCGGTCACCACCAACGGGCGCGACGATGTCAGGCATCGCCCGCACGCGCCGTGAAGCCCGATGGGTGAGCACGCGGGCTTGTCACGCCGCGGACCGAGGAGCATCTGCACGGGGTTCTGCGGGTCGATGGTGTAGAACCCGACCCACGAAACGCCCTTGGTGTGGAACTCATCCCACAGGCGATCGACCACGAGCTGCATGCGTTGCATGACGCCGCCGACTGGGCGGAGGTGCGCCAACAGGTTGGCGTAATCACGCTTGTGAACGGTGGGCGTGGTCGAAGCGTTGGCAGGCGAAGGGCTGGTGCGGTTCATGCGTGAGCGTATGCGAGCACCACACGTACACAACCAAAGCAAAGCAGCCGCCCGGCGGACCGTGCGGCTGCGTGTGGTTCTACGTCTATGGAATCCGGCAGAGGCCCAGAAGGGCTCAATCTCACAGCGTCGCGGAGGTGTAGGGCAGCAGGCCCATGTACCGCGCACGCTTGATGGCGGCGGCGATCAGACGCTGCTCGCCCGCGGTGGTGCTCAGACGCTTGCGCCCGTGGATCTTGCCGTTCGGCGACATCATCCGCCGGAGCTTCTCCACGTCCTTGTAGTCGACGTAGATCTTGCCCTTGGCGCTCTTCTTGGCAGCCTTGACCTTCGGGGTAGCGGTAGCGAAACGGTTCATCTGCGACATGCGTTCTTCCGTCCTGGGTTTGCCCGGCCGACTGCGGAACACCCGCAAAGCCGCCGGGCGACGGTGCTGGGCCTCGATCATAGGCACCAACCGCCCCCAAGTCAGCCGCGTCTGCCCATCCACCAACCGCACAATCGGCTTGTGTTTGGGTCGTTTCTCGTCTTTTTACCCGCGCCGGCGGCTCACAAACCGGTCGAGCCCCAGCGCCCCCGAGCCCTTCCACACGAGCATCACGCCCATGGTGATCAGGGCCGCGTTGCGGGCAAGGTGGCACGCCCCGACGGTCTCGCCGCAGAGGAACTTCGCCGAGCCGAAACACGAGCACGACATCTCCATCCCGCGGGCCATGACCATCCCTAGCCCGATGGTGAATGAAACGAGCAGGCCCGTCGCGACCAACGCGGCGGCCCGCGTCCACAGCCCCAGCACCATCAGCACGCCGATGATCAGCTCGGTCCAGGGGATGGCGAAGGCGAGGATCGAAATGATCCCCACGTCATCACCGACGAGCGGCAGGTCAAACTTCTTGATCGTCTCGGCAAAATTCGCGGGCGTGCTGGTGGGCAGCGTGCCACCGAAGCTCGAGATCCCGAGCTTCAGCCAGCCTGAATACACCAGCAGACCACCGAGCACGAGGCGCAGCGTTGTGGGGACAACCACGCGGAGCGGGCAGCCGCAGGAAGAGCCGCACGTGGTCGAACACGAAGCGCCTTCGGTCATGGCGCTGTTCGAGTTGGATGGTGAAGTGGAGGTTGAAGAAAGTGGGGGGGTCATTACTGGCTCCCTCCCGTGCTCGCGGGCGGATCGATCATCGGCGGTACGCCCGGCGGCAGCTCCGCCCCGCTGCTCTTGGGATGCCCCGCCGCGGACCAGCCGTTCCAACCGTCGTGATAGACCGCGGTCATGGAGAACCCGCGCGCGACGAGTTCTTTCGCGACGAGCTTCGAGTCGGAGCAATCGCCCCCGCCGCAGTAGACCACCACGTTGATCGAGCGGTTCAGCCGCATGTTGATCTTGCCGTCGGTGGCGATGATCTTGTCGCCCGTGAAGTCGCCCGCGGGAAGGTTGATCGACCCGGGGATGTGCCCCTTCTCAAACTCCGCCACTGCCCGCGCGTCGACAAACTGCGTCAGCCCCTGGTCGTAGAGCGCTTTGGTCTGCTCAGTAGTGAGCAGCTTCGCGCCGTCGCTGTCCACCGTTGGCGTTGACGACTGTGAACTCGTCTGTGTCGGCGTGCTGGGCGTGCTGGGCTTGCTCGAGTTCGTCGGCGTACCCGGATTGCTCGGCGGCGTCTGCACGTCGCCGGTCTGCGAACTCTGCGAACTCTGCGAACTCTTCGACGCGTCGGCGTTCTTGCCCGTTTGATCCGCGTTCGTCACGGGAAGCTTGATCCCCGAGCCTTGCTTGAACTCCAGCGAGATCGCCGGCGACATCTCGCGATGCACCAGCGCAACCGCCAGCGACAAGGCCACGATCACCGCCGAGCGCTTCACCACACACGCCAGACCGCCCTTGGTCTTTCGACAACCGCACGCACCGCTCTTGCACGCAGATCCCATGCTCGATTCCTTCTCTCCGGTGCTTCACCGGTCGGTCGGTCGATCAGACGATTACTTGCCCTGCTCGCTCTTGGTTGCCGCGGCGGGCGTCTGCGTTGCAGGTGCCGCGGCTTTGGGCTGCTGAATCTGCACGGGCTGGGCGGGCTGTGCCTGCCACCCTCGGATGGGCAGGCGGATCGTCTCCATGTCGGGCAGCGTGGTCTTCAGCACCACCGTGCCCTTCAGTTCAAGGTGGTTCACCGGGGCGGTGGCGCTCAGCAGGATCCGCTGCGCCGCCATGTTCTTGCCTTCGCGCGGGCGAACGTCCAGCACCGGGTACGTCCCCTCGGGCATCCCTTCGACGGTCGCCGACAGAACCTTGAACGGCGTGTTGTTCCGCGAGACGATCTGCACCTCGCCCGTGACGGCCTCGCCGGGGATCGCCATCCGCACATAGAACTCCGCGGGGTTCAAGACCGCCGAGCCCACCACCTCGCCGTTGATCCCCATCGACACGCGCTGGAACTTCGGGTTCGTCTGGTTCGTGTCAAAGGTCACCGCGGCGGAATAGTTCCCGATCGGCAGCGACGGGTCGATCGTCACCTGATACTCGTACTGCTTGAGGTCCTGCCCGTCGATCGCCACGGTGCGCTGCGCGACTTCCTTGATGTTCATCTTGCTCGCCTGCGCGCCCGAGAGGGCCACCTTCGTGATGGCAAAGTCCTTGGGACGGGCGGTGATGGTCACCTTCTGCGGCGCCGCGCCCTTGCCGGGCTGGCTCTGCCCGAACCACACCGAGATCGGCTCGACGATGATCGTCTTCTGCACGTTCGAGGTCACCAGCAACTGGTACGTCTTGACCTTGTCGTCGTCGGTATCCACGGTGATGGTCTTGACTTCGCGACCGGAGCGACCGTTCGGATCGAAGCGCACGTCGATGGAGCTCTCTTCACCCGGCGCGACCTCGAGCTTCGCCGCCTGCGAGCCCGTGCAGCCGCAACTGGCCTTCACGCCCAGGATCTTGACGGTCTTGGTCCCGGTGTTCTTGTATTTGAACGAGTAGGTCACGGGCGCTTCGTCGCCGATGCTGCCCCAGTCGTGCATCGTCTGCTCGAACTTCAACACCGCGTCAACGGGGTGCTTGGGGGCTTCGATCCCCGAGCCCGCCGCGCCGGGCGCGGGCTGCATCGCGCCGGGGTTCTTCGCGTTGTCGATCGCCACGCGGCGTGCCTTCTCCTCCACCGCCGCCTTCTCGTCCACGTCGGCGCCCTTGCCGAGTGCCGCACGAAGATCACGCACCTGTTCGTTGAGCTGCTTGCGGTCCGACTCGCTCAGCCCGCTGCTGGCAAGCTTCTCCAGAACAACCTTCAGCTTCTCCTGAATCACCGCCCGCTCTTCCGCGCTCGGCTCCGCCGCCTTCGTCGGCTCCTGCGCCATGCTCACCATCGGCGCACACACCCCCGCGAACAACACCAGCGAAAGAGCAACAACACTGCGGATCGGCTTCAGCGACATCGTTCTTCTCCAATGGGTACTTCTGTCTGCGTCGGAATCAACACTTTACGTCGGCTCAATCACCCGGGTTTTCCGCTCTTCAGGGCTCAACCGCCGCCGCGTCGGTACCTTCTCGGACGTCCCCCACGTCCGGCCCGGCATCCTCTCCCGCTCGCCACCCTGCCCGACCAAGTTCTTTGCCACCAAACCCCCAGCGCTCGGCGAGCGCACGAACTCTTTGACCGAATAGCCTCTGACACCCGCCGCCGATCTTCATCCTCCGTATTGCGCGTTCGGGCGAGCATTCGCGCCTCATGAGCCAAACCCAACCCCAACCCGAGCCGACCGAACCGATCGAGTTCACTTCGGCCTTCGCCCGCTTCGGGCCGTGGGTTCGTCGAACGCTCCTGCAACGCGTGGGGAACCGTCACGACATCGCCGACGATCTCAGCCAACGCGTCTGGAAGGGGGTCTTTCAGGCCCTGAAAGACGGTCGCTACGACCCCGCCCGCTCGGCCCTCAGCACCTTCATCTACGCCGTGATGCAAAACGTCCACCGCGAGTTCGCACGGGGCGAGGCCCGACAGTTAGCGCGGACAGACTCCAGCGTGCATCTTCATGTCGAGACGACGGAAGCCGACCCCGCGAACCTGATGGACGAAGCCGAATCGATCGACCGCGTCCGCGCCGCCCTCGCAGGCACCCTGACCGGACTCGAACCAGCCGATGCCCACGTGCTCAAGCTCCTCGCTCAGGGCGCCACCGACCGCGAACTCGCCCGCACACTCAACGTCTCACCCAGCACCGCCCACGCCCGCAAGAAAGCCGCCCTCGATCGTCTCCGGGCCGTGCTCGAACCAAACCCGAATCCACAATCGCCCGAGCGCCACACCCGCGGCGGTCAACAACCATGAAACGGGGGACGCACGCATGAGCCGACTGAACGATGAACGCCTGCTGGAACTGCTGAAAGCCGCACACGAGGTGAACAACCTCGAAGCGGGCGTGCACGAGCCCCTGCCCGCGCGCACCACGCTCGCGCCGCGTTTCCCACTGCGCCACAAACTCATCGCGATCGCGGGCATCGCCGCGATGGTCGCCCTCGCCGCGGCCGTGTGGTTTGCGAACTTCAACGCCGCACAGCCGCAACCCGCCCAACCCACGATCGACCCGCGCACGAGCACCGCCGCCAACTCCACAACCCCATCAACCTCAACGACCGACGAATCCGACACCGACACCGACACCGACACCCGCAAAGCCGTCGTCCTCGCCATCGGCGAAACCGACACGGGCGAGCTTGCCTGCGTGAACTGGTCGGCCGACGTTCTGCAAGGCCGAACCATCCATCAGGTCAACGACGAAGAGCTCAAGCGTCTGGGCATGGCGCTGATGTGCGAATCACCCAGCCGCCGAATGATCGTCGTCGCAATGGAAGGCCCGCAGACCGCCATCCCCACAACCAACCAACGCGCCAGCGAAATGGCCCGCTGCCTGCTCAAAGCCCCCGCCTGCGGCCCGAACCAGTTCGATCAAACCCGCTGCGCGAACGCCGGCTGCCTCACCCCCGAGATCAGCGTGCGAATGAAATCCATCGCACTCAAATAGGCCGGGATAGGCAATCGGGAATGGGCAATCGGGAATAGGCGATAAACAAGACCCTCGGCCACCGCGCGCCGATGCCTTCTTCTGCGATTGCCGATTGCCCAATCCCGATTCCCCGTCTTCGTCTTCCCAGTGCCCAGTGCCTAGTGCCTAGTCCCCAGTGCCTCTCCCCTCACCCCGCCGCTTCCGCCGTCGCCTCCACCGAGTCGATCCCCCGCAATCCACCGGCTTCAAACTTCTCCAGCGCCGCGTACACCTCGTCCGGACTCCGCGCCGCCCGCACCGCCTCCTTCAACCCGCGACAACCCACCGGGCGGCCGCGATGATCCAACTCCTTGCCCAGCCGCTTGCCGAACCAACTGATCCGCCGACGGATCTGGAACATGCAGTAGTGCTCATCGCGGAACTGCAGCATGAACCGCATGTACTGCCGAACGATCTCCAGCTTCTCGCTCGTGCTCGGCTCCGGCGCGTGCGTCCCCGTAGTGATCACCGACCAACTGTCACGGAAAAGCCAAGGCGTGCTGAGCGCCCCGCGCCCGATCATCACCCCCGCGCACCCCGTCGCATCCAGCATCGCCTTCGCATCCGTCGGCTCGCGCACATCACCATTGCCAATCACCGGCACATTCAGCCCCGCGCCCTTGCAGTGATTCCCCACCGCCTCCACCACACGCTTGATCCCGTCCAAGTTCACCACGCCCATGAACTTCTGCTCGGTCGTGCGACCGTGGATCGTCACCGCCTGCACACCCTCGTCGATCAGCCGCGGCGCGAGCTTCTCCGCGATCGGCTGATCGTTGAACCACCCCAGCCTCATCTTGCACGTCAGCGGGATGTTGTACGGCTCCAACGCCCGTCGGCACCGTCGCACGATCTCCGCCGTCGTATCCGGGATGCACAGTAGCTTGCTGCCGCCGTCTTTCTTCGTGACCTTGTCCACGGGGCAGCCCATGTTGATATCGACGATCGTCGCGCCGTGCTCCGCCGCCCACACCGCCCCCTCCGCCATGATCTCGGGGATCCCGCCGTAGAGCTGCATCCCAACGGGCTTGTCCTCGTCGTTCGTCCGCGCCAGGTCCAGACTCGTCGCCGTGCCGCGCAGCAAACCCTGCGGGCTCAAGAGGTCCGTGCACGCCAGCCCCACGCCGCCCTGCCGGCGGCACACCAGCCGAAACGCCAGATCGCAGTACCCCGCAATCGGCGCCAGCAGCAGATTCGTCCCGAGTTGAACATGCCCGATCTTCAGCACGCACAAGCGTAGGTTTCTCGCCGATCCCCCGCATCCGCCGCACACCCCCGGCGCACATCGACCGGCTAACGTTCCGCGTGATCCCCGACGGCTCCAACGCGAGTTTTCCGCTGCCGCCACTCTCGCTGGCGATGCTGGGACTCGAACTCCCCGCGTCATCAACCGGCGATCTCGACCCCGCGTCGAAGCTCCGCGCCGCGCTGGCCTTCACCCGCGCCGGCGGCGTCGGCGCCGTGCAGCTCAACGCCGCCGAGCCCGGCTTCCGCCCGCGTGATCTCGACCGCTCCGCCCGGCGCGAGCTCGCCGCACTCCTTCGTCGCAGCAACCTGGGCCTCTCCGGCATCGACCTCTTCATCCCGCCCGAGCACTTCGCGATCCCCGCCCACCAGGACCGCGCCGTCACCGCCGCCTTCGCCGCGATCGAACTCCTCGCCGATCTTCGCACACTCGTCGGCGCCTCCGGCTCGCTGAACGAATCCCACGCCAAGCTTGCCGCGGTGTCGCTCATGCTCCCCGCGCAAACCGACCGCGTCATCATCGATCAGCTCGCCTCGGCTTCCGAGAAGTTCTCCGTCCCCATCGCCGATCACCACTGGGCCCCGCCCAGCACCGACTCGTCGCAGCCGCCCCGCATCACGCACGAGCTGATCGCCCCGGGCCTCGACCCCGCCGCGATCCTCATGGCCGGCGGCGACCCCATCGCCCAAGCCGCCAAACTCGCCCGCACGCTCGCCAGCGCACGACTCTGCGACGTCTCCGCCGTGGGACGCCGCGCCGTCAGCGCCCCGATCAGCACGCCCTTCTCCACCGCCCTGGGCTCAGGCCGCCTCGACGTCCACGCCTACGCCGCAACCCTCAGCGCCTGCGGCTACCGCGGCCCGGTCGTCATCGACCTCCGCCAAGTCAACGACCCGCACCGAGGCCTGAAACAAGCCGTCGAATCGTGGTCGGTCTGAAGCTGTTTTTTTAGCGAATCTGCCGGCAAATACGCAGTGCAACTGAATCGCACAGCCACTTCGCCACCACCCACCATCACTCCATCTTCGCCAGCTCGCTCTCTGGAATGTCGGCGTTCGTGTACACCTTGCTCACGTCCTCATCGTCTTCCATCGCGTCGACGAGTTCCATCAGCCCCTTCGCCTGCTCCCCCGTCACCGTCACAGTCTGCGTGGGGATCATCTCCGCGCCGCTCTCGCCGAGGGTGAACTTCCCCGCCGTCAGCGCCTGCTTCACCGCGTGCAGCGAAGCCGGCGCGCACAGCACCTCAAACACACCTTCCTGCTCGTCGATCAGCTTGACATCGTCCGCGCCCGCGTTCAGCGCCGCCTCGATCACGCGGTCCTCGTCCTTCGCCGCCGCTTTGATCTCGATGCGCCCCTTGAACTCGAACTGGTGTGCCACGCACCCGCTGGTGCCCAGCTTGCCCGCGTAGTCCTCGAAGATGTTGCGGACATTCGCCGCCGTGCGCGTGCGGTTGTCGGTCAGCGCATCGACCACCACCGCCACCCCGCCGGGGCCATACCCCTCGTACCGCACGTGCTCGTAGTTGTCCCCCTGCCCGGCCCCCGCGCCCTTCTTGATCGCGCGGTCGATGTTCTCGTTCGGCACGTTGTGATACTTCGCCTCTTCCAGCGCCGTCCGCAACGCGTGGTTGAAGTTCGGATCAGGCCCGCCCTTTCGCACGGCCGAGATAATCAGCCGCGAACACATGCTCAGGGCCTTGCCCTTCCGCTTGTCCACCACCGCCTTGCGGTGCTTCACCTTGCTCCACTTGTTGTGACCAGCCACTGCGCACGCTCCGTCTCTTTCACCCCGCCCCGCGCATCCCCCCAAAACAAAGCCGCGGCCTCGTCAATCCCATCACACCCGTTCAAGCCCGACGCTTCTTACCGCCCCCGCCACCCCCACCTGTTGAGCCCTTCTTCCTGCCGCCGGCGCTTTTGCGTGCTGAAGCACCGCCCGACTTCGCTGTTGAAGCCCCATCGCCCTTGCCCGCGCGATCGCTCTTCGAATCCGCCGTGCGTGCGTTCACCTTGCCGCGCGAGCCCTTTGCTGCCGAGTTGTTGCCATTCCCACTCGCGGAGGTACCGACATTCGAACCGCCAGTCGCGGACGAGGCGCTCTTGCTCGTTTTGATCACCACCGTCTGCGCCTCATCGCTCCACGCCTGCAGCGCGTACGCCGTCTCGGGCATGTCCGCGGCCTTTACCGCCTTCTCCACCATCCCCACCGCCGTCGCCAGATCCGTCGTCGTCGCCACCGCCCGCGCGTTCTTCAGGCACTGCAACTGCCGCTCGTCCATCGGCACAACGTTGATCCCCAGCTTCATCACCGCCACCCGCGCCGCGACAAACGCCGGGATCGCCGCCAGCGTCTCCAGATACGCCCGCGCGTCCTTCCGCGATTTTTCGGTCAGGTGAAACAGCTTCAGGCAGTGCTCACGCCGATACAGGTCGTTCAGCGTCGCCCGCAGCCGCGTCGCACGCTCCTCCGCCTTCGGATAGTTCGCGCCCATGATCTGCGCGATTTCCGCCGGCATGCACACCCGCAGCTCGTTCACATCCACCACCGCCTGATCGATCCGCTTCAGCGCCGCCTCGGCCTTGGGCGTCGTGCTCTCCCACACCAGATACGACCGCACAAGCTCGCGCAGCACCGGGTCGTTGTGACAACTGCACCGAGTCTCGTTCCCCGCGCCCCCCCCCCCCCCCCCAACGGTTGGCCCCCCCCGCCCCCCCCCCACCACCCGCACCACCCGCACCACCCGCGTTCGCCCCGCTCGCATTCGCCGCCGCGTTCCCCGCGCTCTCCGATTCACCCTTCGCCATGTCGCGTGCGCTGGCCACACCCTCCGCGCTCGCCTCCGGCATCGGAAACCGCGCGCGCAACTTCTCCAGATACGCCGCAAGCGTCTTGATGCGGTCCCCCGACAGCGTCATCACAGCCCCTCCTTCGACTCTGCCGTCCCCTCGCCCTCACCCTTGACCTCGCTCGGACTCGAGCCGGAACCCGCGCTCTTCCCACCCTGCAGATTCTCAGGCAGCGCAACCTCCGCCGGCGCCGGCTCGCCCTTCGCCTCACGCTCTTCACGGACCTTCGACAACGCCGCCAGAACATCCGCCTGCTTCTTCGTACTCACGTCCAGCTCAAAGTGAAACTGCGGCGTGCTCCGCAGGTTCAACTTCTCCGACACCTCGTGCCGAACGTGCTTCGCCGCGTGCTGCAGCGCCGCGATCGACCGCTTCTGCGCTTTCACAGGCAGAACCGAAACCCGGATCACCGCGTTGGAATAGTCCGGCGCCAGATCCACCTCGGTCACCGTCAGCATCGCCCCGTCCAGCCGCGGGTCGCTCAGCCCGCGCGACAGAACACCCTGCACGCTCAGGCGAAGCATCGAGGCCAACTGGTCTTTCCGATGGTGAACCGTCAAGAAATCCTCCGCGCGATAAACCCGCGGCCGCCACGACCGCGAGACCCATATTCCCCACAAACAAACGGGAGTAAGGCTACGCACGCCCCACCCGAAAACCCACCCCAAACCCTCACCGCCCGCTCATTCACCTTCGCCAACACGCCGCCCGACCCAAGTACCCCCCAAACCCAACCACCACGCCACCCCGCCCGCGATCCAGCCCTCACGCCCGCCGCTCTTCCTCGGTCCAGATCGGATTCCCCGCCTCGTCCAGTTCATCCCCGGGCAGTTGCCCCGACGAGACAATCTCGACCGAATGTTCACCAAGCTGCGCATCCCCCAGCGCCCGTAGCTTGCCGATGATCGTGTCGAGAACCGACCGCGCGTACTTCGCATCGCGATTCACCAGGCACAGCGCCATCCCCGCGACGTTCAAGCTGTCGAGGTACTTCACCTCCGCCACGCTGACCATGTGCTCACGGTGCAGTCGGTCCTTGACCGACTTGACTACCCGCCGCTTGTCCTTGATCGACTCGGGCGAGGGGATGAGCAGCTCGAACTGAAGGATGGCGATGTGCATGATCGCGTGACAGTTTCCGTCCGAGTGAACCGTGATCTCACAAGAGTTGAAACAACGAGATTTCAGCGTAGACCAGGCGACATCGGTGCGTTTGTTGGATCCATCTCTCGTATCTTCTTGAATACGAAACCGTTCGGCATGACGAGCCGGCCACTGTCGAGCCTTCCGATCCATGACGAACCCGACTTAGAACGGTCAAACTCGATTCCGCCGTCCTTAATAGCCCACCGAAGCCCGTCATCGTTCAAACTTCCTTGGCCGTCGACCTGAAGAATCAGCACATCTTCTTTCAGGCAAGAGAGTTGCCTTTCGCGATCTGTTTCGGGCTGATCGATATCAATCCCCCGTTCGTGCATCGCTGCACGAGTTCGCTTCAGATCGGTGATCCAACGTCCTTGGATCGAACGCTCGCTGAGGTCGCCGACGTCGACCGCAACCGGAAGCCCCTTTGACGGATCGTCGCTGAGCTTGACCAGAACCGTCCGAGTGGCCGAGCTTTCGTCAAGTTGCACCAGTCGCCCCCCTCGTTCGACGGCCATTCCGTGGACCCATCGTCCACTTGTGGCCTTCTGTGCATTTGGTGAACTTGCCCGGAACTCAACACGCTCCCCACGCACACGCCAAAGCGATGCTCCCAACGATTGACCTCCGAACTCCGACTCGCATACCCGATCGTCAAAGAATCGAATGCGCATGCTTGTCGCGACCGCCTTTGACAGATTCTCTTGGCGAAACTTCACCCCGTCATCCGTTGCAGTCTCACGCGGGCGAGTCTCGTCCTCCACCTCGATACCCCAGACGCCAACCAACCTCCGTTCCTCAACGCTCAGCCCGCACCCACCCAAAACAAACGCAGCACATACCACGCACAACATCACGATTCGATACATGGCAGATCTCCCGGTCAGTTCGACCAAGGATCAAGCACCTCGGATGCGCGCATGGTTCATCGATGGCCACAAAAACCAGAAACTTCTCACCCAGCACTCGCGACTCACCACTCGCGACTCTGCCTTTACAGCGTCCGCTTGATCTCAACCTTCTTGTAGCACTCCAGCACGTCGCCCTGCTTGATGTCGTCGTAGCCGACGATCTTCATGCCGCATTCCATGCCGGCCTTGACGTCCTTCGCGTCGTCCTTGAACCGTTTGAGCTGTTCCAGGACCCGGTCCTGCTCGATGACGATGCCGTTGCGCGTGACGCGGATGAGCGCGTCGCGTTGCACCTGCCCGTCGGTGATGTAGCAGCCCGCGATCGTGCCGACCTTCGAGACCTTGAAGACCTGCCGAACTTCCGCGTGACCCAGGATCTCCTGACGGATCTCCGGCTCCAGCATGCCGCTGGCCGCCTTCTTCACGTCGTCGACGATGTCGTAGATGACCTGATACGTGCGGACTTCCACACCCTTCTGGTCCGCCATCGACCGCGCCTTGCCCGTCGGGATCACGTTGAACCCGACGATGACCGCCTTGCTCGCATCCGCGAGGATCACGTCGCTCTCGGTGATGCCGCCCACCGCGCTGTGCAGCACGCGGACCTTCACCTCGCTCGAGCTCAACTTCTCGATCTGGTGCGCAATCACGTCCACCGAGCCCTGCACGTCCGCCTTCAGGACGATCAGGATCTCCTTCAGCTTCGCGTCCTTCATCTGGCTGAACAGCGAGTCCAGCGTCACCTTCGGCTGGTGCAGCGCTTCCTGGCGGTCACGCGTGCGACGCTGATCCGCCGCCTCTTCCGCCTGCTTCAGCGTCTCCGACACGAAGAACGCATCGCCCGCGTCGGGCACCTCGTCGAACCCGCTGATCTGCACTGGCGTCGAGGGCCCGGCGCTCTTGATCTTCTTGCCCTGGTCGTCGGTGATGTCACGCACGCGACCGAAGGCACGCCCGACGACGATGAAGTCGCCGACCTTCAACTCGCCGTCCTGCACCAAGACCGTCGCGATCGGCCCGCGGCCCTCGTCGCGCGTCGCTTCGACCACGCGCCCACGCGCGTTGCCCTTGAAGTCCGCCTTCAACTGCAAGACTTCCGACTGCAGGTCCAGGATCTCCAGCAGTTCCTTGATCCCCGTCCCCTTGGTTGCGCTGGTGTGGATGACTTCCGTCTGACCACCCCACTGAACCGGGTTGAGGTTCTGCTCCGCGAGCTGGCCGTAGACCTTCTGGATCTGGTTCTCGGTCGCCTGCGGGCTGTCGATCTTGTTCAGCGCCACGACGATGGGCACCTTCGCCGCACGCGCGTGGTTGATCGATTCGACCGTCTGGGGCATCACACCTTCCGGCGCACCGACCACCAGCACCACCACGTCCGTCACCGTCGCGCCGCGGGCACGCATCTCGGTGAACGCCTCGTGACCGGGCGTATCGATGAACACAACGTGCTTCGTCTCGCCGCTGACATCCACCGCGACCTTGAAGGCGCTGGTCTTCTGCGTGATGCCGCCGGCCTCGCCCGCCGCGACGTTCGTCTTGCGGATCGCGTCCAGCAGGCTCGTCTTGCCGTGGTCGACGTGGCCCATGATCGTGACCACCGACGAACGCGGACGCTCGTCGAGTTTCTTGCGATCGGTGAACTGCGCCTCGACCTTCTGCTCCGCGGTCTTCGCCTCGATGATCTCAAGCTCAAGATCGAAGTCGATCATGATCTCCTGCGCCTTGGCAGGATCGATCCCCGAGTTGATCGTCGCCATCACGCCCTGCATGAACAGCCGCTTGAGGATGTCCGCGGCCTTCACACCCGACGCCGCCGACAGGTCCTTGATCGTGAACGGCGCCTGGATCTGCACCTTGCCCTCGAGCAGGTCATCACCAACGCTCAGCCCGCGCGCCTCGGCCTTCGCCTTCGCCTCACGCCGACGCTGCTTCAGCAGGCCCGACGCACGCGCCAACCGCTCTTCACGCTCGGCAAGGTCCTGCTCGCTGAAGCCCGTGCCCAGCGGCATGTCGTCGGTCGCCGAGGCCGCCGGGCGACGCCGAGCCGTCGCACCCTCGGGCGCACCGCCCGGCGCACGACGCTTGTTGCGCCGCGCCGAGGCATCATCACCCGCGCCGCCACCAATCACGCCGCGACCACCACCGCCGCCGCCACCGCCACCGGTGCGAGGCCCGCCGGGCCCGCCCGGACCCATGGGGCGAGGCCGCGGTGCCGACACAGGTTCCGGCGCTTCGATGCGCACAACCCGCGGGCCCGCCAGCTTCACCGATTGCTTCACTTCCAGCTTCTGACCCGCCGGCGCAACCACCGTCGGCCTCGTCGGCACGTTCATCACCGGCGGGCGGATCGGCCCGCGGATCACCGGACGCGCAGGCCCGCCCGAGCCGCCGCTCGATCCACCCGTCGCCGAACCACCACCACCGCCCGCGCCCGTCGGCCCAGAGGCAGGCCCGCCCGTTCCGCCTTGACCAGTTCCCGTGCCTTGCTCGGGCTTCGTCGCCGCTGCCGTCGCGGATGCCGCCGGGGCAACCGCGGAACCACCGCCACCATTCGTGTTCCCCGCCCCCGTTGTCGGCGCGGTCGGAGCCGAGGGCGTGCTCGCCGCAGGTGAGATGACCTTGGGCCCCAGCGTTGCGGGGGGCATGGTCGGAGGCGTGGGCATCGAAGCCGCCGGCCGCATCGGGCTCGCTGGCGGCTCGTTCGGATCGATCTTGTGCGCCTTGGCGTGTTCAACGAACTCAACCAGCGGCGTTTCGCTCCCCACCACCGGCGTCCGCGCGGGCTCGACCTTCTTCGGGGCAATCGGCGCCGCAGCCGGGCTCACCGCCGCGGGCGCTGCAGGCTTCACCGCCGCCGCGGGTGCCGCCTTCGCGACCGGTGTAACGGGCTTGGCTGGTTCAGCCGCGGGTTCAGTGGCCGGCTCAGCCGCGGCGCCCGCCGCCGTGTCGTTGCCGCCCGCGTCGTCGCCCTCGCCCTTCTTGGACGAGGTCTTGCGCTTCGCCGGTGCTTTCTTGAGCTCTTCGACCTTCGGGTGCTCGCGCGTTTCGACCGCCGTGGCGGTGCCGCCCGTCGATGCCGCCGCATCGGCGAACCACTCGCGCACCGACTGCGCAAGGCCCACCGGGATGGTCGACATCCCGCTCTTGACCACGTCCGCGGGCACGTCCTCCGCCAAGCACTTGGCGATGATGTCCTTCGAGTGGACGCCCAGTTCCTTCGCGAGATCGTTGATTCGAACCTTTGCCAAGAGCTGCTCCGAGACGGTGCCCGCTTCACAACCGTGTACACCACGGTTCATAAAGCCCGCACGCGGCCTACCAACTGTCCTGCCTTCAACCAACCAACCAACTCAAACTTCCGACAAGCCGCTCCTCGGCCTTTGGGCCGTTGAGCGGTGATGATCACTTTTCGATTCACCCACCCAGGATGTCCGCGGCCCGGGCATCGTCGCTCCCGCTGACCTCCGCCGCCGGCGCATCGCCCAGGGGCGACGCACCGCTGCCCAAGAGCTTCGACGCCGCCGCTTCGTCCTCGCGCTTCTTGCGCTCGTTCTCTTCCTTTTCCTTCGCCTGGATCTCGGCGACTTCCTTCGCCTTCTCGCTGGCCGTCTCGACCATCACCTTCGCGATGGCCTCTTCGATCCCCAGCTCGTTCATCAGCACCTCGGCGCCGATCTCTTCAACGTCGAAGACGCTGACAACACCCAGCGCCGCCAGGCGGTCCATGTTCTCTTCGCTCACGCCCGGCACCGCGCTCAGCGTGCTGGTCATGATCTCCAGGCCCTTGTTGAACTCGTCCGGGGTCAGGATGTCCACGTCCCAGCCCGTCAACCGGGCCGCCAGACGCACGTTCTGACCACGCTTGCCGATCGCCAGGCTGAGCTGATCGTCACGCACCACCACCGTGGCGCGACCCAGCTCGAAGCACAGGCTGATCTCCTGAACCTCCGCGGGCTTCAGGGCGTTGCCGATGAGGATCTGCGACGAGTCGTTCCAGCGGACGATGTCGATCTTCTCGCCGTTGAGCTCGTCGACGATGTTCTTGATGCGCGAGCCGCGCACGCCGACGCACGCGCCGACGGGGTCGACCTTGCTGTCCACGCTCGCCACCGCGATCTTCGTGCGGTACCCCGCCTCGCGGGCCATCGCCTTGACCTCGATGATCTTCTCGCTGACCTCGGGAACCTCGACCTCGAACAGACGCTTGATGAAGTCCGGGTGCGCCCGGCTCAGAACGATCTTCACCGCGTTGCCAACGTCGCGGACGTCCAGCACCAGGCACCGCACGCGGTCGCCGGCCTGGAACTGCTCGCCGGGGATCTGCTCCGAGCGGGGCATGAACGCTTCCGCACGATCGATCGCCACCACCAGGGCCCCGCCGTCGTACCGCTGCACCACGCCCGTGACGATGTCGCCCACGCGCTTGGAGAACTCTTGCAGAAGGCTCGTCCGCTCGTCGTCGCGGAAGCCCTGGATCATCACCTGCTTGAAGGTCTGCCCCGCGATGCGACCCAGCTCCTGCGGGGTCAGCTCCATCGGCTCGTTGTGCCGGAACAGACGCATCCCGCCGCCGAGCCCGTCGATCTCGCAGCGGAACTCTTCCGAGTCCAGCGTGCCGAAGTGCTTCCGGCAGGCCGAGACCATCGCGCGCTCAAGAACCTTGATGAGCTGCTGCTTTTCGACCTTGCGGTCGCGGGCGATCGAATCCAGGATGCGCATCATTTCGGGGGTGTTCATAACGGTGCAAACTCCGAGTTGCCGGGTTGTTGGGATGTCGAAACCAAGGCGGGACGGAAAAAACCTCTGCAAAAACCAAAAACGAAACGGGCCGAGCGCCGAAAAACCTTCGGCCCCGGTCCCGGAGTTTCGCCCCATCCTCCGCCGCGTACCCGCGGGCAGATTCGGAGCTTCGTCAGGAGTTGATCCGATCGATCAATCCATACAACGCTCCGCGCCTTGACGCTCAATCGGGCAAGCCCCGATCGACCGTGAAGACGGACCGAACCGCCGACACCGCCCGTGGATGCACCGAACGCTCGGGCACCGACGAGCCGCGGACCGGACCGGACGAGCCACAGGACTCGTGCGAAGGTCAGCAGGCATGGCGTTGGCAACGGCTCAAGGGGAAAACTCCAAAGACCAGAACAGACGCTCTTCAGTTGTGCGTGAGGAGTTTATCCGGTCGGGGTTCAAGAAGCGAGCCCCGACCCCTTCACCACCCGCTCTCCGCAGACCGTGCACATCGCGCGCGCAATCGCGGGCTTTCAGAATCTTCACGCCAACGCCCGCCGAAGCCGACTGACGATCATTTGCCCGGCTTGATTCGCCGTTCTCCGTGAAACCCCTTGGTTGTTGGTTCAGTTGGTGAACCATGCGTACGAAATACAAACGTTTGACCCCTGAACCGGTGGCTTATCCTTCTTGAGAACGCATGCAGCACCTGGCCGCTCAACTTGTCGGGCCTGACCAGCAGGTTCTGGTCATCCACCTCCCTTCGCGGTTTACCGACGAGTGGGTGAGCCCGGTGGAGAACGAGGTCGCCGCCCGGCTGCCCCGGCTCTCCGGCGCGGGGCTGGTTTTGGACTTTTCTTCGGTCCAGCTCATGAACTCGATTGCGATCACCTGCATCCTGCACCTGCAGGAAACCTGCCGGGAGCGTTCGGCGGGGCTTCGCCTCGCGGGTCTGCCCGACCCGATCCGCAAGTTCTTCTGCCAGCTCAAGCTCGACCGGCGCTTCACGCTGAGCGGGGATGTGGACTCGGCCGTGGGCGAGCTGCTGAGCGCTTCGCGTCCGCGGTGATGAATGTTTGATCTGAGGGGGAACAGAGTCTTCTGAAAGATCAGACCCGATCGGTCGGCAGGATCGCGCGGGTGATCCGCACGGCCCGCTTGCCGCGGTGCTGCCCGATGTTCGCGATGAACTTCTTCTGCGATTCGACGCAGATCACCACGGGCTGGCTGATGAGCTTGTCCATGGTGATCAGGTCCCCCGGCGCCAGCGAACGCAGGTCGCTGAGGGTGATGGTCGTTTCACCCAGCAGGGCGGTGACGTTCAGGGCGGCGCGGTTGAGCGTGCCCGTGATGTGCTGAGAGGCGGTGGATTGCTTGGCGAGCTTGGAGGTGCTGAACCAGCTCTGGCTGTTCAGCGATTCCATGATCGGCTCGATGACGTTGAAGGGGATGCACAGGTTCATCGTGCCCGCCCGGCTGCCCATCTTCAGCTCGAAGCCGATGACCACGACCACCTCGTTGGGGGGGACGATCTGGGCGAGCTGCGGGTTGCTCTCCGACGCGGCGACGGAGAAGTTCAACTGGCGGATCCCCGCCCACGCCTCAGCGAGGGCGCTGAGGCCGCGGTCAATGACCTTGGAGATCAATCGGCTTTCGATCATGGTCATCGGTCGCTGGGGGATGAACAGCTCCTGGCTGTTGCCGCCCAGCAGGCGGTCGATGATCGGGTAGATGATCAGCGGGGAGACCTCAAGGCAGACCTGGCCTTCGAGGGGTTTGGCGTCGATGAGGTTGAAGCTGGTGGGGTTGGGAAGCCCGCTGATGAACTCGCCGTAGGTCATCTGCTCGCAGGTGGCGACCTTGACCTCGACGATGGTGCGCAAGAACCCGGAGAGCGACGCGCCGAAGTTGCGTGCGAACCCTTCGTGGAGGGTGTGCAAGGAGCGCATCTGGTCCTTGCTGACACGTTCGGGGCGTTTGAAGTCGTAGGGTCGGACCTCGACCTGCGAGACGTCCTTCCGCGTGCGTGAAAAGACCTTCAGCGGCTGGACATCTTCCGTCACCTGCCCGGAATCCACCGCGGCAAGCAGTGCGTCAATCTCAGATTGGTCAAGGACTTCGGGCATGGATCGGGCGAGGACAGAGGGCGTGCGTACGGAAAAGCCCCGGTGATCTGGAGCAAACACCGCGCCAGGCTTTGCGGGCGCAGAACCTGCGCCGGCGCGGTACGTACCAGTGCCTATCGGCCCGGCGGGCGAAGCGACTTGAGCCGAGCCAGCATCCAAGGTCCGTCACGCCGGTCTTGCTCCGGGGTTTTCCGGATCTCGCGGACTTTTCCCCTGAAGCCCAACCGCCCCGAATCCTTACACTGTGCACCATGCGAACGAAGTTCACCCCCCGTCTGACCGTTCTTGTGATGTTCGCCTCACTCCTTGTGGCGGCCTTTGCCCTGCTGGGTGGGTTCGTCCTGACGGGTGAACCCGCTCAGGCGGCGAAGGTTGCTCGGGTGACGCAGCCCGACGTCGTCCGGGTGATGGTCGAGGGGGCGGTGCAACGACCGGTGGCGGCGGCGGGGGACCAGTTCGCGCTGGCGGTGAAGTTCGAGTTCATGAAGAAGATACACATCTGGCCCAACGTCCCCGTCGTCCCGGCGGAGATGAAAGGGCTCGAGCCGATCCCCACGCTGATCAACGTGCGCGAGGGTGCGAAGCTGCCCGATGGGGTCAAGGTCTATCCGCGGTCGGCGCAGTGGCCGAGGCCGCAGGAGGTTGAGGTTGGGTTCACGGGCGCGCCGGTGAAGCTGCTGAGCTATGCCGAGCCGACGACGGTGTTCATCCCGGTGGTCATCGAGTCCAGCGCCAAACCGGGCGAGGTGACCATCCCACTGACGGTCAGCTATCAGGCCTGCAACGACATGGTCTGCTTCCCGGAAGAGGTGGTCGAGCTTGACCTGAAGGTGAAGATCGTCGAAGCGGGTACGGCGATCCCCGCCGCGACGGAGATGGGGCTTTTCAAGGCGTTCGATCCGAGCGTTTTCTCGAACCTGCTGGCGGGGAACGTCACGGGGCCGACGCTCGCGGCGACGCGCGAGTTTGATTTTCTGGGGTACAAGTTCAATGTGGCGACCAACGCGTACGTGCTGATCATGCTCATCGCCTTCGCGGCGGGCGTGCTGATGAACTTCACGCCGTGCGTGCTGCCGGTGATCCCGATCAAGATCCTGTCGATCCAGGCGCACGCGAAGAGCCCCGAGAAGCTTGTGCTCTTTGGGGTGGTGTATTGCGCGGGGATTGTCACGCTGTACATCGTGCTGGGGCTGCTGTTTTTCGGGCTGATCACCGGGGGTCAGAAGTTTGACTGGGGGCAGATCTTCACGCTGCCGGGCTTTGTGATCGGGATGTCGCTGCTGGTGGGGGCGATGGGGCTGGGGATGCTCGGGTTGTTCGATGTGAAGCTGCCCAACTTTGTTTACGCGGTGAACCCCACGGGCGACAGCGTGACGGGGAACTTCGTCGGCGGGCTGCTGACCGGGATTCTTGCAGTCCCATGCACGGGGCCGATGCTGGGGGCGACCACGGCGTGGATTCTGACTCAGCCGGCGAGCGTGGGTTTGTTGACGTTCTCGGTGATGGGGCTTGGGATGGCCTCGCCCTACGCGCTGCTGATGGCGTTCCCGAAGCTCGTGGAAAAGATGCCCCGCGGCGGGGCGGGCGGTGAACTGCTCAAGCAGGTCATCGGCGGGTTCATGATCGCGGTGGCGATCTTCCTCGCGGGGAACCTCAGCACCGAACGCTGGCCCTGGTGGATCGTCGGTGCCGCGGCGGCAGGGACGTGCATCTGGTGGATCCTGGGCTCGTGGAAGATGCTCCGCACCGGCAAGGCGAAGGGGATCAATACGGTGCTGGCTTCGCTCGTGCTCGCGGGGACGGTGCTGACGACGCTGTCGCTGACCAAAGCGCCGCCGATCGATTGGCGGGTCTTTGTGTCGCGTCCGGATGGCGAGATCCGCTCGGCGATCGCGGAGGCGGTGCAGCAGGGGAAGGTCGTGGTGGTGGACTTCACCGCGAAGTGGTGCACGAACTGCCACGTGATCGAAAAGACCATCATTTACTCCGAAGAGTCGCTGAAGGTCCTGGGTGCGAAGGACGTGGTGGAGTTCAAGGTCGATCTGACGAAAGCCGGGGGTGAAGAGGGTTGGGGCGTGGTGAAGGAGATCTCCGGCGGCGGGGGTATCCCGCTCATTGCCATTTATGGCCCGGGGTTGGAAAAGCCCGTCTTCTTCCAGTCGTTCTTTAAGCCCGGCGACCTGACGGCGGCGGTGGAAAAGGCCCGGGGTGCGGGGGGTCGGCGGGAGGCGGCAGGGACTGGGACGGGCCAGCCGGCGAAGTGAGGTGATGGAAGGCCGATAATGGCGGATGCGGGGCGGGGTGGGTGGAAGGAGTGGATGGACGGGGGAGGGGCGGCGTGAAATGGGTGAGGAGAAGGCGGAAGGCGAGGTTCAAGGGGGTGGATTTCTTGACCGAAAGAAGGTGTGGGTATACCTTTCTCCCCGCCGAGGGCCCTGTTGAGGGGCGTGAGGCGGACAAGTCGGAGTGCGGGCGTAGCTCAGTGGTAGAGCGTCACGTTGCCAACGTGAATGTCGAGGGTTCAAGTCCCTTCGCCCGCTTTGAGGAGATCAACAACCCCGGTGAGAGCCGGGGTTGTGTGTTTTTGAAGGGATGTTTGCCGAAGGCTCTACGAATCCATCGGAGATCGACGGACCGTTTGGTATCCTGCGGGCATGAGGGGACTGGCGCGTGCAATGCTGGTGTTGGTGGTGGTGTTCGGCTGGTGCCTGGGGCTGGCTGGCTGTGCACCCGGAGCTGTTCGAGTTGAGAATAAGCTGGATGTGCCGATCGAGGTCGATGGGCGGGTACCGATGTCGATGCTTGAGTCAGGAACGATCGGGCCGCTGGGGACCGCGCGGACGTACTCAGGTGTTTTGAACGCGGGTGATGCACGGTTTCTGACAGATTTCACCCGGCTCAATGATGAAACGTCGGGGCCGCGGCTGGAACTGAAGCTGGGCTGGTTTGAGTCGTCGGCAGAGACGACCAAACGTGCGCAGCGATCAATCGAAATCGAGTTGAGTGAACCCCCGAAAGAGGTGTTCGTGCTGATCCGGCGCGATCCGCAGCGAACTTCGGGGATTCACGTGGAAGTCCGCGACGAGCGTGGCGAAACGTTCAGGCTCGGTCGGTTGAACATCCGTGTGGACGACCGCACGATTTGGTGAGTTGCCAAAGTGCACGGAGGCGGAGATGAAGCGAAGACATGGGAAGCGCGGCCGATTGAACGCGCTGCGATAGCTGATGACGGGGTTGGTTGCGTGTGGTGCGTTCTCGACGCTGAGCGGGTGCGAGATGTTCCTGCAGCAGTCGGATTCGGGCTGGACCCGGGCCGACGGGCGGACACCCGGCGCGTATCAGGGCATCACCGAAACGGGCGCATCGTCGACGCCCAAAGCGCGCAACTGGGGCGGGCATCCGAGTGTGCCGATCGACCGCAGGGCGAACTGACTTGGGCGGACGGGTGATCAGCCCAGCCCGAACTCGATGTGCAGGGCTCTGACGGCCTCGGGCCCGTCCTTGTCCATGACCGCCAGCGCGATGGAGCGTTCGCTGCTGCCTTGGGCGATGGCGATGACGTTGATGCCGCTGCGGGCGATGGCGGTGAAGACGCGGGCGGCGATGCCCGGCGTGCCTTTCATGCCGTCGCCGACGGGGGCGACGATGCTGACGCCGGTCTGGGTGTCGATGGCGCGGGCGGTCTTTTCGCCCAGCGCGGCGTTGATGGCGCGTTCGAGCGCGCCGCGGGCGAGGTCGCACTGGGCGCTGCTGACGGCGATGGAGATCCCCGATTCGCTGACGCTCT
>JAVTWO010000193.1:0-26178 GCA_032229765.1 Phycisphaerales bacterium | reverse complement strand
CGGGTCAGGTGTCTGGCACATCACGACGGAACACACGGAGGGTTTGCACACATGTCCAGCTTTCAGTCCAGCAATCCAACACTGAACAACAACGCCTTTACCGGCTGGCGCAACACGCCCGGGCTTGAGCTCGGGATGCGCCCGGCGAACGTGATGACCGTTCAAGGCGCGATCAACACGACGATGATCCTCACCGGGCTGATGACGGCGTCGGCCGTGGGCTTCGGCACGTTCGTGTTCAACAAGGCCGAGTATGTCATGCCGGGCATGCTCATCTCGATCTTCGGCGGGCTGATCCTCGGTTTGATCATGGCCTTCAAGCCCATGACCGCTCGATTCCTCGCGGTTCCCTACGCGATCATCGAGGGCGCCTTCGTCGCGGGCGTCTCTCTGTGGGCGATGGTGATGATGAAGGACACGAAAATCGGCGGCAGCAACGGCAGCGGCGTGGTCTTCGCCGCGGCGGGCGGCACCATCGCCACGCTCGTCTCCATGCTCGGGCTGTACAAGCTCAACATCGTCCGCAACACCCCGCTCTTCGGTCGAGTGATGATGATCTCGGGCGTTGGGCTCTGCGTCTTCGCCTTCGGCGCGCTCATCGCCAGCCTCTTCGGCGTCAACATGTCCGCGATCTATGGCAACGGCCCGCTGGCCATCGCCATCACCGGCGTCTTCCTCGTCTACTCGGCCTTCTGCTTCATCCTCGACTTCGACCTGATCGAGCAGGGTGCCGCTCAGCAGGCCCCCAAGGCCCTGGAGTGGTACGCGGGCTACAGCCTGCTGGTGACCATCGTGATGGTCTACTACTACATCCTCCGCCTGCTCGTCCAGCTCTTCGGCCGTCGCGAGTAGTTCGCTTCAAGGCGAGCGCCCTCGCAACATCCTCGATTCAACCCTCACCCCGCGGGCCTCTCGGCTTGCGGGGTTTTTCGTTTCCGCCGTGGGATTCAGGCGTGCGGCGCGGGGTTGCGTGGTGTATGCTCTGCCCACTATGACCGCAAGCAACCGCGTGCCGATCATCGGCGGCAACTGGAAGATGAACACCGATCGCACCACGGGGATCGCGCTGGCGAAGGCCGTCGCCTCGGGCGTCGCGTCGCTGCACGCCCAGGGCAAGAAGGTGGAAGTGGCGGTCTTCCCGCCCTTCGTCTATCTGCCGGCCATCAGCGAAACGCTCTGCGGGCTGGGCTCACAGATCGCCCTCGGTGCGCAGGATGTTTACCACGCCGAGAAGGGTGCCTTCACGGGCGAGGTGAGCGTGGGGATGCTCAAGGACGTGGGCGTGAAGACGGTGCTGGTGGGGCACTCTGAACGCCGCCATGTGATCCACGAGGGGGACGACCTGATCAACCTGAAGGTCCGCGCGGTACTGCACCACGCGATGCGCTGCGTGCTGTGCGTGGGCGAGAAGCTCGAGCAGCGTGAGACCGGGCAGACAAACACGATCAACGAGCGTCAGGTCCGCCTGGGCCTACGCGATGTTCGCCCCGACGAACTCGACCGTCTGGTCATCGCGTACGAACCGGTCTGGGCCATCGGCACGGGCAAGACCGCCACGCCTCAGGACGCTCAGGACGCGCATCGGCACATCCGCCTGGTGCTGGCGGATCTCTTCGGCAAGGACGCCGCCGCGGGCGTGCGGATCCAATACGGCGGCAGCGTGAACGCCGCCAACGCCAAGGAGCTCATGAGCCAGCCCGACATCGACGGTGCCCTCGTGGGCGGCGCGTCGCTGAAGGACGCCGACTTCCTGCAGATCGTCAGTGCGGCCTGCGGCGGTTGAGTTTCCCTCACCTCCCTCCCCCCCACCGACCACGGCCCAGCGCACGCAACTCGATCAATCAATCAACCGGCCGCACCCTCGTTTGGTGCGGCCTTTGTGTTTGCTGGTTCGAAGCCACATTCTGGGCAGGGCGAGCCCGGGACGAGGCCCTTGCGTGAGTAGCCGCACTTGACACAGCGTTCGGCACGACGGCGACGTGCACGCACGGCGAACATCATCGACTCAACGATCGCCCGATCGCGGCCGTGTACAGAAGCGTGTTCACGATCAGCCCGGGCCAGACGGGGGAGTAGGGAAGGATGAAGCGCGGATAACCAAAGCTATTTTCGAAAGCGAGCCAACCTCCCAACACCGTCTTTCGATTGAATCCTGTTGAATCTGCTACACGGACGATCCATACGGCCGACAAGCACCGCATAGGCCAGCCCCAGTACGTCGCTTGTACAACGCGGAGACGACCATCGGGGGTTCTCACGATCGGCACATCGGGTAACGCTCTGGCCAGGATCGAACTCTCGGCAGCTGCACGCTGCAACTTGCCACGGAACTTCTGTTCGAAATCTTCGTCTGACTGCGGTGTCGCACCTTCACGCATCGCTTCGACGGTCTCGTGTCGCAGCACCCCAACACCGACGTAGACAACATCCCGCACGGGTGTGGTCGCTATGTCCACACTCATTTCGGAGTATTCATGCAGAGCTCCGGCACCCCAGAAGCTGCGCATGCCGAGGTAGGTTGTACGACCGAAAACATTCGGCATCAACTCACTCCACGGCCTCACCAACGACATCCACCACGTCACCAGCACGCACGAAACCACGCCGAGCGTCAAGTACACGGCGCCACGAAAAACCCATCGCCGGGCCGTTGAGAATGACCATGTTGGTTTGCTCGGATCTATGACTTCGCTCCACCCTTTCGTAGAGCCAACTGTGCACCACACTCCGGACATGGCGAACCCGGCGGAATGCCCTTGAGTACGTAGCCGCACGCGTGGCACTGGTTGCGTGAGATCAATCGTTGAGACCGGAGACTCCGCAGGCAGCCTATCGCACTCACCGCGCCGAAGATCACTGCGCCGTACATCACCGAGTTGATGGCGAGACCGACCGGTAGGACACTCAGCGGCAGAACCAAATGCGTCTGCTCGCGAACCGCTCCAGCAATCAGTAAACCGCCGTGCACATCGGAGCGTTCAGCACTCGCACCGGATGTTCGATGCGTGATCTGGTGCCGAATCACATCGGTGCCGAGGCAGCGCATCGGCATCCCCCAGCGTGTGCATTCGATCGTTCCTTCTGAACACGCGTAGTACCCAACCAGACTCAGGTACTCGCTGATCTCGAACGGCGAGTCGTTCCCGGTAATGGAGTACGCCGGTAACGCGAAGATAACTCCCGTGGTTTGCTGCTTACTCCTTTGAATCTCCTCTGCGGACCGGGTGAGCATGGTGCAGTTCAGCACGACCTTGTCGAATGATCCTGCACCCCATACTTCGACGCCAAATCCCCAATCGACGGTCTCGCCATTTAATACCGGTTGGCGCGCAAGGTCGTAGGCATCGAAACCACGCCATCCCGCTCGCATTTGAACGACAAGTGAAGTCAGCCACGTCACCAGCACGCACGAAACAAAGCCCAGCACCAAGTACACCGCTGCGCGACGCAGCCACCGTCGCAGCCGGCTCACACGTTTCGTCTCACGAACAGGTTCCGCCATCCCGCACCACCCTTGCACGCCGGATTCAGCTTTTTCGCGTTCACGTTCTCATCAACGTTCGCATTCGCGTTCGCATACCCGCCCCCGTTCTCACTCGATCCGCGGGTCGATCCAGCGGTACAGCACGTCGACGATCAGGTTCAGCGTGATGAGCATGGTTGAGAAGACCATCACCACGCCGATGATCAGGAAGAGGTCTTTGTTGATCACGCCCGAGACGAAGTGCTGGCCCATGCCGTTGATGTTGAAGACGCGTTCGATGACGAACGAGCCGGTCATCGCCATCGCCGTTGCGGGGCCGATGTAGCTCACCACGGGCAACGCGGCGTTCTTCAGCGCGTGGCGCAGGATCACCCGCGACTCGCTGACGCCCTTCGCCCGCGCGGTGCGGATGTAATCCGCACCGAGGACTTCGATCATGCCCAGGCGTGTCAGGCGCGCCACGTACGCCGCGTAGGGCAAGCTCAGCGTGAAGGCCCCAAGCAGCGCGGTCTTTGGAGAGTAAACCCCCGCGGGGACGATCCCCAGCCACACCGCGAAGATCATCAGCAGCACGGTGCCGATGACGAAGCTGGGCAGGCTGATGCCCACCAGCGAGAGCAGGAGCGTAAAGAAGTCGGCCGCGGAGTTGGGCTTCACCGCGCCGATGATCCCCGCGGTCAGCCCGATCGCGAGTGCAATGAGAATCGACGCGGAGCCCAAGGCCATGCTCACGGGCAAGCTGCCCAGCAGAATCTCATCCACGCGCCACGCCGCGTCGGTCAGCGAGGGTCCAAGATCAAAGACGCGCCGCACCGGCGCGGTTCGGCCGGCCTCGATCGCCGCCTTCTCCACCGCCGCCGCCTCGCCGCTGAGCGACTCGCGAACGTACTTCACACCCGTGGCGCTGTCGAGGTACGACCAATAAAAGCCCCAAAAACTCTCGAGGTTGTACTGGCGCAGCATCGCCTCCTGCACCTCCGCCGGCGGGCGACGCCCTTCGCCTTTGTCCAAAGGCGAGCCCGGGATCTTCCACGCCAACACCAGCGTCAGCGTGTAAATCACCAGCAGAATCACCGGCATCTGGATGAGCCTTCGCACGATCAGCGCGGTCATGGCGTCCCTCCCGCGCCCGTTTGCAGCGCCGGTCGCATCCGCATCGGCACGTCCGGGCCAAGTTCATCGCCCATGATGTTCATCTGGAACGGGTACTGCTTCTGCCGCGGGTGAGGCGTGATCCCCGAGACCCTCCACGGATCGAACAGGTACAGCAGTTTGTAGTGAAAGACCGGCGCCAGCGGCAGGTCTTCTTCCATCAGCACGCGCTCCGCCTCGCTGAGGATCCGCATGCGCTCATTCGGATCGCGCTGGCTGTTCGCCTCGTCGAGCAGCGCATCGAACCGCGGGCTGGAGTACTTGCGGTCGTTGTTGCCGTCGTTGGTGCGGTTGAGATCGAGGAAAGTCAGCGGGTCGCCGTAATCGCCGAACCAACTGCCGCGGGAGATCATGTAGTCGCCGTTTTTGAGCTTCTCGCGGAAGACCTTGATCTCGACCTGCTCAAGGCTGACCGACACGCCGAGGTTTTGTTCCCAGTCCTGCTTGATCGCCTGCGCGATCAGGTCGTGCCCGCCTTCTTTGTTGAACAGGAAGACCAGCGTGGGCAGGCCTTGCCCCTGCGGATAGCCGGCCTCCACCAACAACTGCTTCGCCTGCGCGATCGCCTGCGGATCCGGCGCGCACGGCAGCCCTTTGGGCGATTCGTACCCGCCGATCGAACGCGGCGGGATGAGCGTCGTCGCCGGCTCCTCGCCCGCACGCCGAACGTTCTTCGTGATGTTCGAGCGGTCCATCGCCATCACCAGCGCCCGCCGAACGCGCGCGTCGCTCAGCGGGTTCACGCGCCCGTCGGGCAAGCGCGCCAGGCAGTTGAAGTTGATGAAGTACGTCCCGAAGCTGTCCATGGGTTGAAGAAACAGCGCCTCGTCCCGCGGCAGGCGCCGATCGATCTCCACGCGATCCAGACCCTGGGCCTTGAGCTTCTCCACCAGGTCCTTGTGCTTCTCGAGGTACGCCTCACGCCTCGCGACCAGATCACCCCGGAACGCCACGTTCACGTCCGTCAGCCAGTCCGCCGCCCCGGTCTGAAAGGCCAACACCGCGGCGTTGCCGTCGGGCACGCTGGGCATCGAGATCGTGTTGAAGTGGATGTTCTTCGCGTCCCAGTAGTGCTCGTTCTTGCGAAGGCGGATCTCGCGTTTGTACCGCCAATCCTCCAGCACGAAGGGCCCATTGCCGATCAGCACGCCCGGCTTCGTCCACCCCGAGTCGTACTTCACCATCCCCGTCGTCGGGTCGATGCTCTGGAACCGATCCACCAACGGCGGGTACACCGGGCCCATCACCTCGTACGCCAGCACCTCAAGCAAATACGGCACAGGCCTTTCCAGCTCCATCACCAGCGTCCGATCGTCCGGCGCTTTCAGCCCCACCAGCTCGTCAAACTTCTCCAGCGTTTGCTTCCACAACGCCTCGGCCTCCGCGGGCCGCGCTCGCCCCTTCGACTCCGCCGCGAAGGCGCTCTGCGCCTTTGCTCTCCAGTCGTAGAAGGCCTTGCCGCCTTTGATGAGCTGGAACATCGAGATGTAATCGCCCGCCATGTCGGGCAGCATGCCCCTTCGATACGAGTACACAAAGTCCGACGCGCGGACAGGCCGCCCGTCCGACCATTTCGCGCTTGCGCGGATGGTGAACGTCCACGTCCTGCCGTCCTCGCTGACGCTCCAGCTCTCGGCCGTCGCGGGCTTCTTGCGATAGTCCGCGGTGAAGTTGTCGTAGCGCACCAGCCCCTCGAAGATGTTCGTCGCCATGCGCAGGTCGTGCATCCACGAGGCCTTGTGCAGGTCCAGCGTGGTCACCTCCGACCGTTCGATGTAGACAAAGTCTGCGCGGGGCAGCGGGCGGTCGATCAGCACCGCCGCCAGAAGGACCGCCACCAGCACCGCCACCGGCACCAGGAGTTTGAACATCTTCTCGCCCCGGCGCTCAAAGCGCAGCCAGCCCGAAATCCTCGTTCAGTCCCGTTACAGCTTGAAACGATCACCCGCGAAGTTGAAGGCCTTCACCACCACGCCGCTGCTGCCCAGCAGACCGTCGGCAACCTTCTTCACGCTGTCGCAGTTGCCCGAGCGCATGGGCTCGGACATCTTCGCCACCGGGGTGGACTTGCCCGATGCGTCCATCGCCAGGACCAGCACCGCCTCAGCCGCCGCGGTCATCTGTTCCAGCGTGCCGCGATCATCGCCCATGACGGCGGGGCTGTCGCAGAGCTTTGCCGACAGCGAGAGCAGATCGCCCGCGAGCTCGACCATCGCCTTACCACCCTGACCGGTGATCGCCTGACCGCCGGCGCTGCTATCCGTGAAGACCGAGCGAGCAACCGACGCCGCCCGCAAAAGACCCGCGAGCATCGGCGCGGGCGTTTCGTTGGTTCCGAGGCGCTTGACCTGCTTATTCACCACGCCCGCGAGGGCCGTCAGCGACTGCACGCGAGCGCCGGCGATCGTCGCATCGGGGATCGACGCGCCGGATTCCATCGCCAGCACCACACCCTCCAGCACGCGCGGATCGGTCGTCGCCGTGCCGACCTCGCCCAGCTTCCCCAGCAGCATGATCATGTCGCGGGCGCTGATGGCGGGGTTGACCTTCGCCGCGTCCAGCGTCGACCGGGCGGCATAGCACGCCGCGTACTTCACACCCGGACGCGCATCGTCCAGCGCCTTCGAGACGAGCTTCAGCGTGTTCGCGTGGGCGGTCTCACCCGCCAAACGCACGGCATTCACCGCCACCAGCTCGCGCTTGTCCGAGATGTGCGCTTCCAGCACCGGGTACAACTGCTTCTGCAGTTCGGTGCGGAACGAGACCGACACGCCGCCGGCAGCCGCGGCACTGCGCAGGGGCTGCAGGATCGCGTCGCGTGAAGTCTTGATGACCTTCGGATCGTCGCTGGCAAGCCCGGGCGCCTGCGCATCGAGCCAGGCCTTCACCGCGCCGCGGTCGGCCTCAGAAAGCTCGGTCTTGCTCACCACGCCTGAGGGCAGGCTCTGCGCACGCACAACGCCGCCCGCCAGCGTCAGCAGCATCACCGAGGCCAGAACCGATCGCAGCAACACTCGCGCTTTCGTCGTCGTCATCATGTGTCCCTGTCGAACGCACTTTCGGTGCGTCAAAGCTTCGAAACGTCAAGCACCTGAGCAACCGTCAACGTCACATCGTTCCGACCAAACCACCCGACCGTACGAGGCCACGATCACTTCTCGCCGCCGCCGCCCTGCATCTTCATGAAGATCGGCATCATGCGGGTCATCAGCGTCTGCTGGAGCATCTCCTTCGTGGCGATCTTGCCGGACTTCACGTCCGCGGTCAGCCCGTCAAGGATCGGCCCGAGCTCGCTCAGAACGCCCAGCATCTGCCCCATCTGCGGGTTGTTCATCTCAGCCGGGGCTTCCATGAACCACTGCGAACCCTCTTTCACGAACCGCTGCGACTCACCCTTTTTATCCGTGCCGATCACGACACCCGGGCCCTGCGACTTGAAGGTGTAGTCGCTGACATTTTCATCTATCTTCGAGAATGCTCCGGCCATTCTCCCGAACCCAGCCCCGGCAGGCCCCGCGGCCTCATTCAACCCCACGCCGAACTTTTCCTTCGACGCCGCGTCGAGCGCTTCCGCAGACTTCGCCATCGCGAAAATCGAAGTGAGTTGCTTCTTCTGCTCCGCGTTGAGCTTCATCGTCGACATCGCGGTGTCAAAGTCTCCCGCCTTCGCGGCCGTGAGTTGCTTCTCAACCAGCGCCTTCACCTCAGCGATATCCGCCGCGGCGCTGTCCGAAGCACCCGCCGCCGAAGGCGTCGCGTTGGTCTTCATCGCGGTCGCCGTCGGCGCGGGCGTCGCCACTGCGCGGTTCTCCGCCAGCGCTGCCAAGCGCAGGCTCAGTGCTTCCAACCGGGTCTTAACCGACTCGCTGACCTTGGAAATGCCGTCGAGGGCGTTCTTCGCGTTCTCGAAGGCTTCGCGCGCCGCCGCACCCGCCGCGAGGGCTTCCTGCTCGGCCTTCTCCGCCGCATCCTTCAGCGCCGCACCATCGGGCAGCGCCGGGGTCGCACCCGCCGCACTGCTCAGCACGCGCGCCAGGCGGGCGGTGTCACGCGCCCGGGCCGAGGCGACTTCCGCGAGCTGGATCGAGTACGTCGCCACCGCGAGCTTCTGCGAGCCCGCGTCGTTGTCGGTGGCGGGGACCTTCTTCGCCGCCGCGAGGGCGTCGCCGGTCTTCTTTGCCGCACTGTCGAGCGCCGCCGTCAGCGCCTGCCGCGTGGTGTTCAACTCCGCGATGCTCTTGCTCACGTCCGCGGCGATCTTTGAGGCCGATTCCGACCGCTCACGCGAGACCTCGCCCGCCTGGGCCTGCACGGCCTTCAGTGCATTACCCGAGTCATCGATCAGCTTGAGCGTCTTCTCCAGCGCGTCCTTCGCACGCGTCAGGTCCGTCACCGTGCTCTGGAACTCGCCCGCGCGGGCGCTGATCTCCCCCGCCTTGCGCTCCAACGCATCCGCCTCGCGAGAGACTTCCGCCGCCTTCTTGACGATCTCAAGACCTTCCGTTGCGCTCTTGCCCTCGGCGCTGCCGCGGAGCTCAAGGGCCGTGCGGCGCTTGGCCTTCGCCTGGTCCATCACGCTCTTCGCCTCGGCGGTCAGGCGATCGAGCTGCCCCTGGTTCTTTGTCAGCTCGCCGCTGACTTTGCTCAGCTCCGCGGACTTCTCCGCACGCTGGTTGCTCAGGGCCTGCTGCTCTTTGGAGACGTCGACCTTCCCGGCGGCTTTCGCGTTGGAAAGCTCGCTGACGTACATCGACACGTACCGCATCGCGTCCGCCGCCGACAGCGACGCCTTCGCATCAAGCTGACTGGCGACTTCGAGCTCAAGCTCGCCCAGCCCCGCCGTGGCGGTGGCCCACATCAACCCCGCCGCGGGCGCGATCCCGGTCTCGGTGCTGTCACGGAACGAGGCGAGGGTCTTCTGGATCTCCTCGAAGCGCTTCTTGCGAGCATCGGCGTTGGGGCTGACGGCCCCGCCGTTCGCGGTCAGCAGCGACATCTCCTCGCTGGCTTTCCTGATCGCCTTCTGCCCCTCGGTGGTGCGATCACACCCGCCCAAGGAGACAAGGCCCCCCGAAGCCATCACCAAGCCCAAGGCCAACACGATCCCCCGGACATTCACGCGAGCTGGCTTGCGGACGCTGCTGTGCATATTCAACCGTTCCTTCTTCTGCTTCGACCAAACGACCACCAACACCACGCCTCCGCCGATCTGAACACCTCTCGCCCCCCCATTTCCGAAGACCCGACCTGAGGCCTTCACGCGTGCCGATCGACCGCGCGACGCGTAAGCCCCTGAAGGGTCAAGACTTTAGCAGATTCCGCCCGACCCCGCCCGGTCGGCACCTCCCGGTTCGATCATCGCGGCTGATCCTCATCCACCCCCAACACGACCCCGGGCTATCCACACCCCGCCTGACCCGCTCACCATCCTGACAAAATCCAATACGCGCGCACGCACCCTCCGGGTTCACTTCCCCGGCGGATTCGTCGCGGGCGTCCCCGGCCCCATCCCCGCCTGCGGCATCTGCGGCTCAAAGGGCCTCACAGGCTTGTACCCCACGTCGTACTGAGGCCTGGGCAGGTACAACGCGTTCACCCAGTCGGTCACGTTCTGCACCTTCCGATCCGCGCTCGACTTGATCGTGGGTTTCCACAAATCCGCCCCCGTCACCGCGTCGATGACCGCCGGGTGCGGGCGGAGGCTGCGATCGCGGGGCAGGCCGAGCTGGATCAGGGCCGACCGCTCGGGGTTTTCGGTGTCGATGAGCCCCTTGCCGTCGGTGGTGCGGAAGCGGTTGAGGATGTAAAAGTTCGTGACGCTCGTGCGTTCGCTGGCGGGCTTGTTGGTGCTGAAGACCAGCCGACCGCCGGTGGTGGCGCTGTTGTGGCAGCCGCTGGTGGCGCACCCGCCGACGATAATGGTTTGCTGCACTTCGTCGCGGAAACGCCGAATGGATTCGGGGGTCTGCACGACCTTGACCTGCGGGTAAAACTCGCGGGCCCGCAGGCGGAACATCAGGTCCAGGATCTTCCCCGGGCCTTCGCGGATCAACGCCTCCCGCCCCTCCTTGGTCGTGGGCACCAGCGGGCTCTCGGCGTACTTCTGCAACACCGCCTCCGCCACGCTCCGAGGGATCACCACCGACTGGTCTTTCTCCAGGTCAACCTCGTAGACCTTCACCAGCGCCACCTGCTCGGGGGTCATCAGCGGCGCGTGCCCTGCGTGGTCTTGGGCGGTTTCGGTTGTCGATCCGCCGGCGGCGTTGGCGTCGGATTCGTCGGCGTTCGCCTTCAAATCGACGAGATTCTGCACACGTTCAAGAGCGCGTCGAACGTCGGGGTTCGCCGGCTGACGCTGGCGAAGGGCCTGGGCTTCTTTCAACGCTTCGTCGAGCTTCTCACGCGAGATCAGAAAGTCGATCAGCTCGACCAACTGCGGCACGTCGTTGTCATCGATGCTCGCCCGCAGGCGTGCGTACCGCTCCAGAACCGGTTCGAGGATTCGGTAGCGTTCGACCTTCGCAGACTCGAAGGTGGTGTCGATCCCCGCGATGCGAAGGACAAACTTCTCGTCGTCTTTGCTGACCAGAAAGCCCGTGAACGATCGGCCATCGCGGAGCAGCAGGACCGCTTCGGAGAGCTCCGAAGGCTTTACGACGGGCTTTTCAGGCTCGGGGGAAGGGGCCGGTGGTTGCGGTGCGGCACCCGATGGCGCGGCGGGCACCACGGGCTCGGCGGGCGGGCTCGGTGGTGTTTGCGCGAGCACCATCGTGTGCGCGGCGCAGAGGACCGAGGTCAACAGCGTGCGCGCAAGTGCTTGACGGAGAACGACTTGGGACGATTTCGCCGTGGGCATTGGTTGGGGGCATTGTCAACGAAACCGCCCCCCCGTGTCCAGCGGGGGGATGAGAAATTTCCCGAATGTCCACGCATTTGCGCGCACTGAGTGCCCAGCGAAATCGACGATTGGCCGTGGGCCAATGCAAACATCCACCATACACACAGTGGTGTGTTGGTGGATGGTGTGGTCGGGTTCGTTCGCCCGCGGAACGGGCTGGGCTCAGGCGGCGCGCTTCGCGAGCGTTTCGGTGATGCGCTGGCTGAGCAGGTCGGGGGTGAAGGGCTTGATGACGTAGTTGTTGACCCCGGCCTTGATCGCCTCGATCACCCGGGCCTTTTCGCTTTCGGTGGTGACCATGATCAGCGGGGTGTTCTTGTTGGTCTGGCGGAAGTTCTTCACGAACGTCAGCCCGTCCATGTTGGGCATGTTCCAGTCCACGAGGATGAGCTCGGGCTGGAACGCGCCGACCTTGTTCAGGGCGTCCTGCCCGTCGCAGGCCTCTTCGACCGTGGTGTGACCCAACTGGGCCAGCACGGACTTCTGGATGTTCCGCATCGTCTTCGAGTCGTCGATAAGCAGGATTCGCATAGAAACCTCGCGTGAGTTCGATCGGCGTGTGAGTCAGTGGTGATTCGAGCGTGGACCGGGTTGGGACGATCAGGCGTTGGTGGCGGCGGGAGCGCCGGCAGCCGGGGCCTGGGCGTTCTCGCGCTGCGAAACGGCGATCTCGATGACAAACTGCCCGCAGTCGGTCGTCGCGGGGATCACGATGCAGGGAACATCCTTCGGACGTGCGACGGTGTGGTTGCTGCCGATGACAACCGAGGGGCAGCTGATCTGGACGCGCTTCTTGCCGGCGAACATGCCCTTAGCGTTGCCGGAGATCATGTTCGCAAGCTCGCCGATCGCGTCGGCAAAGTCGGGATTGTCGGCTTTCATTTCCGTGCCGGTGAAGAGCGCCACGAGGCGGAGGGCGGTGGGCATGGGCAGGGAGATGACCACGTTGCCCACCACGTCGCCGGACATACCGATGATGCCCGAGACGTCGTAGGACGGCGCGGGGGTCATCTTGACGCTCGGGTCGCCCAGTTGAACGGGCAACTGCATCATCGTCGAGAAGACGTTCTGCACCGAGGCGATGAAGGGCGTGATGAAAGCTGGATCCATGATGGGGTTTCCTCGAATGAGTTGAGCAGTACTTCGGTCGGAACGTTGAGGGGCTTCAGGGGTTCTCTTTGAAACCGTGGTGTTTGGCGTGTTCAAACGGGTGTTCACGCCGCGGGGTTGTTGCCGGCACTGCGGTCGGCGGCGATGTTGAACAGCCGCTGAACGTCGACGATGAGCGAGACGCCGCCGTCGTCGCGGACGGTGGCGCCGCTGACCGGCCCGCCTTTGTCCAGGAAACGATCCAGCGGCTTGATGACGACTTCCTGCTGTCCGATCAGGCGTGTGACCTGCAGGCCCACGCGCTTGTCTCCACTCACGAGGACCACCGCGAAAGGCTGCGGGTTCTCGGGCGTGGCTTCACCTTCGGGAACGGGGATCGACTTGCCGTCGACGCCCTTGAACTCCGCCGGGCTCGAAGCCTGCTTGCTCGCGGCACGGGCCAGGGCCTGGGCCTTCAGCTCGGCGCCGAAGAGTTCCGCGGCCGACAACAGCGGGAGCACGCTGTTGCGCAGTCGCATCACCGGGAAGCGGTTGATGCTGGCGAGTTGCGCGGGCTCGGGCTTGACGATCTCGGTGATGCTCGTGAGCGGCACGGCGTAGATCTCATCGCCCACGCCCACCATCATCGCGCTGAGGATCGCAACCGTCAGGGGGATCTTCACGCGCATGGTCGTGCCCTTGCCCACTTCGCTGTCGATCTCGATGGTGCCCTTGAGCTTCTCGATGTTGGTCTTGACCACGTCCATGCCCACGCCGCGGCCGGAGACGTCGGAGATCTGCTCCGCGGTTGAGAACCCCGGCGCGAAGATCAGGCCCATCTTCTCGCGGTCGCTCATCGACGCGATCTGCTGCTGGGTGACGATCCCCTTCTCCATCGCCTTGCGCGAGATGAACTCGGGATCGATGCCCTTGCCGTCGTCGATGATGAGGATCTGCACGTGCCCGCCGGCGTTGCTGGCGACGAGACGGATGGTGCCCGCCTCGCTCTTGCCCTTGCTTTTGCGGACGTCGGGCGGCTCGATGCCGTGGTCGGCGCTGTTGCGCATGAGGTGGACGAGCGGATCGCCCAGCTCTTCGATGACGGACTTGTCGACCTCGGTGTTGGCACCTTCGATCTCAAGGTTGATCTGCTTGTTGAGCTTGCGGGCCAGGTCGCGGATGAGGCGCGGGTACTTGCCGAAGAGCTTCTCCAGCGGCTGCATGCGCGTCTTCATCACCGCCACCTGCAGGTCGCTGGTGACGCGGTCGAGCGAGCTGGAGACTTCCGAGGCCTGCTCGCGGAGGTTCTGCGCCAGGCCCGCGTTCGCGGCGACCTGCCGAGCGACGGCCGACACGCGGTTCTTCTGAAGCACCAGCTCGCCCACGAGGTTCAGCAGCGCTTCGAGGCGGCTGACTTCAACGCGGATGGTCTGATCAGAGCCGGCGGTCTGGGCTACGCCCGCGGCCTGGTTGCTGGCGGATTGATTGCCCGCGGCGGTCTGCGTGTTCTGCACGCCCGCAGCGGCTTGGTTCCCGCTCGTGTTCGACGCGGCATCGTTCGCGTCGTTCGTTGTTGTGCCGGTCGCGTTCGCGCCGTTGGAGGGCGCTGAAGCCGATGGCGTTGTCGCGCTCGCCTGAGCCGCGGGCATGTCCTCAAGATGGCTGAACTTGCCGACCAGGTCGTCGATCGGTCGCGAGACGAGCTTCTTCTGCGCAAGCCCGCCCTTCTGCTCACGCAGCAGCGAGACGACGCGCTGCGCATCGGGCACGGCCCCGGCGACCTGGTTGTGCTGCAGCGTGCCCGCCTGCTCACCCAACTGCACCAGGCACTTCGCCAGACGCTGCATGGGCTCGAAGTCGAAGAACTCCGCGGACTTGGTCAGCGATTCGCCCAGCTCCGCGATCGCGCTCGCGGCGGCGGGTCGGTCGGGGTCGTTGGTCAGCCGCGCGATCTGCGATTCAATCTGCGCCAGCGTCTGCTCGACGTCTTCGACCAGGAACTCCAGCAGATCGGCCTTGCTCGAAGAGAGCTCCAGCGGCGTTTCGCTGACGCCGCCGGCGGTGTCGGCGGGCTGAGCCGGGGGCATGGGCATCCCCGCCGCGGGGGCGTTGTCGCCCGAGGTGTTCGCACGATCGGTCACGCCGGGCTTCGCGGCGGCGTCGTTCGCGGCGTGCGACGAGGCGGCGGCGCCCTTGCCCTCGCCCAGTTCTGTCAATCGCGCCACGAGCTTCGCATCAGGAACCACGAGCTCTTGCCCGGATCGGATGTTCGCAAACTGAGCCTTGATCACGTCCACCGCGCTGAGCAGATAGTCCATCGCCGCACGATCAACGACGAAGACCCGGTTGCGGGCGGCGTTGAGCGCGCCCTCCGCCGCGTGGGCGATGCTGACCAGGTTCGTCAGCGCCAGAAAGCTCGCCGAGCCTTTGATGGTGTGCAGCGCGCGGAAGATGCGGTTGAGCAGCTCGAGATCCTCGGGCGTGCTCTCCAGCAGCACCAAGTCCTGATCGAGCTGGTCGAGCAGCTCGCCCGACTCGGTCAGGAAGTCCTGCATCAGCTCTGGGTCAAAGTTCAACTCGGCCACGTGATCCACCCTTCTTTGCAACAGCCCGTTCTTGCGTTGTTTCACGAATCAAACCAAGCCAGACCGCGCCTCACATCACCGGCTTGCCCGTGACCTTCTGGTAACAGAACGCCTGCGGCATCGGGATCTGCACGAACGGCGTATCGAGCCCGCGCAGCGTCTCGGAGTGCCCGATGAACAGCGACCCGTCGTCGTTGAGCTGATCCGCGAACATGTTGACCACCTGCGCACGCATCGCGTCGTCGAAGTAGATCATCACGTTCCGGCAGAAGATCACGTCGAACTTGCCGAAGCGCTTGGCACCCAGACGGTCCTTGAGATTCAAAAGCTCGAAGTGGACCATCGAGCGGATCGACGGGTCGATGGTGTAGTAGAGCCCCTGCTGGGTGAAGTACCGCTGCTTGATGAGCTGGTTGGTGGTGCGGAGCGAGTAGTCGGTGTACTTGCCGCTGGTGGCGACCTCTAGGGCCTTCTCGCTGATGTCGGTGCCGAGGATCTCGATCTTCCAATCTTGAAGGCGGATACCCAGCGAACGGTGGAGCTGCATCGCGAGGGTGAAGGGCTCTTCACCCGACGAGCACGCGGCGGACCAAAAGCGCAGCCGTTTCGTCGCGGAACGTGCCTCGATGAGCTTGGGCAGGATCGTCCGCTCGAAAACGTCGAGCTGCGGTTCGTTGCGGAAGAAGCTCGTCTCGTTGATGGTGATCTTGTTGAACATCTCCTGGAACTCGTCGTCCTTGTACGGGCCGATGGTCAGGAAGGAGATGTACTGGTCGTAGTCGTCGATCTCAAGCTCGACCAGGCGACGCCCGAGGCGCGATTCGAGGACGTACTTCTTGTTGTCGGGGTAGTGGATGCCCGAGCGGTCGTAGATGATCTTGCGCAGGCGGTCGAACTGGGCGGCGCTCATCACGGGGTCTTTGACGGTCTGGATGGTGGAGTTGGTCGCGTCGGGCATGTTGGCTCGTCCTTGCCTCTGATCTTGAAGGTGTGTGGTCGTGAAGGTCGGCACGTTGTGAGCGAGGGTTGAGTGATCGCGAAGAATCACGCCGCCTGCGACATCGCGCCGATGCGTTCCTGATCGAAGAGCTTGTGCAGGTCGAGCAGGATGAGCAGGCGGTCCTGCAGCTTGCCCACGCCGGCGATGAAGTCCGAATCCACCGAGCAGACCATGGTGGGCGCGGGCTCGACGATCTTGCTGCTGATGCGGAGGACCTCGCTGACGCGGTCGACGATGAAGCCGATGACGCGCCCGTGAACCTCAACGACGACGATCCGGCTCTGCTCGCTGTGGGCCTGCTGCTCGAGCCCGAAGCGCTTGCGGAGATCGACGACGGGGATGATCTTGCCGCGGAGGTTGATCACGCCCTCGACCTCGGGCGGGCTGCTGGGCACGCGGGTGAGGGACATCATGCGGTTGATTTCCTGCACCGCGAGGATGTCCACCGCGAACTCTTCGCTGCCCAGGCCGAAGGTCACGAGCTGCAACTGCTCGCCGCCCTCACCATCGGTGAGGTTGCCGTTGAGCTTCATGGAACTCTCGCTGGTGTTCTGCGAAGAACCGACATTCCCGGTGGGCTTGGTGTTCGACATCGCTGCCTCCTTGCCCGACGAGCCGCCTCACAGTGCCGGGCCCCAAAGCCCGCGCACCCGCGGCATCGCTCGCCGTGCATCGCAAGGAATATCGACGCGCACCGACCTTACCTTCAGACCTCAACGCGAAATGACGAGGGTTTCCTTGGTGGTCCGAGATTCCGTTCCGTCAGAGCGTCGGATAAGCCGTTTCCGATCGCTGAGCGCAGACAAGAGGCACGTGCGCGGTGCGCATGAAGAAAGTGCAGATCGTGGATCGCTCGCGTTGCGATTCTCCGTGGATTGACCGAGCGACCGAACCGTTTACGCCGCCGCACGCGTCGAGCCGCCGGCACGCAAGGTCGCCAGGACCTGCGCGATCTCGTCGGGGTTCATGCTCGCGTCGGCGAAGCCGCCCTGCGCCACCGCTTTGGGCATCCCGTAGACCACGCAGCTGGGCATGTCCTGCGCGATGACCAGACCTTTCGCGGCTTTCACGTCCTTGCTGCCGATCATCCCGTCGTCGCCCATCCCCGTGCAGACCACGCCCAATACGCCCTTGCCCCGCACCGCCGCGGCGGAGGTGAACAGCTCGTTGACCGAGGGCCTGTACAGCGCGGTCTTGGGCTCGGTGGAGACTTCAAGATGAAGCGAAGATCCCGCGGACTTGATCCGCGTGTGCATCGCGCCGGGGGCAATATACACCTTCCCCGCTTCGATCTTCATACCGTGCTCGCCGTGCGCCACGCGCACGCTCGCCTCGCGGTCAAGCCGCTCCGCCAGGCTCTTGGTGAACATCAACGGCATGTGCTGCGCGATGACCACCGGCACGTGCAGGTCGCTCTTGAGCGCGGTGACCAGGGTCTCCAGCACCGGGGGCCCGCCGGTCGAGCTGCCGATGACCAGCAGCGAGACGCTCGCGGGATCGAGTTTGAAACTCCGCGCGTTCTGGAGCGCGTTCTGCGCCGGCTGCATCCCCGCTCGCGCCGCGCGGTTCGCGGCGATCGCCTTGATCTTCGCGATCAGGTCCGACCGCATCGCGTCGACGTTCAGCGAGAAGCTGCTGCCCTCTTTCGCGATCACGTCCGCCGCACCCAGACGCAGGGCCTGCAGCGCCTCGTGACTCCCGGCGCTGGTCAGGCTCGAGCACATCAAAACCGCGGGCATCGGGTTGACTTCGCTCTTGAGCTGCTTCAGCGCCGACAAACCGTCGAGCACCGGCATCTCCACGTCCATCGTCACCACGTCCGGGCGAAGCTGCTTACACAGCGCAATCGCCTCGGCCCCGTCCTTGCCCACGCCCACAATCTTCAACTGCGGGTCGCTCTCGAGCATGCGGCGTAAGGCCGTTCGCATGAACGTCGAGTCGTCGACGATCACAATCCGCACCGTGCCGTTGAACGCTTCGCCTTTGTTCGTGCCGGTCACGCTTGTGCTCATGTGCGTACGCCTTGAACGAGATTCCAACCACCAACACGCATCGCCCGGCACTCCACGCCGAGCGACCAAGGACATACCCACACCCCGTACGTTCATCGGTCGGTCCCGGCCCCGTGTTCACAGGGGACGAACAACCCGTCTCACGTCCGAGAACCGACGAGCGATTGGTTATTCGCTCGCGAGAACCCCTCAAAACAGTCAACAAGAGCCTGGATAAACCCCTAGCCCCAGCATGGACCCCTGTGTGTGGGTCGATGTTCTGAAAGTATGACCGATTCGATCATTCCAGTTTGGATTATCGACGACTGCACGCTTTCCACGAAGCTGCTCGAGCGGATGATCAATGCCGTCGGCGGTTCCGCGAGCTCTTTCGTTCAGGCGAGCCATACCGATCAACTGGCCAACACCGGACAATGGCCTCTGTTGATTCTCATCGACCAACAGCTCCCCGATCTTCCGGGGACGATGGTGTGCAGGCGGCTTCGCGATGCGGGATATACCGGCGAGCTGGCGTTGATGTCCGCTTCGCCGGAGTTGATCGACGCGAACGCGGTGGTGGGCTTGCGGGTGGATTGCATGCTCCGCAAGCCGATCGAGCAGTTGGTCATCGGGATGCTCGTTCGTCGCGCTCGTCGCAACGGCCGATCATCAGCTGCCTGAACCCAACACCATCAGCACACGTCACAACTGAAAGCCGACAGACAGGTCGGCTCGCGGATGAACTTGCGAGAACACCGACATCTGGTGGGTTTCCTCTTCGATCAAAACGCTCGATGCCTTTGAGCGTTGAAGCGGACCGCAAAGCGGTCCGCGAAGTCCGAAAATGCCCAGGAGAGGATTTGAACCTCCATGCCCTTGCGGGCGCTACCACCTCAAGGTAGTGCGTCTGCCAATTTCGCCACCTGGGCGGCGGTTGGGAGGGGAGCATATGCCCCCTCCCGGACCGGAACAAGCCAACCACATCGCGCCACGACCCTCCAAAGGTCGCCCGAGTCACCTCAGCCCGCAAGGGCGCGAGAAACGACTCAGTTGGGGAGGTTCAGGATCGTCGCGGTCAGGCTGTCCTGGGTGTCGACGTTGAATGCCGAGGAACCCGCCGACCGCTGAATCTCCAGCGAGAAGTTCTGGACGCCCGCGGGAACAGTCAAGACCGCCGTGCCGCTGATGGTCATGTGCTGCCCGCTGGGGTTGAAGTAGAACGTCGTCCATGGGCCGGTGACGTTCCCGATCTTCGGGCGGATCTGCCACCCACTGTTCACGGACGAAGTGAACCCGGTCACCGACCAGTTCACCAGCACCCGACCGGCGTTCAGGTTCACCGATGCCGAGGAACCGGGGAACGTCACCGGGGTGATTGAGTTGATGCTCGCGACCGTCTGACTCGTGACCGAAACCTGGAACGTTCCCGGTGCCACGCTCACGGCCGCCGGCACGCCCGTCACCCCGCTCCAGGGCACACTCTCCGCACTGCTCGCAACCAACGCCCGCCCAGCCTGCGGCGTGATCGTGATCTGCTGCCTCGGGGTCACCTCCACAAAGCTGCCGCCCGACGGAGCCGCAACCTCGATCTTCAGCCACAGCGCGTTCTTCTGCGTGATGGCGTTGCCGAAATCCACCGAGGTGGTCACCCGCCCGTCCACAATTCCCGTCAGCGACTTGGTCACGGTTCCCAACGTGGTTTCGCCCGGCGTGGCAACGCCGTTGGTCATCAGCGAGAAGCGGACGTTGGCGCTGCCGCTGATCGGGCCCGAGGCATCGCGGAGGATGCCCTGGTACGTGAAGGCGGTTTCGATGTCACCGACGAAGGTGATGGTCCAGCCGCCGGCGATTGTCCCACCGCTGAAACCGGGGAAGACGTCGCAGATGTAGAGCGTCCAGGTGCCGTTGGCGTTGGTGCCGTAGAGGTCAGCAAGATTGGATGAGTACGGCCCGCCCGGCGCGGGTGCAGGGAAGGTGAAGACTCCGTTGTTGATGGGGCGATAGATCCCCGAGACCGAGGGCACGCCGAACGTGGTCGGCAGCGTCTGCGTGGCTTCCTGATTGAAGATCCACGTCTGCCCCACGAGATTCGTGTTGCTCGCGGCCTGAGAAACCAGCAGGATCTTCTGCCCACCAGGACCAACCAGCAACGCCTGCAAGTCCGACGCGTACGGGTGGTTGATGTTCTGGATCGCCACCGACAGCGTCTTGATCCGCGTGGGCGCGTTGGTCACGTTGATCGTCGTGCCGTACGGGCTCGACGGCAGCACCGAAACGGTGTTCGACGTGCCGATGCTGAGTTGGGTGATGTTCGAGTACGTCTGCGCAACGCTCGGCAGCGCCGCAGCGAGAACCGTGACAACCGAGACCACCGCCGCACGAAGAGATTTCAGCATGGATTGAACCTTCCTGATCTGACAACCCGCGCACGCCCCCGGCGGCCGTGCGACTTCACCCAATATACTCCCCGACGTTGAATGGGCAATCCGTCGGCGTGCTGAAACGAGCTACGATTTCATGGATTCTGCAACCGCCATCATTTTTTCATTCGGCCGCTTCAATCTCCGTTCAGAGCCTCAACCATTTCTGCCGACCTTGGCCTCCCGCCGCACTCGATTTCGCCCGTTTGTACGCGACGCTTCTGCGAGTTTTCACCTATGACCAGCCCCGCCTCCCCCACCGCCGAGCAAAAACGCATCCTCGACTTCGTGCGCGATCAGGCCGAGCGTTGCGAACTCTTCGGCGCGATCACATTGATCGATGGGCCGACGTTGTCGCTCGAAGCACCCGACGCCGCCGCACCGGCGTTCTACCGCGTGGGCTTCGATCAGGGCAAGCTCTTCGTCTCGCTCGTCACGCCCGATCGCTACCTGAGCCAGAGCGTCGAGCAGGACCTTGTGCACACGGGCGACAAGCTCAGCGACCTGTTGCACGATGAACTCATCGACGTTGATCACCCCGCGCCGTACGTGCCGACGGTCGAACACTTCCGCGACCGCGAAAAGCTCTTCACCTTCCGCACGCCGATCCCCTCGGCGGAACTTTCGCTCACCGGCGACGAACCCGCCCGGCGCGTGTGGCTGCTGCTGAAGGCGTATCAGGCGTGCTTCGTGAATCTGGGTGACATCGACGCCAGCGAAGATGACGTCGAGCCCAACCCGGATCTCATCGACGAGAACCGCGCCGAGAACTGACACGCTCTGCGCCGAACAACATCACTCACAACGCACGCGAATACCCGCCAAGGCCTCGGGCATCTTGCCTATATTCCCGCGATACCGCCCGCGCGTGTCGTTCGGGAACGAGTCGGTGCCCACACGCACCGGCGGGCGGTCCGTGTTGATCCGCCTTGCCGCCTTTCGCCTCGGAGCAGCCCATGCGCATCGTCATGCTCGGTTGGGAGTTCCCACCCTTCATCTCCGGCGGGCTCGGTACCGCCTGCTACGGCCTGACCAAAGCCCTCGACAGCCGCGGGCATCAGGTCATGTTCGTCCTCCCACGCCCCGTCGATCGCTCCAAGGCCTCGCACATCCGCCTCCTCTCGCCCGACGGCATCCCTGTGAGCTCCCGCCAATCCGTCGGCACCACCGCGAGCGGGCCCGTTCAGGTCGGCACCGAGGACCTCGTCGAACACCACACCACCCTCACCACAGGGACGCACCAGTTCCGCGCCGCCAAGTTCGTCGGGCTCCCCGCGCACTTCTCCTCGCCCTACGGCGACGGTTCGGGCGTCGGCGGGCGAACCACCGGGAAGTTCCGCACTGTCCGCACCACCCAGCCCGACGGCTCCATCCTCGAAACCGTCGAAGAAATCTCCTGGCAAGAACTCCACGAAGAAGACGTCCACCACGCAAAGGCGATCTTCGCCGCGGGAGGCTCGGGCGCCGGTGCGCACTACAAGGGCGACCTGATCGCCGAGAGCGAGCGGTACGCCCGCCTGGTCGTCGCACTCGCACGCAACGAAGAGTTCGATGTGGTCCACGCGCACGACTGGCTGACCTTCCCCGCGGGTCAGGCCCTTTCACGCGTTACCGGAAAGCCCCTGGTTGTGCACGTGCACAGCACCGAGTTCGACCGCAGCGGCGACAACGTCAACCAGCGCGTCTACGACATCGAGCGCCGCGGCATGATGGCCGCGATGCGCATCATCGCCGTCAGCGAGCTGACCAAGAGCATCTGCACGCGTCGCTTCGGCATCCCCAGCGATCGCATCGACGTGGTCTACAACGGGATCGACGCCGACCACCAGGCCCCCGTCGGCGCGAGCATCCAGAGCAAGGACAAGATCGTGCTCTTCCTCGGTCGCATCACGATGCAGAAGGGCCCGGAGTACTTCATCGGCGCCGCGAGGCGCGTGCTGGAGAAGGTCCCCAACGCCAAGTTCATCATGGCCGGCTCGGGGGACATGGAACTGCGGATGATCGAACTGGCCGCCCACTACGGCATCGGGCACCGCGTGCTCTTCACCGGGTTCCTTCGCGGCGGCGACGTGGACCGCATCTACCAGATGGCCGACTGCTACGTCATGCCCAGCGTCAGCGAGCCCTTCGGCATCGCGCCGCTGGAGGCCATGCGCAACGACGTGCCCGTGATCATCAGCAAGCAGTCGGGCGTCAGCGAAGTCCTCACCCACGCGCTGAAGGTCGATTTCTGGGACATCGACGAGATGGCCAACAAGATCGTCGCGGTCTTGCGCCACCCGCCGCTGAGCCAGACCCTCCGCGAGCACGGCAACCTCGAGATCAAGAAGCTCACCTGGGAAGGTGCCGCGAAGGCGTGCGAGAGCACGTACGAACTGGCGATGGCGGGGCAGGCGGAGTTGATGATCGGGTAAGAGGATCACGCAAGGCAGCCTCGACTGAAGTCGAGGGCTCTGAAAAGAACGAAACTGGTTGATCAAAACGACAAGCCCCGCCCGAATCGTCGGGCGGGGCTTGGTTGTTTCTCGTGTTCACACGATCAGGCGATCAATCCGAACCGACCTTGATCGGGCGCTGGCCCGGGGGGAGGTTCTGCCACATCTTCTCTTCGTCTTCCTGGATCTTCTTGGCTTTCTCAGCCTGCTGCTGGAACTCCTGTTCCTTCACCGGGTCGCGCTTCGGAGCCCCGGCACCGCCGCCGAAGTCCAGCACGCCGTACTGCCACAGCAGCATGACGCCCGCGACGACAAAACAGATCACCACGACGACGAGCTTCACGCGGTTGGCGGGGTCGGTCACGCTGGTGGGCTTATCACCCTTCGCGGCGCCACCTTTGCCCTTGCCTTGGCCGGGTTTGTCAAAGTTCAGGCCTTCAGTCAGACTGCCCATGGGCATCTCCTTGCATCGATTGGTTCAACCGAAGTGTACACCGAATCCAGTCGGAGGTGGGGAAAACCCGCATCCGCTTACCCAACGTCGCGCTTTTGGAAGAGCAGCACCGCCAGCGAGAGCATCGCGGTGATCCATGTGAGCGTGTAGAAACCAAGCAAGGCCATGTGCCGGACGGGGATGGGTTGGTTCTGTGCCACCGCGTCCAGCAACCAGGAGAACTGGAAGTTGGGGATGAGCCCCCAGACGACCAGCGCCGGGGCGTTGAGCTTGGTGGGCTGATCGAAGAGGTAGTCGTTCTCTTTGGGCGGGGCTTTGACGGGCAGGCCTGTGCCGCCGATATTGCGGATGGTGACCTTCAGGGCCGAGGCGTCGTAGTTGGTGACGATCAGCGCGGGCTTGGTGCCCACGCGGACCATCTCGTCGGACCCGAGCGGGCCGGCGTAGGGCTCATAGTCAGGCACGTTGTTCGCCGAGCCGTTGGCGGCCGGTCCGTACCAGATCGGTTGCCCCGCCCGGATGGCCCGCTTCGGACCAGACCTCAGCGTGATCTCGTAGATATCCCCCGAGCCGGTGAAGGACTCGAATCGATCCCGCTCGGGCTTCGCCACCGCGATCCGCGCCACCGGATCGTTCACGTACGCGCGATCCCCGAGCAGGAAGTTGCTCATCAGCCCCAGCAGGAAGAGCCCGAAGCAGACGACGATGGTCATGACTTGTCCGAGGCGCGTCGACGCCGCGATTGCCGCGGCACCCAGCACCAAGACCGCCATCACCACCCCGATGCACGCCAGCAACGACTGGGGCTTGAAGTCCTTCAGCAGCGGCTGAATCTCCCACTTCGGGCTGATCATCAGCACCAGCACGTACGCCAGGATCATCAGCGGCAGCGTCAGCAGCGCTGCGGTCTGCGCGAAGTGCCAGCCGTAGAGAAAGTTGCCGACCATCGCCACGAAGAGCGCGATGCCCAGGGCGGAGAAAGAGAAGATGACCACGGGCATGTCGACTTCTTGCGAGGCGTTGGTCATGACGCCGTGACGCAGGGCCAGCAGCAGGAAGATGACCATCTGCACGATGGCGATGATGAGCGCGCCGGAGACGCCGAAGTACTTGCCGATGACCAGCACAGGCCTGGGGACGGGTTTGCTGACCACGGTGAGGACGGTCTTGTTCTCGATCTCCCGGCTGATGGCGCTGGTGGCGATGAAGGCCGCGATGAGCGTCCCCGCGAGGAAGACCGTCGCCAGGCAGACATCCAGCAGGAGTTTGTTGTCCCCCGAGACTTCGCCCGCCTCGGAGTATCCAAGCGAGAACCCGGTGGACCAGGTTGTCAGCAGCATCGCCAGCCCCGCGATGATGATCAGCAGGAAGTAGACGGGCTGACGGATCGACTCGATGAACGTCGTCCGCGCGATGGTGAGTATTTGCGACAACATAGAGGGATCTGCTGAAAACGAACCAAGGCGGGTGCGAGATCAGAACGATGCACCACGAGCCCCGCCGACGCGAACCGTCATCCACGACTCCGACGCGGGGACGACGCCGACGAAGGATTGAGGGCAGAAGCATACCCACCCAGCCCAGCCGGTCGGTACATTCTCCGCCTCTGCCTCCCCCACTTTCCATACCCCGCCGCCCAACCCCGATCCTCATCGCCAGCGTACGAAAGTCTGCCAGCAAATGTTCGAGTCAATCGCGAACCAACCGGCGCTGCGTGCGTACGGAGGTCACAGCGAACGTCGGCGGGCTTCGAGAGAGGCCCGTCGCCGCGCGCACGCGCCGGGCTTTCGTCGTTTCAACAACAGGCGAAACTTGCGCGGGCGAAGGTGGTGTGTGGACGGCCTGAGGATCACTCCGACCGAAACCCGCCCATCTTGCCCATCCTCAAGCTTCCCACCTTTCCCGGTGGACAGCGGGAGGCGTTTGGGCGACAATACCCGCCCCTCACGAACCCCCTTCCGCCCTGAACTTCTTCAGGGTTGGCAAAGAAGGTTCGGCGAGGTGCAGGACCTGGTCGGCAAGGCGGGGGGGCGGGGAGCGTGGAGAGATCGGTTCGCTCGTTCTGAGTGAATCGGATAGGGTGGACGGGTGAGATCGTGGTTTGAACCGCGTTGCTGGATCCCCGCTTGTGTGAGCCGGGATCACGGAACGCAAAGATCAGGCAGGGAGCCCTCGGAGGCGTATGAAACCGGACTACCTGAGCTATTCGAGGGCAACGAGCGTCGCGGTCCTGGGGCTGGTCATCCAGCTCCTCATGGGCGTGGGCCTGCTCATTTACAGCGTGCTGGGCAAGGACCATACCGCCACCAGCGGCGCGTACGCGGTGCTGCTGGGGGCGGCCGTCTGGCTGATCCTTGCCATCGTCTTTGATCAGCACCGCCGCGAGCGGATCGAAGCGCTCGAAGCCGAGCAGCTCGACTCCGCCCAGGGCGGGTCGGTCTTCGCTTCGTCGGGCGACGAGTTGAAAGTCGCGGCCCGGCGGCTGGCGTGGATGCACAAGTTCCTCGTCCCCGGGTTCAGCGTGCTGCTGGCGCTGGTGCTGCTGGGGCTTGCGTACTGGCGGATCACCGACGCCAGCGGGCGGATGACGTATGACAAGGCGGGGCTGGACCAGTTCATTAAGCCGCCGAACCGCGGGTGGGCGATTGCGGTCGGGCTGGGCCTGGGCGT
>JAVTWO010000192.1:0-4293 GCA_032229765.1 Phycisphaerales bacterium | reverse complement strand
TGCGCGAGTTTGGTGATCATGACGGAGGACATTCGCGGGACGCGGGCGCCGTGGCCGAGTGTGCGGGGTGGGGCGTGGATGCCGTGTGAGGCGCGGGGGTTGGGTGAGCGGGTGATGGGGGGTTGGCGGTGGAGTGTGGTGTGGGTGCCTGGGGAGGCGCGTGGGGAGGTGGCGGCGAAGACGCTGAGCCGGGAGACGCGGGGCGGGTTGGTGTGGCCTTGGCTGTTGTGGTGTGAGGTGCGTGGGGCGAGTATCAATACGAAGTACAGCGGGGAGCCGCGGGCGCTGGGGGTTGAGGTGTGCGGGTTTGTGGTGACGACGGTTGGATGTGGGTTGTGGTGCGGGTGATTGCGGCGGGGATCTCGGCGGCGCGGGCGTGGAACCTTCGGCGGCGGGGGATGTGCGTGCGGTGCGGGTACTTGGTTTTGGATTTGACGAGGTGCCCGGAGTGTGGGGGGTTGCAAATAGCAAATAGCAAATGGGCAAATGGCAAATAAGAAGAGAAGGGAAGGGGGTGTTGTGTGGGAGAGGGGAGAACTGATCTATGGAGAAGCACCGATCGTCCGTCGGACGGTCGGTGGCACGTGGGGAGAGTTCCTGTTGAATGCTTGGTGTGAGTCGGATCGCGAGAGATCAACGATGGCGCTTAACGGTCAGTAGGAGAAGTTGGCGTTTGGGTCGGTGGTGGAGAGGGAGCCGGAGTAGGTGTTGGTGGTGATTGGGGAGGAGTTCGTCGCGGGGGCGATGATGGGGGCGACGGCGTTGCCTGTGGCGATTTCCCAGTTGATGGCGTTGTCGGAGCAGGTGTTTCTGGTGACGATGTTTCCTGTGCCGTCGATGTCGATGCCGCGGCTGTTGGACGTGCAGTTGTTCTGATCGATGTGGTTGTTGGTTCCGGTGATGAAGATGCCGGCACCGTTCGAGCTCAGGCCGTTGTTGGAAAGGGTGTTGCCACGGATAACACCTGAAGTGACGCAGCGGATGCCGCCGCTCGCGTTGCTTGAGACGATGCAGTTGAGAATGGAGCCGAAGCCATCGGTGAAGATCCCGAAGTTGCTGTTTCCCCCGATGTGGCAGTTGGTGACGATGCAGTTGCTGGCGATGACGACGCCGTGGATGGTGTTGTCGGAAAAGGTTGAGTTGGTGACGACGGAGCCGTTGGAAGCGACGAGGCCGTTGACGGTGTTGTTGATTGAAGAGCAGTTCGAGACGACGGAGGCGAAGCCGGAGACGATACCGTTGCCGGCATTTTGGTGGGCGGTGGATGCAGAGATCGTGTTGTTCAGACTGGCCCAAAGGCCGTCGCTTCCGTTTTGGTTTGCGGTGCAGCGGTTGATTGAACTGCCGGTGCTGATGCGGATCCCGCTGGCGGAGTTGTTGCTGGCGCGGACATCGCTTACGAAGCTGTTGCGTGTGGTGATTGTGCCGAGGTCGATGCCGTCGCCGCCCCAGTTGCGGACGGAGCCGTTGGAGATTGAGATACTGTTGGAGTTGGAAACGGTGGCGGTGATGGCGTCGAAGGGACCCATGGCCGGAATGCCGACCATATCGAAGCCGTTGAGATCGATGGTGACACCTGATGCGGCGATTTCGATACCGTGTTTGTTGGCGACGGCGGTGATGTTTCCGGTGAGGTAATAGGAGCCGGGCTGGGTGATTTTGAAGAGGCTGTCGTTATCGCCTGGGGTGTTGGTGGCGTTGATGGGGATGCGGGGTTCGATTTCGTTGAGCACTTTACTGGTTGGTGCAACGGGACCAGCGGGGGGACTCAGTGGACCAGCGACAGCACCGCCGGCGATGGTGACGAAAAGAAGGAATGCCGCGGCGTTGGTACGTTTCATAGTTTGACTCACCTCCGAAAGGTGAGGATATGGGCATTCACTGCGCAAAGATGGCCCTTTATCCGTGGTTGCGAGGGTTCGCTCACGTTGGGTTGAGGGGTTTGTGGGAGGGTGTAAAGAAGCACCGATCGTGCTTTGCACGATCGGTGGGACGGTTGATCGGTGGGACGGGGTGGGTGTTGGGTTGGTTGGTGGTTTGGGGAGTGGGTGGTGGTGGGTTTGTTAGAAGGTGAAGTTGGCGTTGGGGTCGGTGGTGGCGAGGGAGGAGGGGGCGGAGTTGCCTGTGACGGCGGCGGAGGCTGGGGCGGAGCGGTCGACGATGGGGCCGAAGACGTTGTTGGCGGCGAGGGCCCAGTTGGTGGTGTTTCCGCTGCAGGTGTTTTTGATGATGATGTTTCCTGAGAAGTCGGCGGCGATGCCGGTGGTGCCGTTGACGCAGAGGTTGTCTTCGATGCGGTTATCGCCGCTGGTGACGCGGATGTTGGTGGTGTTGAAGGCGCAGGTGTTTCGGGCGATGGTGCAACCGCGGAGGGTTCGGATGCCGTCGGCGGTGTTTTCGGTGACGGTGTTGTCGGTGATGGAGGAGTAGCCGTTGGTGATGGAGCGGATGCCGCTGGCGCCGTTGCCTCGGCTGACGCAGTTGGTGACGGTGGCGATGGCGCCGATGGAGATGCCGTCGGTTGAGTTGAGGAAGGTGGCGCAGGAGTCGATGACGGCCTCGAAGTTGGCGGAGATGCCGGCGGCGGAGTTGCTGGTGGCGACGCAGGCGTGGATGTGCAGGCGGCTGCCGAGGTTGAAGCCGTTGCCGACGCAGTTGTTGACGGAGAGGTGTTCGAGTCGGCATTGGGTGCAGTTGAGGAGGCTGATGCCTGAGGCGCCCCAGTCGCGGATGGTGCCGTTGCGGATGGTGATGGAGACGAAGGAGTTGAGGGCGAAGATGCCGGCGAGGGAGTTGAGGACGCCGAGGAGGGTGAAGCCGTTGAGGTCGATGGTGACGTTGCTGGTGGTGATTTTGATGCCGTGTTTGGAGATGGCGCCCTGGACGTTGGCGGTGAGGTAGTAGGAGCCGGGCTGGGAGATTTTGAAGACGCTGTCGGCGTCGCCGGGGGTGTTGGTGTCGTTGATGGCGGTGCGGGGCTCGGGGCCTGTGGTGGATGAGACGGGCCCGGCGGGGGGCGAGAGCGGGCCGGCGTGGGCGGAGCGGGAGGAGGCGAGGAATGCGCCGGCGGCGAGGCCTGTGATGCCGGCGAGGAGGGCGCGGCGGTCGGCGGGGAGGGAGGGATCTTCGATGGGGTTGGTGTGGGGGTTCATGGTGGTGCCTGTGGTGGAGAGATCAGTGGCAGATGTTGGCGTTGGGGTCGGTGGAGCCGAGGGTTGAGGGGGCGGAGTTGCCGGTGAAGGCGGCGGAGGCTGGGGCGGTGCGGTTGATGATGGGGCCGTAGACGTTGTTTGCGGCGATGATCCAATCGGTGGTGTTGTCGGAGGATGAGTTTTTGATGATGAGGTTGTTGGAGCCGTCGATGGCGTAACCGGTGGTGCCGTTGGTGACGTGGTTTCCCTCGATGCGGTTGTCGGTGTTGGTGACGCGGATGCCGGCGACGTTTTGGTCGCAGTTGTTATTGAGGATGGAGCAGCCGAAGGAAGCGCGGATGCCGTCGGAGTTGGCGAGGGCGGTGCAGTTGGTGATGTGCGAACCGTTGACGATGCTGAAGCCGTGGGAGGTGTTGAACCCAGCGGCGCAGTTTGAGATGACGTTAGCGGAGGAGGTGGAGAAGCCGATGCCGCTGTTTTGGTAAGCGCTGGAGTTGAAGATGGAGCAGGAGAAGCTTGTGGAGAAGCCGGTGGCGTTGCCGTTGGCGGTGCAGTTGATGATGAGTGAGTTGGAACCGGCGATGATGCCTGTGGAGGTGTTGCCGCGAGCGGAGCAGTTGATGATGGTGGCTTGGGAGGAGGTTCGGATGCCGACGACGGCGTTGCTGGCGGTGAGGATGCCCTCGATGCGGACGTTGGAAACGGCGGCGGTCGAGGCGAAATCGATGCCGTCTCCGCCCCAGTTTCGGATGATGCCGTTGCGGACGGTGACGTTGGAAGAGTTTGTGACGGTGGCGACGATGCCATCGAACGGTCCCATGGCGGGGATGCCGGCGAGTTCGAAGCCGTTGAGATCGAGGGTGACGCCTGAGGCGGCGATTTCGATGCCGTGCTTGTTGGCGGAGGCGGCGATGTTGCTGGTGAGGTAGTAGGAGCCGGGCTGGGAGATGCGGAAGAGGGAATCGGCGTCGCCCGGGGTGTTGGAGGCGTTGATGATGGTGCGGGGCTCGACTTCGGAGAGGGTTTTGTGGGTTGAGGCGACGGGGCCGAGGGGTGGGGAGAGAGGGCCTGCGAGGAGGGAGGAGGAGGGGAGGAGGGAGAGGGCGATGGCGGCGATGGTGTGACGGTTCATGGGTGGTTG
>JAVTWO010000191.1:0-26502 GCA_032229765.1 Phycisphaerales bacterium | reverse complement strand
CCGATGGCCGGGATCGAGACTTGAATCTCGCGGTTGGCTTGCATGTCGGGCATTGAAAACAACTCCCAGCGGGCTCGCTCGTTTCAGTGTACCACATCGTCAACAACAAACAGCACCCAAACCACCCATTACCCCATCAACAAAACACGCTCGTTACGCCGCCTTTTTCAACCCGCCGTTCAATACGACGACCCGCCCGACGTCGGCGGCTTGGGGTTCACGCCCTTCCGCTCAAGGCTCATCTCCCGCGTTGGCACGTCCGTTGACCAGGCGAGCCCCTTGAAGTACCCGGCCTTCTCAAGCGCATAGAGGTAACTGGCGAAGATGTGCCCGCGGTCGATGTGGTTCCAGTTGCCGCCCGTGGTTGGTGCAGAGCACATCGCGTTGGCGTATGTCAGCTCGAACCGGGCGTACTGGTGCGTGGTCAGCAGCCTGGTCAGCTCGGTCCGGAAGCGTGAGTACTGCGTCTCTTCCATCGCGCCGGTGACCTTGTTCTTGATCCGCCGCTCGTTCTCAAAGTCGTACGTGTCGCTGATGCGGATGCTCATCGTGTAGGTCAGGGTGTCGTCATCGCCGAAGAACCCACGAGGCTTGATCTGCACGTTGACGGGGCTGAGGCCCGTGACGCCGCCGATGATCGGCTGCAAGCCCTCGGCACCGAAATAGAACCCCTGCCCGCCCGAGTCCTTCGACCTTCGGGCGAGGTCCATCGCCTTCTGGGCGGCCTTCTGAATCTCGATCATCCCGACGCGACCGCTGCCCTTGCTCAGGTCGTCTTGGACTTCCTGCTCGACAAAGTCCACCAGCGAACTGAACGTATCGCTGACACGCACCGCCTCGTTCACACGCGTGATCAACGCCGGGTCGACCTTTTCGTTCAGGTACATCCTGAGCATCAGCGCCGAGATCTCGGCGTTCTTCTGCCCCTGGTCCCACTCAAAGCTCTTGAGGGCACGCCAGCTCTGCTCCGCACTGACCGCAAAAACACCCAAGCCCTCGGCGTACTTCCGCGCGTGCGCTTTATAGAGCTTCGCACCCTCGGTCGCCATGCCCATATCGCGGAGAAGTTCCGCCGTCTTTGCCACGTCCGGATCGCCCGGCAAACCCAGGCTGCACACCTTCTCGTTCACGCCCGCGGCGACCTGGCCATAGCGATCGGACAGCCACTGCCCGGCACCGTTGACCGATCCCTTGATGTCGAGATTTGGACCCGTCCAGAACGAACTGCACATCGCCAAGGCTCCTTCCCCGTGGGCAAGGGAGAAGGTCTCTCTTTCCCATTTCTCCGTCAGACCGGCTTCAATCGAAGGCGTACTCGAACTCGCTGTCCTTCACGCCCACGTGCACGCGGTTCACCGGCTTCGCATCCATCAGGCGCGTGAGCAACTCCTTGCCGATGGCGGGAAGCATCTGCCGCGTGATGATCGCGTCGATGGCGCGGGCGCCGCTGTCCAGCTCCGTCACCCGGCTGACGATCAGGTCCGAGACTTTCTGGTCGTACGTGAAGGGCACCTTGTGCCCCTCCAGCACGCGCTGACCCACGCGCGAAAGTTGCAGCGTGATGATGCTGCGCATCATCTCGTCGCTGATGGGGTAATACGGCACGATGTTCACACGCCCAAGCAACGCCGGTGGGAAGACCTTCAGCAGCGGCTCGCGGATCGCGGCCACCAGCCCCTGCGGGTCGGGCTTCAGCGTCGGGTCCTTGCACATCTTCATCACCAGATCGGTCCCGACGTTGCTCGTCAGCAGGATGATCGTGTTCTTGAAGTCGATGTCGACGCCTTCCGAGTCCTTCATCATGCCCTTGTCGAAGACCTGGAAGAAGATCTCGTGCACGTCGGCGTGGGCTTTCTCAACTTCGTCGAGCAGCAGCACGCTGTACGGGCGCCGCCGAACCGCCTCGGTCATCACGCCGCCTTTGCCGAAGCCGACGTACCCAGGGGGCGAGCCCATGAGCAAGCTGACCTTGTGGGCTTCCTGGAACTCGGACATGTTGATGGTGATGAGGCCTTGCGAGCCGCCGTAGAGCGCTTCCGCCAGCGAGATGGCGGTTTCGGTCTTGCCGACGCCCGAGGGACCGACGAGCAGGAAGACACCCACCGGTCGCCCGGGGTTGTCGAGCTTCGCACGCGAAAGCTGAATGCGTTCGGCGATCGCGTCGAGCGCATGCCGCTGACCGATCACGCGCCGCTCGAGCGTGCTCGCAAGCTTGAGTACCGCCTCCATCTCGTTCTTGACCATGCGGCCGAGCGGGATGCCGGTCCAATCGCTGACCACCGCGGAGACCGCCGCCGCGTCAACGCTGGGCAGGATGAGCGGGTTCTCACCCTGCAGTTCAACCAGTTGCAACTGAAGCTTCTTGAGCTCCTCAATCGCGGCCGATCGCTCGCTTTCGCTGAGCGGTGCGGGCGCGGGCGCAGCAGGTGCGGCGGCCTGAGCGGACTTCTCGCCGCCCTTGTCAGCGCCCTTCTCAGCACTGGAAGCCTGCATCGCGCCGGTATCGGGCGAGACACCCGAGCCGCGAAGCTTGCCACGAAGCTCAAGGATCTTCTCGACGACCGCTTTTTCTTTATTGAAACGCTCGGTCAGCGCCGCCAGCCGGGCCTTCTCGCTGTCGAGTTCGCCCTGGGTCTCCTTCCGCCGATTCGTGTGATCAACGCCCGTGGTGATCTCGCGGTCGATGATCTCCAGCTCGGTGTTCAGCGCCAGGATGCGCTTCTCGCTGTCGTCCATCTCCGCGGGCTTCGCGTGCAGGCTCACCGCCACGCGCGCGCACGCCGTATCCAGCAAGCTCACGGCCTTGTCCGGTAGCTGCCTTCCCTGAATGTACCGCTTGCTGAGCTTCACCGCCGCTTCGAGGGCTTCGTCGAGCACCTGCACCTTGAAGTGCTTCTCCATGACCGTCGCCAGACCGCGGATCATCAGCAAACACTTCTTCTCGTCGGGCTCGTCGACCTTCACAACCTGGAACCGGCGCGTCATGGCCGGGTCTTTCTCGAAGTGCTGCTTGTACTCGCTCTGCGTGGTGGCGGCGATGGTCCGCAGCGTGCCGCGTGCCAGCGCGGGCTTGAGGAGCTGCGCCGCGTCGTTCGTCCCCGCCGCCCCGCCCGCGCCCATCAGCGTGTGCGCCTCGTCGATGAACAAAATGATCGGCTTCGTGCTCGCCTGCACCTCGTCGATCACCTGGCGCAGCCGCTGCTCGAACTCGCCCTTCATGCTCGCGCCCGCCTGCAGCAGACCCACGTCAAGCTCCAGCACGCGCACGTCCTTCAACTGCGGCGGCACATCGCCCTTGACGATCCGCTGCGCGAACCCCTCGACCACCGCCGTCTTCCCCACGCCCGCTTCACCGGTGAGGATCGGGTTGTTCTGCCGCCGACGCATCAGCACGTCGATGCACTGACGGATTTCCTCGTCGCGCCCCATGATCGGGTCCATCTTCCCGGCCTTGGCGTTTTCCGTCAGATCCTTGCAGAACTTCTGCAGCGCTTCCTGCTTGCCCATCTGCGCCGGGGCCATCGCGCCGGTGGTCTCGCCCGGGCTGCCCGCGGGCCCGAGAGCCGAGCCGTCGGTCGCGGGCATGGCGTCCTCGGGCGATCCGCCGACGATCTTGTTGAAATCGTCGGTGAGCTGCTCCTGCTTGACCTTGTCGAACTCCTTGCTGATCGACAGCATGGCATTGCGCAGATGCTGCGTCTTGAGAATCGCCAGCAGCATGTGCCCCGTGCGCACGCGTGACTCGCCGTAGCGCAGGCTGGCGTACGACCACGCGCGCTCGGCGCCGTCGACCAGATGCACCGACAGATCCGAGATGCTTGTCGCCCCGCGTGGCAGGCGGTCCAGCGCCGCCGTCAGATCGGTCACGAGCTTGGTGGGGTTCAACTGAAAGTGCCGAACGATGTGGTGCAGGTCGGAATCCTGATTCTGAAACACCTGATGCACCCAGTGGACAAGCTCGACGTACGGGTTGCCGCGGAGCTTGCAGAAAACCAGCGCTCCTTCGAGCGCCTTGTAGCCCAAGGGGTTCAGCTTGCCGAACAGTGCCTCACGAGGAATCTCGCCCATCGTTCTTGCTCCCGCGTCGCTCCGACGCGTTCATGTCGCCAACTGGGATCAACCACGCACGAACTTGAATCACGTCAACTTCATCTCGACCTACACACTCGTAACCGTCTCAATCACCGCTCCGCTCGCACCAGCGTTCGCACCAACACCCGCCCCACTGCTCGCACCACCGTTCGACGAAGGACTCACGTCGGTCTTCCGCCGTTCCGCGGCCTTTGCCACACCCTGCGCTGAGATCACCAGATCGTCGCGATCCTGATCGATCGGCTTGCTCGAAAGCCACGTCGTCCAGCCCAGACGAGCGCCCCCGCCCGGCCCCGCCGCGGGCCCGCCCAGCTTGCACTTGGGCACGTCTTCTTTCCGCAGCACCAACTGCACTTGCCACGTCAGCTCGAAGCCCAGGTAGTTCAGCACGCACGCTTCGAGTCGGCGGAAGCTCCGCCCGCCCTCGATCCCCGCGCGATGCATCGGCAGCAGCCTCTGATAATCCGCGAGCTTCATCGGCCCGAGCCTGATGCGGAACTGCCCCTGGCAATCCCAGAACTTCGACCCCATCGCGCACAGCCCCTCGCCCCCAAGGCTCGACGACTCGCGCGACTTGCCCAGCGCACAGCGGTACTCCGCGGGCAGCTCGCTCCACTTGCCCACAAACTCGATCATCGTCGCCGGCACGCGGAAGTACTCGCGCACGAACGCCACCAGCCCCTCGGGATTCGGGCTCGGACAAGAAAGCCGACCGGCAAAGAAGAACTTCGCCTCATCCGGCAACGCGTCGCGCCCGCGCAGCGAGTCCTGCCCGATCCCGATCATCGACGCCACCTGCGTCGAGAACGGATCGTGCCGCCCTTCCTCCGTCCGCTCGTACTGCACGCACGGCTGGTTCAGCGCCCACGCCCGGAAAAACATCGACACCATGCGGTGGTTGAAGATGTCCAAAAACCGCGCGAACGCCGGGTCGCGGTGGTTCCGCTCACGCTGACGGGCGAAGTCCGCCAGATGGATCGGCAGTGGTCCGCTGGGCCCAAGCAAGCCCATGAAGTTCACGAACAGCCGCGGGGCGACCTCGCTGGGCTTCTGCTTCAGCCCGTTGAGCGTGCTGGTGGCGAACCCGGTGCTGGGCTCCTGGCTGAAGCGCACCGCGTCCTCACGTGGGCGCTTGCTCAGACCGACGGCGGGCAAGTCGCGCCGCGCGCACTGCAGCCGCCGAACCGCCTGGAAGAAATCAAACTGGTACGGGTCCGCCGCCAGACGCTGCATCAGAGCATCGGCCGACGACCCACGATCCGCGGCCATCGCTTGATCTCCCCGCGCTGCACCGTGCTGACAACCGTCTCCGTAAACGAGTTGATCGACACGTACCGCGCGAACACCTGCTCGAGCACCGCGCCCAGCAGAAACACACCCGTCCCCTCGAACAGCGTCTCGTCCATCATCACGTTCACCTCAAGCCCGCGCACGAACGTGATCGGCCCCGGGCCCGGCACCCGCCGCGTCAGCGGGCTCGCCACCACGCTGCTCAGCCCGTCGATCTGCTGACGGTGTGACGGATCACCCTCGTCGCAGTACAGCTTTAGCAGATCACGCAGCGCCCCCGCACCCGAGCCGTCGGCCATATCCACCAGCGACAGATAGTTCTGTGCCAAGTGGCTGATCGCGCGCCAGGCCATCTCGCCCTCAACCCACGACGCCCGAGGCACCGTCGGCGAACCGACAAAACGGATCGTCGATACCGGCGCGCCAAGATCCATGTCCAGATCCCGCGCCCCCGCACCCACCGGCATGCTGATCGGCAAATCGCGATTGGTCGCCAGAACCTCGATCCCGAGCTGCGACAGATCGTCGTTGTACGGCGCCGCGTGCGCGTCGACGATCGACAGGTACACCTCGCTGCCCTTGTACAGATTCGACCGCGGCCCGCGCAGCGTCTCACGCTGGCTGAACTGCCTCGGCACGCGGTTGAGCACGTAATACGCGCCGTGCCGCTCGTCGCTGTCGAAGTCGGTGGCCGCGAAGAAAGGCCTGAAAACCCGCTGCTCGTCGTTCGCCTCGCCATACCCCGTCACGCGCGTGACCGAATGAACCTCAAAGTCCTGCGGGCGCGTGCGATCGACGACGATCTGGTGCTCGGGCCTTCGGTCCGTCACAAAGATCCGGTCCGCCCGCTTGGGGAAGAGGTTCACCGCGGGGGTGCAGAACGGCGCGAACGTCGTCGCGTCGATGTTCCGCTCCAGACGAACATCCTCGCCCTTGAAGGTCACGATCAGATCGACCTCGCTGGTCTGCGCCTGCGCAAGCGCCGCCCGCAGGCCCGTGAACCGCGCGAACATGAACCGCTGCGGGAACGTGAAGTACTCGTGGATCAGGCGGTAGCCCTGGAACGTCCGCGCGTCGGAGGGCAGCAAAGACTGCCGCTCGTCGAAGCCTTCACGCTGGATCGTCTCGGCGTTCAGCACCCGTTGCCAGGGCAACCCGCGGAAGCTCATCCCCGCCTCCGGCGCCGGTCGAACGATCACATTCGTCGCCGAGCCGAAGAGCTGCTCGTAGATCCGCATGCGTGTCGAGTCGCCCGCCCTGATGAACAGGGGCAGCTCGTCCATCGCGATCTTGTCCCACGTCAATCCCGCGGTGGCGGAGAGTCGAATCCGCACCGCCGCCCGCACGCCGCGGAGCCCCTCGGGCAGTTCGAGCACACCCAGATCGCGCGTGTAGTACTGCGCGTCGCTGATCTTCAAGGGCCAGAGCTTCACCTCGTGCGCCGAGCGGAACTCGCACGGGGCCGTGCGGTCCATGGGCCGCCCGCGCAGCGTCGTCCCGCGCGGGATCGAGTACCCCAGCGCCAGCCCCGCCTCCGTCGGCACCGGAGAAAACTGCACCATCGCCATCGAAGGCGTCGGGCACAGATACTGCGGGTAGATCACGTTGAGCAGGTTCTGCGTGAACCGCGGGAACTCGCTGTCGAGCTTGAGCTGCACCCGCGCCGCCATGAAGGCGAAGCCCTCCAGCAGCCGCTCAACGTACGGGTCCTTGCAGGTGATCCCGCTGTCCTTCGGGTCCAGCGCCAATCGCCCGGCGATCTTCGGAAACTGCAGCGCGAACTCACCCGCCACCGAGCGAAGGTGGTCCAGCTCCTGCTCGTAATAGGCTAAAAACCGGCTATTCACCGACGCTGTCCCCGACCTTCCACTGCCCCAGTTCCATGTCCACTTCCGTCCGCACGAACAACGACTCGGGCATCGGCAGGGGGCAGATCTCGCCCGAGATCTCGTAGATCAGCTTCACCCGTGAGGGTTCGTCCTCGCTCTCAACCGCCGACACACGCAGCGAGTGCGCAACCATCCGCGGCTCGAACATCTCAATCGCCCGCTCCACCCGCGCACGAACCTCGTCGCGCCGCCGACCGGTGATCGACTGCCCAGCCGCGTCGGGCAGGCCATAGTTCACCACGCTCGACGCGACGTTGGGATAGTGATAGATCTCGTCGTCGGTCGGGCGCGACTGTGCGTTCAGCAGCCATTGCAGGTCACGCAGGATCGCACGCCGAAGCCCCGCCATGTTCATCACACGCCGGTCCCGGCTCTCGACCTTTTCCTCGGGCCGATCGTCCACCAGGCGATCCAGAAGCGCCGGCTGCAGCCTGTCCGCGACGGTCAAGTCAGGCATGGCTCGCCCCCGTCGAAGCCCCGCCGCCGCTGGCTGCGTTCACACCCGCATCGAAGACCAGCTCGCGCACTTCCAGCAGCGCCAGATCGCCGTCATCCGTCGCCAGCAACCGCTGCCCAAGCCCCTGCTGCACACCCTCCGCCACTTCGCTCCAGTCCGTCTGCTTGCTCAGCGCGTGCTTGGAATCCGAGCTCTCCGAACCGGCGTACCGCACGGGGACGAGCCCCGCGACCTCGCCGCCGTTGGTCCAGGTGAAGTGCGCCTGCGCCCAGACCAGATCGCGCAGATCCTTCGGCACATCAAACGTCACCTTCGCGATCCGGTGCATCGGCACCCAGTAGTACTTGCCGTTCAACACGCACTCGAGCGTCGGGCCGAGCCTCGCGTCCGCGTCCATGATCCACTGGAACGCCTTACCGTCGGCCTTGCCCGGATGCGCCGGCGCTTCGTCGAGCGCCTTGGCGCGCAGTTCGTTCGCTTGCGCGTGCTTGCCCTGCGCCTGAAGCTGCGCCGCCTGCACCAGCCAGCCGAGCCACGCCTCGGGCTCGCCAAAGATCAGCGGCGCACGCTCACCCCGAAAGACCTCCGCCCGGAACGCCTCCGCCTGCATCGCCGGCCCGTACAACTGCACGTCCAGCAGCAGCCCGGGGTCCATCTCCGCCGAGACGCTGAGCTGATCCGCCGCCCGCTTCCAGTTTCCCATCACCGCCAGGAGCTGAAACAAAAAGAACCGCAGCTTTGCGTCCGCTGGGTTCTTGCGGATGTTCTGCTCCAGTTCGCGGAGCGCTTCGGGGAGTCGGCCGGCCTTGACCAGTTCCTGGGGCTGCATCGTTCTTCGCTCCACCGCAAGCACCACCCGCCCACGTTCGTCCTCGCACGCACCAACTTCAATCAGCCGCCGTGATCCTTCACTCCGACTCCAACTCGAAAATCAAACCCGCTCGATCACTTCGGCGAACCGGCCCGCGGAGCGTTTGCCCGGCGGGCCGGCGTATGTCATTCTCCCCGTCTTCGCGCCGAGCACGGGCCCGGCACCTTCGACGAGCGACCGCGTGGGGGGCATCGCGCTGGCACGGATCTGCCACCGAAACGCTCCGCAACCGATCGACCGACCACCCAACCTCGGGCGATCGGGAGGGCTTCAGTCGAACCGGCTTTAGCCACCCTTGTTCTCGACGACGCTCCAGTTGTTCTTCGCGTCGCCCTTCTTCTTGCCATCCTTGCCGAACTCGGTGTAGGTCCACTCGACCTTGCCGAAGCGGATGGAAACCTGATCGATCGGGCGGCTCTCACCACCCTGGGCCGAACCACCGGTCTGCACGCTGGTGACGAAGCACTGCGTGAACTTGTACTCCATGTACTTCGACTTGTCGCCCGTCGCCAGGCACAGCTCGATGGTGATCTCGGGGATGTGATCGCCTTTGGCGCACATGAAGCAAAGCTTCGGGGTCGACTTGTCGAGCAGCTTCGTGAAGTTCAAGTCCTGGAAGTCCGCACGACCGCCGGAGATCGAGCCCGTCGCCGACATCTGCCCGCCGTGGGGCTGCGAGACGCCGAGCGCGAAGCTCATCACTTCGATCCATTCTTTGTGCTTGTCGTCGCTGCTCTCGCCGGGGCAATCCTTGATCTTGATGAAAACGTCGAAGGCCATGTGCGACTCCTCTTTCTAACGGGTGGGCGGACTCAGGCCAGCGGCCTGTTGCGAACTCAGTACACCGAAGCGATCCTGACCAAACCTCCGATCAACGCCGCGCACGCCCGCGTGCCCACGCCATCGATCGACCCTGCCTCCGTCACCGATCTCCCGCCCGACCCGCGCAGGGTCGTTTCGAGCGGTCCTTGTTCCTCGCGGGCAACCGAAGCTCGCCCCGCGCTCGCTGCTCAACCAGCCTCGAATCAACCCTTCTTCAGCGAGGGCAGCTTCGACACCAGACGCAGCGAGACCGTCAGACCCTCAAGCTGATAGTGCGGCCTGAGGAAGAACTTGCTCGTGTAATACCCCGGATTGCCCGGGACTTCCATCACCTGCACCTCCGCCGCCGCCAGAGGCAGACGCGCCTTGGTCTCTTCGCTGGCGTTCGGGTCGATGCAGACGTAGTTGGCGATCCAGTTGTTCAGCCACTTCTCCATGTCCGCCCGTTCCTTGAACGAGCCGATCTTGTCACGCACCATGCACTTGAGGAAGTGCGCAAACCGGCACGTGGCAAAGAGGTACGGCAGCCGAGCGCCGAGGTTCGCGTTCGCGGTCGCGTCCGGATCCTCGTACTCCGCCGGCTTGTGCAGCGACTGCGCACCCATGAACACCGCGTAGTCCGTGTTCTTGTAGTGCGAGAGCGGGATGAGCCCGTTCTTCGCAAGCTCCGCCTCGCGACGGTCGGTGATCGAGATCTCCGTCGGGCACTTCATGTCCACCCCGCCGTCGTCGGTGGGGAAGGTGTGGCAAGGCAGACCTTCGATCATGCCGCCCGACTCGGTCCCGCGGATGCGGGCGCACCAGCCGTAGAGCTTGAACGAACGCGTGATGTTCGCGGCCATCGCGTACGCGGCGTTCGCCCAGACGTACTTGTTGTGGTCCGCGCCTTCCGTGTCCTCTTCAAAGGCGAACTCGTCCACCGGGTTCGTCTTGCTGCCGTAGGGAATCCGCGACAGGAACCGCGGCATGCACAGCCCCAGGTACCGCGCATCGTCGCTGTCACGCAGCGAACGCCACGGGGCATACTCCGCGGACTGGAAGATCTTCGTCAGGTCGCGCGGGTCGCTGAGCTGCTGCCACGAGTCCATGTTCAAAAGCGAAGGCGCCGTCCCCGAGATGAACGGGGTGTGCGCCGCCGCGGCGATCTGCGCGATCCCCTGCAGGATCTCCACATCCGGCGGCGTGTGGTCGAAGTAGTAATCGCCCACCAGCGCACCGTACGGCGCACCGCCCGGCGAGCCGAACTCTTCCTCGTACATCTTCTTGAACAGCGGGCTCTGATCCCACGCCACGCCCTTGTACTTCGCGAAGGTCTTGCTCAGCTCCTTCTTCGAAATGTTCAGCACGCGGATCTTCAGCGTCTCGTCCGTCTCGGTGTTCTTCACCAGGTGCGCAAGCCCGCGCCACGAGCCTTCAAGCTGGCGGAACTCCGCATGGTGCAGAATCTGGTTCACCTGCTCGGTGAGCTTGCGGTCGATCGCCGCGATCATCGCCTCGATGGTCTTCACCGCGTCGTCGCTGGTCAGGCTCGCCTGCTCGAGCGCCAGACCCGCGAGCGTATTGACCGCCCGTTCGATGTTCTGCTGCGCGTCGTTGGTCTTGGGCTTGAACTCCTTCTTCAGAAGCGAGCTCAAATCTCCCCCTTGAAACTCCACCGCGGGGATCGCGGACTGGCTCTGGGCTGCGTTCTCGGCCATGAGGCGTTACTCCTTCTTCGGTTCTTCCGCGGGCTTCGGGGCCGATGCCACGGCCTTCAGCACGGTCGGGTCCTGCATCACCTTCGCCAGCAGCTCCTCGGCGCCGCTCTTGCCGTCCATGTACGTCAACAGGTTCGAAAGCTGCGTCCTCGCCTCCAACAGCTTGCGCAAAGGCTCGACCTTCCGCGCAACCGCCGCCGGCGAGAAGTCTTCCATGCTCTCGAACGTGATATCCACCGAAACGTTCCCCTCACCCGTCAGCGTGTTGGGCACCTGGAACGCAACCCGCGGCTTCATCGCCTTCATCCGATCATCGAAGTTGTCGATGTCGATTTCCAGGAACTTCCGCTGGTCCACAGGCGCCAACGCCTCCGCCGGCTTGCCCGACAGGTCCGCCATCACGCCCATCACGAACGGCAGCGTGACCTTCTTTGCCGAGCCGTACACCTCCACGTCGTACTCGATCTGCACGCGAGGAGCCCGGTTCCGCTGAATGAACTTTTGACTGCTGGCCTTGGCCATAAGACCCTCCGGTTGATCGGGCATTCGCCCGAACACGCCCCACGCCCCGGATCCGCCATTTCACCCCACACCCTGAACAACGATTCCCCGTTTTCCCCTCACTCAGCCGCTTCTAGCCCCCGCCCCGCCGCTAACCGGTCTTCAACTCGAGGGCGGGTTCCCCGCCTGACTGATCTCGCGAAGCATCGCCACGTACTCAGGCTTCACAATCCCCGACAGCGTCAAGAAGTCCTTGTTCACGCACTGCTTCGCACACTGCACGATCAACGCCACGGGGCTGCTGGGCTCTCTTTGTTCATAGTACCGACAAACGGCTTCCAACGCAACGACCGCCTCCGCCGCGGTGCGAACCTCGCCGCTGATGCTGAACGAACCCCCACCACCACCGCCTCCCCCACCACCCGCCGTTGCTCCCGTGCTGCCAGCGTTTGCACCACCACTTCCCGAACCGTCACCCTCCACCGGCTGACCGGTTTTCAGGGCCACGTGCCGCTTCAAATGCGCCAGCCCGTCGGCGAGCATTTTGATCAGCGCCGAGCAATCGATCCCCTGATCGGTCTTCACCTTGCCGTTGAACCCACTATCGATGGCCTTCGCGTGTTCCCACGCCTTTTCCACCGCGCTCAGCGTGCTCTGCAACTGCTCAAGATCCGTCTCCGCCAGCGCCGCCTCGATCAGATTCAGTTCGGGCTTCGTTCGCGTGCTCCCCTCGGGCAGCGTCAACGCCCCCGATGCGAGCGCGAAATCCTCCAACGAATACCGCCCCAGTTGCCTCGACTCGCACAGCGGCAGCGCCCGCACGCGCTCAAGAAACTTCACCGTGTCGCCATACGTCCCGATCGGCGAACACATCGCCGAGAGGATGTTCGCACGCATCAGCGGGTCGTTGTTGTCTTCAGGGTCGAGCTGCGGATGCACCGTTTCCCAGTACGTCTCCACACACCCGCGAAGAAACCGCAGCCCACGCTCAAGCCCCGCAAACCCCTCCAGCTTCGCTTCGCCCACGGCCAGAAGCACGCCCAGCCGTAAATCCCTCGATTTCGCCAGCAGTTCCACGCACCCGTCGCGAACCTCACGCCAGTTCGGTTCTTCCGCCGGGGTGTTCGTGAACGGATCCTCGGGCTTCCCCTCCGCGTCGCGAACCACCTGCATGTACCGCCCATCATGGCGAAGATCGGGCCCGCAGGGCTCGTTCTCACTGATCGGCTTCAGCAGCGTTTCGACGTCGGTGCTCGCCACGGTCGCTCCTCACTCATCCGGCGCTCAAACACGCCGCTTCGCACCCTGCCCCGCGCCTTTCCCAGATCGTCGTAGAGAATACCACAAACCGCCCGGGTTGGGAACCGCCCGCGCGGAGACTCGCCATTTCCCACCGTCATCCATCCACACTCAACCAACACGCGCCCTCCCCCCACCACCTTCCCCCGTGTCTGGTCCGAACAGAATGAAAAACGCCCGGACCGCGTTGGTCCGGGCGTCGCACGTGCTTGATTGATCAACCTGCCACCCAACCGGGCAGTTCGGCTTACCGCATCGCGGTCTGCGGCTGCTCACTCATCACCAGATCGCGGAAGTACTCGAAGGGGATCGACTCGGGACGCAGGATCCGCAGCAGCTCTTCACGCGGGCGGACGAGCTCGAACTTCGTCAGACCGATGGTGTTGAGGTTCTTCACGAACGAGCGGATCTCACGCAGCATCGCCGCCGCCTGTGCGTGCTTGGGCGTGCTCATCAGGAAGCTCTCGAAGACCGCGGGAGAGGTGTCCGCCGATGAGCCCGCTTGGTTCCCGAAGTCCAGGAACGCCTGGTCGAGCATCATGCGGACCTGCTCCTGCCGCGGCTGCGTCATGGGCTGCCCGCTGGCGTCCATCATCGGCTTGCCGTTCTCGTCCAGCACCGCTACCGGCTCGATGGCGAGCTTGACCCACTGCTCACGCAGCAAGTCCGCGGCGATCGGGCTGATGCGGCGAACCGAGACACCCGACGACAGCGAGTTCACATCGTTGTAGAACGCCGAGCCGTTCAGGAAGCTCGCCAGCTCGTCCGGGCCGACATCGCGAACTTCGATCTTCAGCTGACGCAAGAAGTCACGTGTCGCGGCCGAAACGGTCTGCGACGGATCGGTCCGCTGCACCGCTTCATCGGCGACGATGCCCGCCAGAGCGCTCGACGGGTCGGTCGGTGTGCGACCGCCGGCTTCAAGGTCCAGCGGCACCGCCACAGCGCCGTTGACAAACGTCCCCAGCGCCACCGGGCTGGTCAGCGTCCGCGTGGTTTGCGGCGCACCGGCGAAGGTGCCCGTACCGGTGGAGGTCGAAACCCGAGTGAGGAAGAAGGTCGAGTCCGCGCCGCCGCCGTTGACGGTGAATGCGTTGGTGATGTTGATGGTGTTGGCAACCAGGTCGCTGCCGCCGTCGTTGCCGACGAGGCCCAGCGCGGTGCGGAAGGTGCCCGCGTTGCGGTTGATGAGGTTCACCGTGCCCGTGGGCACGGCGAAGGTCCCGATGACGTTGATATCGCCGATGCTCGCCACGCCCGTGTTGTTGAGCGTGAGGTTGCCGAAGGAGGCGAGCTTTTCACCCTGCTGCATGGTGAAGGTGCCGCTGAAGACCTGGAAGGTCGTGGCGGTGTTCACGCCCGAGGGCACGGTGCCGTCGATGTTCGGGTTGGCGGCAAAGACGATGGTGGAGTATTCCGGCACGCCGGTCCGCGGGGTGCCGGGGGCCGAGCCGCCAAGGATCAGCGTGCCCAGCGGGTTCGCAATGGTTCCGACATTGCCGCCGAAGGTGATGGAGGGGAAGATCGAACCCGGAGCCGCGTTGAACGTCGGGGTGTTCGTCGTGAAGATGCTCAGGTTGCGACCCGCGGCGTCGCCGCCCACGGTGCTCTGGAAGTTCACACGACCCGCGCCCGCGTTGACCACCGTGCTGGCGGTCTGCAGCGAGACCGCATCACGGAAGACGATGATGCCGCCGGTCGACGAGATCGTCCGCGGCGTTGCGCCGGTGATGTTGATCTGACCGGCGTTGGTATCAAACACGAAACCAAGCGAGCTGGAGACATCCTGATCGATGATCAGGTTCTGACCCGCGTTGGTCACGCTGATCTGCGTGTTGCCCAGCGAGCTGATGCCCGTGACGGCCGCACCGCCGTTGAAGAACGCCGGGCCCGCGGCAACCTGACCGATGGTCAGCGCCGCCGGCGAAGTGACCTGGATCGCCCCGGCTCCGGTGCTGCTGATGGCCAGCGTGCCGAAGGTGTTCGCCTGCGTCAGTGTCACGCCCGCGGCCGAGGTGTTGCGGATCGCCAACGAGTTGGCCGTGATGATGCCCGCGGCGGCCTGACCGATGGCAAGGCCGTTGACGCCCACGCCGCCCGCGCTCAGGCGGGCGATGCCCGCGCCGGCGTTGAGGGCATCCGCGAGCTGGATGCCGCCGGTGTTCGAGACGAGCGTCACGTCGCCGTTACCCGCGAGGGAGTTCACGCCGATGACATCGGTGAACGGACCCGGGGGCGTACCGAACTGGTTCGCAACCGCCGTCACCGTGCCGACGGTGAACGCGCCGGTGTTGCGGAACTGGATGCTCGTGGCGTTGGTGTTGGCGTTGAAGGCCGCGAAGGTGCCCGGCGTGCCGCCCGCACCCGCCAGCAGGTTCGACTGATCGAGAACGATGTTCCCGCCCGCGGCGCTGCGGTTCACCGCGCCCAGAGCACCGGCGGTGATGATGCCCGCAGCGTTCTGGGTGATCCCGCCGTTGGACTGCAGCCGCACCGTGCCCGCGCCGGCATTGATGACGTCGTTGACCGCGATGGTGTTCAGGCTGTTCAGCAGCACACCGCCGCCGCCCGCGGTGGTGATGCCGTTGATCACGTTGCCCGAGTTCAGCACCAGATCGGTGCCGTTGGTCACCGTGAAGGGACCCGCACCGGCGATCGTCACCGAGCCGCCGGCGAAGGTGTTCAGGCCCGCGATGTTCTGGAAGGTGTTGTCGGTGCTGTCGAGCACGACGTTCCCCGCGACGCTGTTATCGAACAGCAGCGTGAGGGCGTTGATCCCGTTGGTCTGCGTGATGCCGCCGCGGCTGCGGAGCACCACCGGAGCCGTGCCGCCGTTGCTGATGTCCGCGTTGATCGCCAGCGGGCCGCCCGCGCCCGACGCGAGGATGATGCCGGCGCCGTTCGTTGTGACACCGACGAGGTTCGCACCCGCGTTGAACGTCGCGGGGTTGCCCGCGAGCGTCCCGATGGTCAGCGGCGAGGTGGAGATGAACTGCACGACGCCCACGGGCACGGTGTTGGAGGCGGAGAAGTTCGACACCACGTTGTCCAGCAGCAGGACGATGCCACCGGTGTTGGCGTTGACCGCGCCGACGGTGCCGGCGGTGATGATGCCCACGCCGGTCTGCTGGATGCCCGCCTGCGAGCTCAGCCGCAGCGTGCCCGAGCCGATGCCCACCGCCTGTGTGATGGTGAGCTGGTTGGCACCGGAGGTGTTCAGCAGTTCGACATCGCCGTTGCCGGCCGTGGTGATGCCCGAGAGATCGGCACCGCCGTTGAACTCCGTCGGGTTCGTCGCGATCAAGCCGATGCTCAGCCCGTTGGTCGAACGCAGCCGCAGCGTGCCACCGGCGAAGGTGTTGTTCGCAGCGAAGTTCGACAGCACGTTGTCCGCGGTGATCAAGTCGATGTTGCCCGCGGTGGCGTTCAGCACGCCGAGGTTCTGAGCCGTGATGATCCCCGCGGCGGCCTGGCTGATCCCGCCCTGCGACGACAGACGAACCGTGCCGAGCGCCCCGGCCCCGCCGACATTGGCGTTGATCGGCTGATTGACCGCCAGCGCGCCGCCCGGGCCTGAGATGATGTTGATCGTGTGGGCCGTCTGCCCGACCACGCCGGTCATCGCCGCACCCGCGTTGAAGATCGAACCCGCGTTGGTCTCGGTGGTGATGGTCAGCGCCCCGCCCGTGCGGAAGCTCATGACCGACGAAGCCGCCGTGTTGCGCCCGGCGAGCTGCGTGAAGGCGTTGCCCGCGTTCAGCAGCACGATGTCGCCGAAGGTCAGGTTCAGCACCGCCAGGCGCCCGGCGGTGATGTCGCCGTTGACGCCTTGGCTCATGCCTCCTTCGGCACCCAAGCGGACGATGCCGATGCCCGCATTGACCGCTTCGTTGATCGTCAGCGTGGCGAACCCGCCGCCGAAGTCCTCGGTAAAGACGGTGATGTTCCCGTTGCCGGCGGTCGTGACACCGACCACGTCGTTGCCGGTGTTGAAGATCAACGGGTTGCCGGAGATGTTGCCGATGGTCAGCCCGTCGACGTCGCCGAAGATGATCTCGCCGCCGTTGACGTTGTTGCGAGCGGCGAAGACCGACACCGCGCAGTTCTGCGCATCAACCAGGATGTCGCCCGCGGTGTTGTTCACCAGCGCTAGCGCCGAAGCGGTGATGAGCCCCGCGCCGCCCTGACCGATGCCCGAGTTGGACTGCAAGCGAACCGTCGCGCCGGGGGCGTTGATGGGCTGATTCAGCGCCAGCGAAGTGCCCGCGCCGCCCGAGACCAAAACCACATCGCCGCCGGCGAGATTGCCCGCGGCCTGAATCCCGTTCAGCGCCGCGCCGGCGTTGAACGTCGCCGGGCCCGCCGCCACGCTGCCCACCGTCAGCGGCACCGAGGTAACAAGCCGGAAGTTCTGCCCGTTGGTCTGGATCCGCCCCGCAACCGTGCCGACCGTGTTCGCCAGGGTGAGCGTCACGCTCCCCGCAGAAGCCGTGCCGGTGAACAACCCGAGCGTCTGCGCGGTGATCAGGCCCGCGCCGCTCTGCGTGATCGTCCCGGTGCTACCGAGTCGAACGATCGACGCCCCCGCGGCATTGACCGGCTGGGTGATCGTCAGATTCTGACCCGCCGTCGGGCCCGACTGCAGATACACGTTCGCGCCGCCGAGGGTCGAGACGCCCGAGAGCGCCCCGAAGGCCAGCGTCCCGCCCGAGGCGGGCACCGTGCCGATGGTCAGCGCATTGCCCGCGACAAGGTTCGCTGAGCCCGTCGCGAAGGTGTTGCTGATCGCGAGGTTCTGGACGTTGTTGCCCGTGAGCTGCAGGTCAACGTTGCCCGCGGTGGTGTTGCTGACCGCCAGCGCGTTGGCGGTGATCGTCCCCGCGCCCGACTGCGTCACGCCGTTGATCGACGAGAGACGCAGCACGCCCGCGGCGCCTGTCCCGGCGCTGAGCGCCTGCGTCGCGGCGATCCCGCCGTTGGTGTTGATGAGCGTCACCAGCCCGTTGTTCGCCGACAGGCCGTTGACCGCGTTGCCGCCGTTGAACCCGACGAGCGCGGGCACCGTGCCGACGGTCAGTGCAAGAGCGCCGCCGCCGAAGGGCCCGCTGAAGATTTCGACGTTGCCACCCGCGACAGAGTTCGATCCCGCGATGGTCCCGAAGGCGTTGGCGCCGTTGACAAGGATGTTCCCGCTGGTGGTGTTGATGAACGCCGCGGTGTTGGCGCTGGTGCCCGCGGTGAAGTTGATCCCACCCGCGGCGGCCACGCGCAGCACGTCGGTGTTCACGCCGATGCCCACGGTGACCGCGCCGGTCATGTTCAGCGTAATGCTGCCCGTCACCGCAGGGAAGGCCGCCCCGGTGCGGAGGAAGCCCGCGTTCTGCGTATAGGTCGTGCCGCTGACGGCGATGTTGCCGCCGTTGGTCACCAGCCCGACGGTCTGGACGGTCCCGGTCTGCGTCAGCCCGATGTTGCCCGCACCGCTGTCGATCACACCGGTGGAGTTGAAGTTCACGCCGCTGGAGGTGAAGCCCAGCCCGCCGGTGGTCGAACCCGCGATCGCGACGTTGCCCGTCGTCGTGATGCTCACCGAGCCGGTGTTCAGCAGGCCGACGTTCACGCCGCCGGTCCCGGTGTTGAGCACGAACGCCCCGCCCGCGCCGACGAGCGCGTCGCTGGTGTCGGCAAACGTGATCGAGCCGTTCGCCGCGGTGGTCTGCAGCGTCAGCGTCCGACCGCCAACCAGGTTTGTGAACGTGAAGTTCGCCGCGAGGTTTTCAAGCGTGACCAGGTCCGAGGCTTCGAGCACCACGTCGGTGGTCAACAGCGAGTTGTTGATCGCTGTGAGCGTCACCGAGCCCGGGACCGCGCCGCCGGTGGCCGCCAGAATGTTCGGCAGGTTCGCATCCAGCGTGCCCGCGGCCGCCACGAGCGTCAGCGTCGACGGGTCGAGCAGGAGCTGCCCGCGCAGCCCGCCCGGAGAGCTCATATCGATCAGCCGTGCGTCGAAGACCAGCTTGTCGGCCGACGAAACTTCCGCGAAACCGCCGTTACCCGTCCCCGCGCCGCGAGCGCTCAGCGTCCCGCCGAAGAACGTGAACTTGTCGCTCCAGATCGCCACCCGCCCGCCGTCACCCTGATCTGTCGCGTTGGCGCTGATCACCGAATCGCGCGAAATCGCCGTGACCTCGGCGCGATCCAGGGGCCCCTGCCCGCGGAAGTTGCCGCCCACGTTGATCTCACCACCGCCCGCCGAACCGTCCGCGTTCACTGTCGCACCGTCGAGCACGACAACGCGCCCGGTGATATCCACGTTGCCGCCGCGCTGACCGGCCTGCGCGTTCGACGCGTCGACCGTCCCGCTCACGCGCACCTGACCCGCACCGCCATCGATCGAGATGTTCCGCCCCGACAGCCGACCCGTGTTGCGGATCGCCAGCGAGTAGACGTCGCCCGAGACCATGCTGATCCGGCCGCCGTTGGTCGTGACGGTCCCGGTATTCTCAACACCGACCTTGCCGGTGGTGGATGCCTCGGACCCCGCGTTGGTGTTGACGCGGACCATCAGCCCGCCGCCGCGTGAACTCTCACGCAGGAACACCTCATCGCCCGCGGCCATGATCACGCTCGTCTCAAGCCCCGTGATCGAACCGTGGTTCGCAACCGCCTGCCCCAGCAGCGCCACGCCCTGCGCCTCGATCCGCCCGCGGTTCTCCACTACGCCGCGCAGATCGCTGAAGTGCAAGTTGCCCGCGGTGAAGTCGCGGTCAGAAATCGTCCCCGCCGCGGCGAAGAGCTGCCCGACGTTGATCACCGAGTTTGGTCCGAAGAAGATGCCCGCGCGGTTGACGAAGAAGACCTGCCCGTTTGCCTGGATGTTGCCGTTGATGTACGTCGGCGCGTCGGAGGTGATGCGGTTGAGCACGCGCGAGGCGGCGCCGGGCTGAATGAACTGCACCGTCTCGCTCTGCCCGACGTTGAAGCTCGAGTAGTTGATGATCGAGTTGTGGCTCGCGGTGATGGTCGTCAGCGCGCCGTTCTGCTGGATCGACACGTTCCCCTGAACGACCTGCGCACCCTCGGGCCCGGCGACCGCCGTCCCCGCCAGGGACAGCAGCACAACCCCGCTGAGGCTCAGCCGACGCAGCAGGTGCGTGCGCTTCCGCAGCGCCATCGCCCCGTTGAGCCCGTTGGTGTTGATCCCGTTCATCTTCAGCGTGCGTGCGTGCATCGATTGCTCCCGCGTGTAGTTCGTGGACTGTTTCTGCGATCCCGTAAACCTCGCCGCCGATTGCCCGAGCCCGGTTCAGGCCCGTTCAACCAGCCACCCATTCCCCATCCAATCACCCGCCCCCCACCACCCCCACCCCCCCACCACTCTTGACCATCTCACCCGATCTGTCCCGGCTCGTGGTGCATCGCGATTCACACGATGCGCTCAAACCGACACACCCGGGCGCTTTGCTTCTTCAACTCAGAACAAGAACGAAACCATGAAGTGCAGGCGGTGATCCCCGCTCTTGACGTTCGCCAGCGGCAGCTCACGCAGGGCAAAGCCCCAGTCGGCCCGCAGGTAGATGTTTCGGCGGATCGACAGCTCAAGCCCCACGCCCGTGCCCATCAGCGTCGCGTTCCGCTCGAAGGTCCGCTTGTCGTTGAACTCAACCCGACCAACATCGAAGAACGCCTTCGCCACCAGGTCCCAGTCCGCGAACCCGTACGCCTCCTGCGGCTGCCAGCGGAAGTTGTTCCCGAAAATGTCCTTCCCGCTCTCGGTTGAGATCCCGAACAGACGCGGGATGTGCACGCGGTACTCTGCGGAAGCCACGACCGAGTTGTCGCCCGCCGCGGCTGATTCCGGATACCCGCGCACCGTGAAGAACCCACCTACCACGTCCTCCGCGTTGGGGATCAGACGACGATCGAAGGCGTACTGACCCTTCGTCGACAGCGAAATCTCGTGCACCAGCGCCATCCCCGGCTCCCACAAGATCGGCTGCCCGTTGCTATCAACAGGGCGGTACCGCCCGTTGTACATATCCGGCGCCAGCAGCGGCTCAAGATAGAAGCTCACGCCCGTATCCCACCGCAAGAGCGTGTAGTTGAAGTCCGGGTCCAGACGACCAAGGTTCTGCACCTCGTTGAACTTCGTGCTCGCCACGCTCGTGTTCGTCCACTCCACCGTCACCCGCCCGTAGGACGAGGAGATGTCCGTGTTGCGGTCAAACTTGATCCCCGCGTGCGGCAGGAAGTAGTCCGTCGCGCCCGAAACGCCCGCGGTGGCGTTGCGCGTTTCGACGTGCTCGTAGCGAGCGCCGCCGATGACGTCAAGGAAGAACTGCTCGTGCTGGAAGATGTTGTACGCCAGCTCGCCGCTGACGCGCCAGCTCTCGCCCTTGAACGTTTCGTTCGCCAGACCCACGTCGCTGGCGGTGTACTTGTTGTACGCGCCGGTGATGTTCAAGCGGAGCTTGTCGGTAAAGACCGGCAGCTCGTACGAACCCAGGAACGAGTGCGCTTCGGCGAAACCGGCCGTCACATAGTCCAACCGCAGGATGTCGTCGTTGTTGGTCAGTTGGTTGTGCACGAATGCGAACCGCTCGCGCCAGCGCTCGGTGTTCGCGGTGCCCGTGTTGGAAAGCTGCGCCAGCACGTACCACGGCTTGTTCTCGCTGACGAGGTAGTCCAGGGTGATGTTTCCCGTCTCCTCAGAGCCCGGCGCAACCGCGATATCCACGCGCCGGCCCGGGTGACGGTTCAGCCTGAAGGCGTACGACTCGATCTCGTCCTTGCGCAGGTAATCCCCCGCGCGGGCGGGCGAGTTCTCCTTGATCCGGTCGTGCGCCGGGTTGTTAATGCGGTCCTCATCGAAGCGATCGCCGCTGGCAAGCGAGCGGATCTCGCCCACGCGACCGACGACGATCTCCAAGCGGAAGGTCGTGCGCCCGCCGCGAAGGTCGGTGCCCGCATCGTCGACCTCTTCGATCGTCGGCGCGACGATGACCGCGATGATCCCCGCGTCGCGCATACGAAGCGTGATGGCGCGTGTCACCTCGAGCACACCGAGAGCATCAAACTGCTTGACCGAGTCGTCCATCTCGCCGAGGTTCAGCGGGACGGTGTCCACGCCCTGCCGCGGGCCGGTGTACACGCCGTTGACCTGACCGATGTTCACCGTGGTGCGCAGCAGTTCATCGACCGAGGGCAGCCCCTCGCCCGGCTGGTGATACCGCAGCTCGAACTTGCTGATGGGGTACTTGCGCAGGTTCAGCTCCGCGGGCAGCGGGGCGGCGATCTGCTCACCCTCCGGCGGCTTCGCCGGTGCCGCGGGTCGCGCGGTTTCCGTCGGGTTCGCGGTCATTTCCTTGGGCTCGTCGCCCAGCGTCACGCTGCTGCCGGCGAAGACCGCCAGCGCCGCCGCCAGACCGCCAACCACCCGGCGTCCGCCCCGACTGGAGAGCCAAAGCCCCGCAAGGGAGTTCTTCGCCGCATTGCCAAGGCCAACCGCGCATTCGTGCTGGTGCATGAAGTTCATCCTTCGAACCGTCCGCCTCCGAACCACAACCCACGCCGCGACCGCCACCGGCCGCGTCCACCCCACCACCGCCGCTGATCACCACCGCCCCACTTCAGAAACCCAACCCGAACCTCTGCATCGGACAAAGACCGACACACAGGCCCAAAATCCTGGGTCATACGCCGACCCACGATCGGGGCCGGGCGTCTTACCCAGTTTCTCGAAACGCACACTAACAACCGCCCCCCCACACGTCAAGACTCCCGAACCGCCACCCAATCGCGTCCGCTCACTTCGGGCTCGGCACCGCCGGGAGGGCCGGCGACCGTTCCAGCAACGCCTTCATCTCCTTTGCGAGCACCTGCTGGGGTAAACCCTGATCCGCCCCGAAAGCGACACGGAAACCCACATCGCTGAACCCCAGTCGCGCTCGCAACGGCTCCGCCGCCAGCGGTTCCGTCCGCGGGAGCGTGACCGAACTCACGGCCGACGCACCGATCACGCGCAGCTCTTGCGCTGACGAAACCGACCGGGGCGACACCTGATCAGGTGCCAGACCCTCGAACTTGCCCGATTCGGTCAGCACAAACTCCGCCACGTTGCCCATCAGGTGCTTGAAGGGTGAAGCGCTCTCGCCGCTGTTCACCGGTCGGAAGAAGAGCCCCGCCTCATCGCCGGGCAGAACCGCCTCGTCCGCCTGCAAGCTCGCCGGCTGGCGCGAGCCCTGAGGCCAAAAGGCCCCCTCCTGCTGCCACGGCAGCATCACGCCGGTTGCGCGGGCGGCCTTGGTCACTTCGTGCTGCTTCTTGAACCACGACCCGCGGAGCTGCGCACCCGGCGCGGGGTCGGGCAATGAGCCGCTCGTCCACGCGGCTTTCCATTCCGCCGCCGTGGGCAGGCGACAGTTCATCGACAATGCCACCACCAGCGCCGCCTCCGGAGGCAGCGCCTGCACCGGCGCGTTCCAGTCCGGACCGGCGAGATTTGCATCCGCCAGCGGCTGCGCGACCTTCTCCACGCCCGCCACATTCGGCAGCCACCCCTTCAACCCCGTGGGTGTGGCGCTCGGAACCATCGGCGGCTTGCTGGCATCCACCGGCATGCGACCGCTCGGCCGCCACGTCCGCAGGCCCTTCCGCGTGTCGAAGTCGTTCCAATCTTCCACGAGCTTCGCAAAGACCGTCGATCGACCGGCGCTCGCCAGCACCGCCCCCGCCTGCCCAACGCTGATCTCCGTTGTGGAGATGTACACAACCTTGTCGTTCACCGTCACCGGTGCAAACGCGATGGTCTGTGCGGGAACGCCATCGACACTGAGCGTGTACGTCACCACGCCGCGGGCGTCCTGATCACCCTGAGGCGTCCACTTCGCACGTCCCGCGCCGCCTTGCGCGGGGGGCAGATCGCCCGGACCGATCTTCGGCGCGGGCGGACGCGTGCTCAGCGTGGTTGCGCCGGTGATCAGCGCCTGAGCCGGGCCGACCGGCAAGCGATCACGGATCGGCTCGGCCTTCTTGATGAACTCGGCGATCAGCGGAGCTACTGACGCATCGTCAGCTTTCTTCAAACCCGCGATGGATGTTTCCAGCTCGTGCCTCGCGAGGTTGAATATCGCCCAGGCGGGGAGTGAATCGCGTTTGATCCCCAGCGTGTCGCTCATGGACCAGAGCTCGGCGCGTTTGTCGGTGCTGAGCGACGGTTCGCCCCAGGCGCGGAGCCAGGCGTTGCGTGCGGAAAGATCGAGCGCATCCTGCCGGCCTTCGTTCAGGCGAGCGCGGACGGTCAGACGCGACTTTGCGAACATCGTCAGCTCGCCCTGATCCGAGGGCCAAGCGGGCGAGAGCGTCAACCCGCGGTCGATCGCCGTGCGCAGCAGTGAGAGCGAAGTCTCGGGTCGAACGATCGCCGCACCGATGGCCGAACGGTCGTTCGTGTCGGCCATGCTGCGCAGCTCGGCGAACTGATCGCTCAAGGGCTTGAGCGCAACGCTGACCTCCGCCGCAACGGTGCTGGTGCGTATCTGCTCGTCGATCTGTTGCAGGGTCAACCCGTCGGCGATCGGTTCGCGCCATGACGCGCCCGTGCGAAGAGCAATCTCGGCGCGGGCGGCTTGTCGCGCCAGCAGCGCCGCCTTGTCGGACCACTCACGAACCTTCGTCGCGATGGGCGTCACCAACGCCTCGGCTTTGCCCGGATCGCTGAGGTTCTGCTCCAGCAGCACCACCGCGGATTCAGCGGCCTTTTCGCACTTGCTGTCCCAGAGGCTTTGCACCTGCGCCCCGAGCGTGGTGGTGGGCAGGTCGATCGATTCGCTCTTGGGCATCGCGCGTTCGAAAGACTCGATGACGCTCTGCAGCGCGCGGATGCGCTCCACCCGCTGCTGCGTCATCTCGAGGCTGCGCAGCAGATCAACCTGCTTCCGCCAGAACGCGTTCATCGCGCTCAGACGCGAGACACGCTCGGGGAGCGTCACACCGCCGGGCGTGGTGACACTGGTGGCGGGTCGATCGCGGAGGGCCTTCTCGGCCGAAGCAACCTTCGCGCCCAGCTCCTTCATCTCCGCATCGAGCGTGCTCAGCGCGGTTTCGATGCTCTTCACCGACGTGGGCGAAAGCACCTCGTTCTGCACGCCCGTGACGCGCTCGCGCAGGGTCGCGAGGGATTCGCTGAGCGTCGTTGCCTCGGTCGCGCCGTCGTCTTTGAGTGTCCGCACCGAAGCACTGAGCGTTCGCAGAGTCTCCAAGCCACTCCAGCCGGTGCGTGGATCGACCAGAGGCGACTCGACCGCGGGCTTCGACGCGGTTGATGTGGACGCGCCGGTCTTTGTGGCGTCCGCTTTGTCGGTCTTCTCTTCGCTGGAAGGCGTTGTCGATGCGCCGTCGTTGCCGCGCGGATTCTTCATCCCCGGGCCCTGGGGGATGGGCGGCGGGTTGGTGCCTTTGCCCGTACTCGAAGGCGAGAACACACCCAGCACCCACGCGATTGCACCCGCAGCGACGAGCAAACCCGCGGCCGCGAAAATGATCACGCCCATCGACGCGGGCTTCTTCTCCGGCTCGCCGAAGACCTGCGGCTCGGGCTCCTTCGCCGGCATCGCGGCGGGAATGAATGAACTCGCGGGCGCAGCGTTGCTGGGCGCACTGCTCGACGCACCGCCGCCGCCGGTTGTGCTCGCGACGGACGAAACCGGTGCGGTCGTCGAAGGCGAACCGCTAACAGAACCCGCGGGCAGTTTGCCTTGCAGCTCATCAAAGAGCCGCTCGCTCTTGCTGACGAAGGCGTCGTTGATGGTGTAGGGCACTTCGCTCGCGGGGGCGACATGCTCCGCACCCGCCCTCAGCGGGAAGACCAGTTGGGGCGAAAGCTCACCAACGGACACATCCACCCAACCCGCGTTCAGCGGCTTGCTGATGAAGACCGAGGCCTCGGGGGCGATCTGCCGCGTGACGTAGCGTGTCCATGCGAGCAGGTCGGCATCGGGCGGATCGATCGCCGCCGGGATACGCATGTGCTGCCCGCGCGGTGGCAGGGGCTGCTTCGGCGCTCGGCCCGCGGCCAGATACCCGCCCAGCTCGCGTTCGAGCTGATACTGCACGCGGTACAACGCCGTGCGCGTGCCCTCGGCGAGCGGGCTTTGCAGCAGGCGGTCCATCGCCAAACGAAGGGCGGCGTTGTCATCCTCGGGCCCCGCGCCCGGGGCGGCGGCCGAAAGATCGCTCTGCGCGCTCTGCACCGCGCCGATCACGCCCTCCTGGCTCGTCGCGTCGATGCACTGCTGCTGCAAACGCTCAAGGCGGGGCAGAACGTTCTGCGCGATCCACGTCAGGCCCACGTTGTCGCACTGCGCAACCACGACCATCGGGTACTTCGTGCGTTTCCGGCCGTCGCGCGAGGGCCACAACCGACCGGCGATGATCGAGCCGCCTTCGAGCCGCCAGAGAAAGACGTGACCGAAGTCCACCAGCCACGCGGGCGCGGGCTGATCGGGCTTGCCCCATTCGCCCGAGTTGATGTTCCCCGCGATGCAGTCAGCGTAGAGCCTTCGACGCGCCTCGACGAGCTCGTCG